>NZ_LN831024.1:5910000-6210000 GCF_001457615.1 Pseudomonas aeruginosa | reverse complement strand
GATCCGTTTCGAGACCCTGCGCTCTTCCGGCCCCGGCGGCCAGCATGTCAACACCAGCGACTCGGCGGTGCGCGCCACCCACCTGGCCAGCGGCATCAGCGTCAGGGTGCAGAGCCAGCGTAGCCAGCACGCCAACAAACGCCTGGCGATCCTGCTGATCGCCCGGCGCCTCGCGGACCAGGCGAGCAGCGCGGCCGACGCGCTGCGCGCGGAGCGCCGCCGGGCCCACGGTCGGATCAGTCGCGGCGCGGCTCGCCGGGTATTCCGCGGCGAGCGTTTCGAGCCGGCCTGAGCGGCTCAGTCGCCGAGCACTTCCTTGCGCAGCTTCACTGGCTCTTCGCCCCGCTTGCGCGCGGCAGCGCCGCGCATGCGGATGTTCAGCGCCTCCACGGCCAGGGAGAAGGCCATGGCGAAGTAGACGTAGCCCTTCGGCACATGGACTTCGAAGGCTTCGGCGATCAGCACCGTGCCGACCACGATGAGGAACGACAGGGCGAGCATCTTCAGCGACGGGTGCTTGTCGATGAAGTCGCTGATGGCGCCGGCGCAGAGCATCATCACCAGTACCGCGACGATGATCGCCGCGACCATCACCGGCACGTGGGAGACCATGCCGACGGCGGTGATCACCGAGTCCAGGGAAAAGACGATGTCGATGATCGCGATCTGGATGATGGTGCCGATGAAGCCGCCCGCCGACCCCTTCGGTTCATCGCCGCTTTCTTCCTCGCCTTCCAGGCCCTGGTAGATCTCCGAGCTGCTTTTCCAGAGCAGGAACAGGCCGCCGAAGAACAGGATCAGGTCGCGTCCGGAGATGCCCTGGCCGAACAGGTGGAAGAGGTCGGCGGTCAGGCGCATGACCCAGGTGATCGACAGCAACAGCAGGATCCGCGTCACCATCGCCAGGGCCAGGCCGAAGAAGCGGGTGCGTGGCTGCAGGTGCTTCGGCATGCGCCCGACCAGGATCGAGATCATGATGATGTTGTCGATGCCGAGGACGATCTCCAGGGCGGTCAGGGTGAAGAACGCAATCCAGATTTCCGGGCTGGTCAGCCATTCCATGAAGCGGTCACTCGTCTCGGTCAGTTACTGAACAGGGGGAACAGGCCCAGCAGCAGGGCCATGGCGAGGATTGCCAGGCACACCAGCACGGCCCATTTCAGGGTGAAGCGCTGGTGGTCGCCGAAGTCGATCTTGGCCAGCCCCACCAGCAGGTAGGTGGAGGGCACCAGCGGGCTGAGCAGGTGCACCGGCTGGCCGACGATCGAGGCGCGGGCCATTTCCACCGGGGTGATGCCGTATTCGGCGGCGGCCTGGGTGAGGATCGGCAGGACGCCGTAGTAGAAGGCGTCGTTGGACATGAAGAAGGTGAACGGCATGCTCACCAGCGCGGTGATGGTCGCCAGGTATGGGCCCAGCGCCGGCGGGATCACCGCCAGCAGGCTCTTGGACATGGCGTCGACCATCCCGGTGCCGGAGAGGATGCCGGTGAACACCCCGGCGGCGAAGATCAGCGAGACCACTGCGAGAATGTTCTCGGCGTGTGCGCCGATGCGCTTCTTCTGCTCCTGGATGCACGGGTAGTTGACGATCATGGCGATGCCGAAGGCGATCATGAACAGCACCGGCATCGGCAGCAGGCCGGCGATCAGGGTCGCCATCAGGACCACGGTGAGAATAGCGTTGAACCACAGCAGCTTGGGCCGGCGCGCCTCCGGATACTGCGACACGCTGATCTCCGCCAGGTCCTCATGGTCGGTGGGCAGGTGCAGCTCGCCGAGGCGGGCGCGCTCGCGCTTGCCGTAGATCCAGGCGATGGCGAAGATCGCCAGCAGCCCGGCGATCATCGCCGGGATCATCGGCACGAAGATATCCGCCGGGTCGACGTGCAGGGCACTCGCCGCGCGGGCGGTGGGGCCACCCCAGGGGGTCATGTTGAGCACGCCGCTGGAGAGCATGATCAGGCAGGCCATCACCAGCGGGCTCATGCCCAGGCGGCTGTACAACGGCAGTACGGCGGCCACGCAGATCATGTAGGTGGTCGAGCCGTCGCCGTCGAGGGAGACGATCATCGCCAGCGCCGCGGTGCCCAGCGAGACCTTCAGCGGGTCGCCCTTGACCAGCCGGAGGATCTTGCGCACCGCCGGGTCGAACAGCCCGGAGTCGATCATGATGGCGAAGTAGAGGATCGCGAACATCAGCATCACGCCGGTCGGCGCCAGGGTGCGGATGCCGTCGAGCATCATCGGGCCGAGGCCGGCGGCGAAACCGCCGATCAGGGCGAAGGCGATCGGGACCAGGATCAGCGCGATCAGCGCGGACAGGCGCTTGGTCATGATCAGGAACATGAAGGTCGCCACCATGGCGAAGGCGAGCAGGGTCAGCATGGGTTCACTCCGGGGAAGACGGCGGACGGGCGTGCGGCGTGCGGTCAGCAGGCGGCGGGCGGGTGGCGTCGCGCGGACGGAGTGCGGCTGTAGGCGTGTGCGGAACGGGGCATGGCAATCACCATTGTTGTTTTTGTACGGGTAAGCGGGCGTCTCGTGGGCGCGCCGTCGTGTCCGGTCTTCTGCCGGTGGTGGGCGGATGCTACGGCGGGAAGCTTTCAGGCAGCTTTCGCTGGATAACGGCGGGAAACGTGCGGGTAATTTCGGATATATGGTCGATCAGGGCTGCCGCGCGAGGAGCGCCGCGGCCAGTTGCAGGTCGCTGTACCCGGCGTATTCCGGGGCTTGGCGCAGGACCTGCAAGGCTGCCTGGAGGTACGCGCCACGGATCGCACCGTCGCTGGCGACGAAGCTGGCGGCGTCGTCCCGCGCCTGGACGAGCTTGTCGCCCTCGTCAGCGCTGGACTCCTGTGCGCTGACGGTGCTGCCGATGAACGGGCCGACGGTGGTGACGGCCGCCCAGAAGAAGGTGGCGGCGCCGGGTTCGTCGTCGAATTCGGGAAACACCTTGATGAAACCGAAGGCCGGTTGGCAGAGCAGGCAGAGCGCCGTGAGGGCGGCGGCGACGCGTCCTGTCGTCATGGGCTTCCTTGCAGCACGAGGAGTACGCCGACCAGAGTGGCGCCGGAAAGCAGCGTTTGCAAGGTAATGATGCCCGCCATCAGGTGGCCGTCGCCGCCCAGTTGGCGGGTCAGCACATAGGCGGTGGGCGCCGTCGGCAGGGCGAAGAACAGTACCAGCACGGCGCTTTCCATGCTCGGCAGGCCCAGCCCGCGAGCGATGGCGAAGGCCAGCAGGGGCATCGCCAGCAGCCGCGCCGCGCAGTTCCAGCCAAGGGCCGCGACTTCGCCGCCGAGTTCCTGGGGTTTCAGCGCCGCGCCGACGCACAGCAGGCCCAGCGGCAGGCTGGCCACCGCCAGCAGGTTGAGCAGGCGATCGCTGCCGCCGGGCAGGCCGACGCCGGCCAGGTTGACCAGTGCGCCGGCGAGGCAGGCGAGGATCAGCGGGTTCTTCAGGATCGGCAGCAGCAGCGCGCGCAGGCTGATGCCGCGCTCGGCGGTCAGCGCCCAGACCGACATCACGTTCACCGTCGGCACCATCAGCGCCAGCATCAGCGCGGCCAGGGTCAGGCCCGGCTTGCCGTACAGGCTGCCGACCGCGGCCAGGCCGAGATAGGTGTTGAAGCGCAATACGCCCTGGGCGATGGCGCCGAAGCGCCCGGCGTCCCAGCCGCGCCAGCGCTTGCAGAGCAGCAGGGCGAGCCAGGCGACGCCGAGCCCGAGCAGTACGGCCAGGGCCTGGCGGGCCAGGCCGGGGTCGTCCAGCGGCGCGGTCGCCAGGTTGCTGAACAGCAGCGCGGGAAACAGGATGAAGTAGTTCAGGCGTTCTGCGGCAGGCCAGAAGGCTTCGCCGGGAAAGTCCCAGCGGCGCAGGGCGTAACCGCCGACGATGAGGGCGAACAGCGGCCAGAGGGAGTAGAGCAGAGCGGTCACGGGCACCCCCGGATAGTGGAATCCGCTCATCTTGCGAGGTGGCTGCGGCACAGGGCAAGTCCGGCTTATGCTGGCACTCCCGCGAGGAGGATTCGCCATGCCCGAGACCCATACCGGCGGTTGCCATTGCGGCTATCTGCGCTACGCCGTCGCCGCGCCGCTGGACGATGTCGCTCACTGCCACTGCTCGATCTGCCGGCGCACCACAGGCGGCATCGTCACCACCTGGGCCACGGTGCCGCGCGCGGCGTTCCGCTGGCTGGCGGGCGAACCGGCGGAATATGCCTCGTCGGCCAGCTGCACGCGCTACTTCTGCCCGCGTTGCGGGGCCAACCTGGCGTTGTTCACCCGGCTCAGCGCCGATACCCTGGACTTCACCGTGGCCAGCCTCGACCATCCCGAGCGCGCCCCCGCCAACCGGCACATCTGGGTCGGCAGCCGCCTGCCATGGCTACACCTCGACCCGCAGTTGCCCGAAGAGGACGAGGAGTTCATCGCCGGAGCGGACGACCCGTGAGCGAAGACCGGAGGTGGCACCTGTAGGGCGAATAACGCAGAGCGTTATCCGCCGTCTGCGAGGCGCTGAAAGAGCGCTCGGGACCATGCGTCCTGCAGGCGCCTCCCTCAGGGCAGCATCAGCCCGCCGGCCGCCTTGTGCAGCTCGCGCAGGTGCGCGCCGACCTCCTTGATGTTGGCCTCGTTGGCTTCCAGCTCGGCGCGGCGCTCGGGATCGAGCAGGGCGCGGACCTCGCGGTCGAGGTCGTCGCTGAGCCGGCGCAGGCGCGCCTGGCGTTCGCGGGTCTGCTCTTCCAGGTGCTTCCACTCGGCGGCCTGCGGCAGGCCGTAGCCGCCCTCCAGGAGTTCCGCCGGACGACTGAGGAAGCCGCTGTCGTCGAGGATCTGCTGGAAGGTCTTGCCGGCCACTTCCAGGCGCTGGTCGCCGGCCGGCTTGTCCAGGTGGCCGAGGTACAGGCGCTTCAACTCGTCCTGGGCGAGCAGCAGCTGGCGCCGCAGCGAGGCCTGCTCGAGCAGCAGCAGCGCCGCGCTGGCGCGCAGGTCGGCCTTGGCGAACCAGGGCTGGCGCTCCCTGGCCGGCAGCGCCAGCCAGTCCTCGACCTTGTCCTGGGGAATGTGCAGGCGCTGCTTGAGCACGTCGAACATCGCCTGGTAGCGGTCGCGGAAGGAGTCGAAGCGGTAGCCCAGGCGCAGGGCTTCCTTGGGGTCGTCGAGCACACTGGGATCGGCCAGCTTGCGGTTCTCCAGCATCTCGAGCACGCCGTAGGGGGTGATGCTGTCCAGGCTTTGCAGCGGTCGCCGGGGGATGCCGCTGCGCAGAAGCTTGAGGGTTTCCACCGCGCAATTGTTGGAGATGAAGTAGTACTGGCCGTCGTAGCTCCAGTGACTCTGCGCGGCGCGCTCGACCAGGCTGGCGACCTCCTCGCGGTCCAGCTTCAGCGGCACCGAGGCGAGGCTGCGCAGCTCGACCTTGGTGTATTCCTCGATCACCTGCGACAGCGGCAGGACGAACAGGCGCGACGGATAGGCGCCGGTCAGGCCGTCCCAGCTGGACAATTGCAGGTCGCCGACGAAGGCGCGGTAGGACAGCACCAGATGCTGGTCGAGGTCCAGCCGGCAGTCCGGCCCACGCGGCCGGCCGGGGGCGCAGATCACCAGGCGGAGCATGGTGTGGCCCCAGCGGCTGACCAGGTTGTCGTTGGCCTCGGCCAGCAGGTAGTCGACCTCGTAGACCCGCTCGGGGTCGAGCTGGCCCAGCGGCTGCTGGCCGAAGTCGCGGCCGGCGTTGAGGTAGGCGAAGCTCTGCGCACAGGCACTGTGTTCCGGCGCCCAGCCGAAGCGTTGCTGGTAGTAGCGGTAGAGCGCCGGGCGGCGGCAGGCGTAGCTGGGATCGAGGAGGAAGTACTCCATGTTCACCGCGACGAACTCGCGCGGATTGCTCAGCTCGTAGACGTCCGGGCTGCGCAGTACGAAGCCATTGTGCGCCTCGCGCCGCCCGCGCTGGCCGGCGCGCTGCGGCCAGCCGGCGAGATCGAGCAGGCGCGGGTCGTCGGAGAGCGTGAAGCGGCGACCGCTCTGCCCGCGGCAATCGGTGGGCTGGGCGATCCGGCCGAGGGTTTCTTCCTGGCGCGTGCAGCGGCGGATCTCGCGTTTTTCCTCCGCCGACCACAGGCGCGCGCGATCGTAGACGTGGGTCAGCTCGTGCAGCAGGGTCGCCAGCAGCTCGCGCCGCTCGGTGCCGTGCACGCGCCCGGTCTGGCGGCTGGCGGCGCTGCCGTCGGTGAGATCGGCCAGGTACTTGCGGTTCAGCGCGATGCGCTGCGGGCCACGGGCCTGGCCCATGCCGTTGGCGGGCAGGTCGTCGCGCCACTCGACCTCGATCTCGCGGTCCAGGCGTTCGCGGAAGGCCGGCGGCAGCTTGTCCGCGGCATCGTCCAAGAGTTGCTGGCTGGCCTCGCGCTGCGCAGGGTCCAGCCCAGGCGCGTCGAGTTTCAGGCGCAGGGCCGCCGTCGCGTTGCCGGCTCCGCAGAGGGCCAGCGCCAGCAGCCAGGCGCAGGCCTTCCTCACAGGGCGAGAATGGCTTCGGCAAGTACCTGGTCGGAGGCTTCACGGGCTTCCGGCAGACGGCTGCGCAGGGTCCGCATCGCGGCTTCCAGCTGGGCGCCGCGAATGGCGCCGTCGCTGGCGACGAAACTGGCGGCGTCGTCGCGCGCCTCGGTGACCACTTTCATGTCGCGCACGGAAGTGGTGGTGTCGGAAGTGAAGTCGATGCTGCGGTCGAGGGCGCGGACGATGATATTGCTGGTCGCGACCACCGAGCGTGCTTCCGCGGCCGTGGCGCAGAGCGCCAGCAGCAGGGCGGCGAACAGGGGGCTATGACGCATGGAGCTACGGCGCATGGAGGTTCTCCGGAACGGTGGTGATCGCCTATTGGGCAAGAATTGCTTCGGCCAGTTCCTGATCGCTGGCCGCCAGCTCGGGGTGCGCGACACGCAACCAGCGCAGCGCCGCTTCCAGGCGCGCACCACGGATGCTGCCATCGCTGGCGACGAAGCTGGCCGCATCGCCCCGGGCATCGCGTAACAATTTGTTCTCGAACGGCGTGCTGGTCAGCTTGCTGGTGACGTAAAGGGACTTCGCGGTGAACGCCGTCGTGGTATCGAAGGCGTGCGCAGCGGGCGCCAGCAGGCAACAGAAGAGCAACGAGAACCGGTAACGCATGGGGTTGGGCGGAATAGGACTGGAACAGCCGCCAAGGCTAACGGAATGTGCGGCGCGGAGCCAGTGTGGCCGGTCGGCCAGGTCATCGCCGCAGCCGGGCGGCTGCGGCGGCGGGGCGGGCGACTCAGATGGTCAGGATCGCCTGGGCCAGTTGCATGTCGTTGGCGGCCAGGCTCGGCAGCTTGCCACGGATGTGGCGCAGTGCGGCTTCCAGGTGCGAACCGCGGATGTCGCCCTGGCTGGCGACGAAGCTGGCGGCGTCGTCGCGCGCTTCGAGGACGATCTTGTCGTCGCGGAAGGAATTGGTGATGTCCGAAGTGGCATTGGAGGTCATGCCGGTGGCGCGGACCAGAGTATCCGTGGTGACCACGAAGCTGCTGGCGAACGCGCTGGAGGCGCAGGCGAGCAGGGCAGCGGCACCGATCAGGCGCAGACGTTTCATGTGAGTTGCTCCGAACGAAGTCAGCGTAGACGGCCGCATCCGCGCGGCCGTGTCAACGCTGAGACTAACCAACTGTGCGCCACGTCACCAGCGGCTCAGCGCCAGAAAGGTTTCGAAATCTCTACGTAGCGTTCGCTCGGGCTGATCGCCAGGTCGGCGAGGTCGTGTTCGGACATTTGCGCAAGATGCTTGCGCGATCGAGCGTTTTGTCGCCAGGAATTCAATTTTTCCAACAGGGCGGCGAGATGTGGATGGGCGGCCGGGAGACCGCTGGAACTCCCGGCGTGCGGGTGCGGGGATGTCCTCATCGTGCGTTCCTTCCCATCCCGGGGATGGGGGCGGGGTGTGGAACCTCATGATGCGCCGGGACCGCTGGCTTGCTCAGGGGCAACCACGCGGGAGTTGGACGGAACAGTTCGGTGGCCCCGGCAACTGTTCCGCCCGGCTGTAGCGGAACTGTTCCGGTGGTTCTACGCCTGAGCGGGCTTGCGCGCGATGATCACCTGGCTCTTGGCGACCACGGCGTCCAGGGCCTGCTTGATGGCCGGGCCGCGCGGCGAGTCGAGCAGCGCCTGCCAGGTCCTGGCCCAGTGTTCGAGGAGGGGATGGTCGGGATTGCCGAAATCGACCTTGGCCTCCCAGAACAGCAGCATCCACAGCGACCAGTAGAAGCCGTAGCGGCTGTGGCTGAGGATTTCCAGGCCGGCTTCGCGCACCAGTGCGGCGAACTGCTCCTCGCCGAGCACGCGGATGTGGTTGGGCTTGCGGAAGTATTCGTCGGCGGCGAAGTCCTTCTGCAGGTCTTCCGACGTGGGATGCGGCACGCTGAGCAGATAGAGTGCGCCGGGCTGGCCGACCCGTACCAGCTCGGCGAGGAACTGCCGCGGATCGTCGACGTGCTCGATGACCTCGGTGGAGACCACCCGGGTGGCCGTGGCGTCAGCCAGGGGCAACGGGTCGCAGTCGCTGACCAGGCATTCCAGTTCGCGGGCCGGGGTATCGGCCAGGCGCTCGCGGGTCCTGGCGATCTTTTCCGCGTCGATGTCGGCGATGATGATGCGAGCGCCGCGCATGGCGCAGAAATGAACGTTGCCGCCGTCGCCGCACCCCACGTCGAGCACGGTGTCCTCGGCGGAAATCGGAAAGCCGCTGAACAGCTCGTCGGTCTCCTGGTTGAACCAGCCGCTGAGCACCGCGTCGCGCAACCCGAGCATGTACGGGTCGACCGGCGCGGGGGCGGGTGGCGCGGCGACGGGCTCGGTGGCGGGGCTGGGCGGCGAGACGATCTTCTTGAGGAAGTTCAGCATGAGGTGGCTCCGGAAGTGGTGGCGACGCGGCGGGCGGCGCTCAGGCGCTTGACCAGGCGGGAGCCCAGGTCGCGGCAGGGGCTCTCGACGAAGCGGTAGTTGAGCTCGCTGAGTACGACGATCAGGACCAGGCTGGTGCCGAGCAGCGACAGGGGCCGCTCGCCGGCGTCCCAGCCCAGGCGGAAGCAGAGTTCGCGACTGAGATAGAACGCCGGGATGTGGATCAGGTAGATCGCATAGGAGCGCGCGCCGACCCAGACCAGCAAGCGCTTCAGCGGCCCGTTGGAGAGCAGGTAGTCGCGGTCGTAGGAGGCTATCCACACCAGCAGTCCGCACAATAGCGCGATGGCGCCGATCCGCACGGCGACCAGGCTGTACGCTTCGCTGGCCAGCACGCCCAGGGCCGCGGCCACGGCGGCCAGCAGCAACGGCCCGCTCCAGGCGCGGCCCAGCAGGGTGGGGTTCCAGCGGGCATAGCCAGGCTGCAGGGAGGCGAGGGCGAGCAGTACGCCGATGGCCAGGGCGTCAGTGCGCAATACCATCAGCAGCGGCGTGCGCAGGCTGAAGAACTGGACCAGCACCAGCGCCAGCAGGGCCCAGCCCAGGTAGCGACGCAGGCAGAGGATCAGCAGCGGCAGCAGGAGGTAGAACTGTTCCTCCAGGGAAAGGCTCCAGTAGACGAAGCTGGCACCGTATTCGTAGCGGTAGAAACTGTCGGCGAAGCGGAAGTTGGCGACCTGGAGGAAACCGGCGAGGCTCGCCGCGAGGTTGGCCGACAGGCTGCCGAAGGCTCCGGAGCGGTTCAGCAGCAGGCAACAGGCCAGGATCAGCGCCAGCCACAGCCAGGCCGAGGGCAGCAGGCGGAAGGCGCGGCGGATCCAGAAGTACCGCGCCTGTTCCCAGAATGCCTGGCGTGTGGGCGCCTCGCGCAGTTGCGGGATGAGGGTGCGGGCGATGACGAAGCCGGAGATGGCGAAGAACAGGTCCACGCCCCACCAGAACTGGACGCGCTGGTTGATGCCGTCCAGCAGTGCCGGGGAGCCGCTGAACAGGTTGCCGTGCAGATGGTGGAATACCACGCCGAGCACGGCCAGCCCGCGCAACAGTTCGATGTCGAGGATGCGTTTGCCGCTCATGTCCGCGACGATCCGGGGTCGAGCGGCTTGCGCGCGATGATCACCTGGCTCTTGGGCATGAAATGGTCGAGCAGGTGCTTGATCTCCAGACCGTCGGGACGGGCCAGGAGGTTTTCCCAGAGCCGTGCCCAGTCTTCCATCAGCGCCGGGTAGGGCGGCTGGATACGGTCGCGGACGGCGCCGCCGAGCTCACGGCCGGCGGCCCGTTCGCTGGCCCAGAAGAAGATCATGCCCATCACCCAGAAGAAGCCGCTGGCCTGGCGGTGCTCGATGACCAGCCCGGCGTCCTGCACCAGGCGCGCGAAGTCGTCACGGGAAAAGATGTGGATGTGGTTGGGCGCCCGGAAGTAGTCGGCCGGGGCGATGCCCTGCTGCAGGTGTTCGCCGACCGGGTCCGGCACGCTCAGCAGGTACTGCGCGCCAGGGCGGCCGAGACGCACGAGTTCGGCCATCACCCGCGCTGGGTTGGCCACGTGTTCGAGCACTTCCATGCACACCAGCTTGTCGGCGCAGGCGTCGCGCAGCGGCAGCGGGTCGCTGTCGCTGACCAGGCCGGTGAAGGGCCGCCGGGCCACCGCCTCGACCTGCTGCGCCAGGCTCCGCACCTTGTCCTCCTCGCTGTCGGTGAAGATCACCGAAGCGCCCTGGCGGGCGGCGAAGAGGGTGGCGACGCCTTCGCCGCAGCCGAGATCGAGCAGGGTGTCCTGGGCGCCGATGGCGAAGCCGGCGAGCAGTTCGCCGGTTTCGCTGCGGAACCAGCCATCCAGCACCGCATCGCGCAGACCGCACATGCGTGGCGACACCGGTTCGCTCGCCGCAGCGGGACGGGAACGCCAGCGTTGGAGCAGGGCGCGGATCATGCCGGGATGCTTTGCAAGGCGGAGGGGTCGCCTTGTGCCGCTTCGTCGAGGAAGCGACGCAGGCGCTCCACGGCCAGCTTGCGGCTGCAGAAGCGTTCGAGGCTGGCGCTGGCATGCGCGGACATGCGTGCGTAGCGCTCCGGCTCCTGGCGAGCGACCTCGAAACTGGCCCGGTAGGCCCGGCACAGCGACTCCCAGTCGGTGATGTAGCGCAGCGTGCGGTAGGCCGCGCGCGGGTCGTGGGGCCAGGCGGTGGCTTCTTCCGAGGAGTCGACGATGAAGGCGTTGTCGGCGTCGATGTAGTCGATCATCGCGGTATTGCGCGGAGCCACGGCCGGCTTGCCGCTGGACATGAATTCCATCAGCGGCAGGCATTGGCCTTCGCCGTAGGAGGTGTTCACCACGTAGCTGGTGGCCTCGACCAGCCGCTCGTAGTCCGGGTCGGCGAGGTAGCCGTGGATCAGCACGATGCGGCAGCGGTAGGACTGGTTCTTGTACAGGTGGTGAAGCATGTCGGCCAGCGCTTCGCCGACGTTGTGGTGGGTCAGTTTCAGCACCAGGGTGGCGTCGGGCTCGTCGCGGAAGGTGGCGCAGAACGCGCTGATCATGTCCTGCCAGTTCTTGCGCCCGTCGTAGGGGTTGAACACCGAGGTGTAGATGACCCCGTCGAGGCTCAGCTCGACCTGTTTCGCCGCGCGGTCCGGCAGGGCCAGGACCTCCGCCGACGGCTCGGGGTCGGCATGGACGGCCAGGTCCAGCTGGCGGCTGTCCACCAGCAGGCCGTCCAGGCGCAGGCGCACATCCCGGGCTTCGGGACGGCCCGCCTGCTGCGAGGCGCGGTTGGCGAAGCGATCCCAGACCGGCGCCGGCACGCTCAGTACCGGGTAGTCGCGACCCATGGCGGCGCGCACCACGTCGACCGTGAAGCTGGAGTGGGTGATGGCCCGTCCGCTGTGGCGCAGCACATGTCGCCAGTCGTGGCGCGGTTCGCCGTGCCAGGTTTCGCTGGGGAGGGTGCTGAACTCCCAGGCGAACACCGGGATGGTCGGGCAGGCATGGTGGATCGGCGTGCGATGGGGCGGCGAGAAGGAGAGGAAGACGCAGGGTTCGCCGCGCTTGCGGCAGTCGTGGTAGAGGCGGTCCACCAGTTCGTCGGGATCGCTGACTTCGACCACCTGGCCGATCTCTTCCAGCAGCGGACGGAATTCCTTGAGGACGAAGTAATAGCTGTACTCCGGGCGCCCGAGGTTCTGCCGGATGGTGGTCTTGTTGGTCTCGGAGTGGATGATGATCAGCATGGAACGTTGCCTGTGGCGGTGGCCGCCAGTTCGACGCCGGGCGCAGGGGTTGCCTTGCGGGCGGAAAGGAAGGGTTCCAGGCGCTGGCGGACCACGTCGCCGGCGCAGTAGCCGCGCATGCGTTGGTTGGCCGCGGCGGACAGTTGCCGATAGCGCTCCGGCTGTTCCCGGGCTACCCGGTAGCTCTCCAGGTAGGCCTCCTTCAGGGACTCCCAGCTCGGCCGGTAGCGCCGGGTGCTGTACAACCGGCGCGAATCCTGCGGCCAGGCCGCGGGCTCCTGGCTGGAGCGGACCACGAAGCCCACCTGGGCGTCCATGTAGTCGGCCATCGCCGAATGGTCCGGAGCGATCGCCGGGGTGCCGCAGGACATGAATTCCATCAGCGGCAGGCACAGGCCCTCGCAGCGCGAGGCGTTCACGTAGTAGCTGGCGGCTCCGTACAGGCGGGCGTACTCCGCGGCATCGAGATAGCCGTGCAGGGCGATGACCCGGCAGGCGAATGGCGACAGTTGGGAAAGCAGGGTGAGCAGTTCGACGTGGTAGGTCGTCAGGTCGCTCTGGGTCATCTTCAGCACCAGCGTGGCATCGCTGGTGTCGCGGAATGCCCAGCAGAAGGCGGTGATCAGCTGATGCCAGTTCTTGCGCCCGTCCAGCGGATTGAACACCGAGACGTAGACCACCCCGTCCACGACGACCTGCTGGTGCTGGTCGACGTCCGGCAGCAGCGCCGGCGGATGCTCGGGCTCGGCGGGCGGCATCGGCTCGATGGCCTGGGGCAATGGCTCCGGCAGCGTTTCCAGCGCCGTTGGCGGGGGCGGCAGCGGCCGGCGCAGGTGACGGAACAGCCAGCGGCGTACCGGTATGGGTACCAGGTCGCTGACGGCTTCCCGGTACCACAGCAGCAGGTAGTGCTTGCTGATGACCAGTCGGCGCCTCCAGTCGAGAGGAACCGGCTCTGGTTCTGGCTCAGGGACCGGTTCGGGCTCGGGCTCGGCGGGCGTCTCGGGGAGGACCTCGAGGATCTCGTCCTCGGTCTCTTCCCTGATCGGTGCGATGAGGCCGTCGGCGGAAAGGCCCAGCAGGCGGCTGTCGATGACGCAGCCCTTGAGTTGCAGGGTCTCGCCGGACTTGACCGGATTCCGTTCGCCTTGCTGGCGGATCGCGGCGAAGTCCTCCCAGATCGGCGTCGGCAGCACCAGTACCGGAAAGTCTTCGCCCAGCACCCGGCGAACCGCGCGGGCAGTCTGCTCGGAGAGGGTGATGGCTGCGCCATGGCCGGCCAGGACCTGGCTCCAGTCCTGCGCCGGATCGCCGTCCCACGCCACGTCGGGAATCGACTCGAACTCCCAGGCGACCACGCACAGCATCGGGCATTGCAGGCCCCGCGCCGCCTTGTGCGGCGGGGTGAAGGAGAGGAACAGGCAGTCTTCGCCCTGTTCATGCAGTTGCCGGTAGAGCGGGTCGACTTCGTCCGTGCTCTGTACCAGGTGGACCTGTCCCAGCGATTCGAGGATTGGCCGGTAGGCCTTGAGGACGAAGTAGTAGCTGTATTCGGGGCGACCGAGGTTGTGGCCGATCGAGCGCTCGTTGATATCCGAGTAAAGGATGAAATTCATGGCATCTCGTGATGAAACTGCCCGTTCGACAGCTTGGTGGTGATGAGCGAGGCCAGGCGCTGCTTCGTTGTCCGGAAGCCTTCCCGGCGGACTGGTCGACCCATCGTGTTCTTGTTCTGTTATCGCGACCGCGACCTGTTCGATCAACAGAACAGGAGGCAGTCAAGCACGAAATCGAGAGGCATTCTAAACATACCTTTCGCAAAAACGTGAAGGCTGACGGAGAAAACGTCATGCCGTTCGAATGAGAACCTACCGGTCACGAATAAGCGGTTGAAATCGGCGCATTCTTGGCACAGATTGGAGCGCGATAATCAGAACAACACGCTATCCGGCATGACCTCTGGAACGTCGTATTCCTAGGAAGAGCGTCGCCGAGCGTAGCATCAGATAAAAGGCCCGCTTCCTTGACTCAGCGTCTGTTCGTCACCGGGCTCTCCGGTTTCGTAGGCAAGCATCTTCAAGCTTATCTGGCAGCGGCCCACACGCCGTGGGCGCTCCTTCCCGTACCGCATCGTTACGACCTGCTGGAGCCGGATTCGCTGGGCGACCTCTGGCCGGAGCTGCCGGATGCGGTCATCCACCTGGCCGGGCAGACCTACGTGCCGGAGGCCTTCCGCGATCCTGCGCGGACCCTGCAGATCAACCTCCTTGGCACCCTGAACCTGCTCCAGGCGCTTAAGGCGCGGGGTTTCTCCGGTACCTTCCTGTACATCAGCTCCGGCGACGTCTACGGCCAGGTGGCCGAGGCGGCGTTGCCGATCCACGAGGAACTCATCCCCCACCCGCGCAATCCCTATGCGGTCAGCAAGCTGGCGGCCGAGTCGCTGTGCCTGCAGTGGGGTATCACCGAAGGCTGGCGGGTGCTGGTGGCGCGACCGTTCAACCATATCGGGCCGGGGCAGAAGGACAGCTTCGTGATCGCCAGCGCCGCGCGGCAGATCGCCCGGATGAAGCAGGGCTTGCAGGCCAATCGGCTGGAAGTGGGGGACATCGACGTCAGCCGTGATTTCCTCGATGTCCAGGACGTGCTGTCAGCCTATCTGCGCCTGCTCTCCCACGGCGAGGCGGGCGCCGTCTATAACGTCTGTTCCGGGCAGGAGCAGAAGATTCGCGAGCTGATCGAACTGCTGGCGGACATCGCCCAGGTCGAGCTGGAAATCGTTCAGGACCCTGCCAGGATGCGCCGGGCGGAACAGCGGCGGGTTCGCGGCAGCCATGCGCGACTGCACGACACCACGGGCTGGAAGCCTGAAATAACCATAAAACAGTCCCTGCGGGCGATCCTGTCCGACTGGGAGTCACGGGTACGAGAAGAATGACAAGAAGTGCACTGGTAACTGGGATCACCGGTCAGGACGGAGCGTACCTGGCCAAGCTGCTGCTGGAGAAGGGCTACCGGGTCCACGGCCTGGTGGCGCGGCGCAGCAGCGACACGCGCTGGCGCCTGCGCGAACTGGGGATCGAAGGCGATATCCAGTACGAGGACGGCGACATGGCCGATGCCTGTTCGGTGCAGCGCGCGGTGATCAAGGCGCAGCCGCAGGAGGTCTACAACCTGGCGGCACAGAGCTTCGTCGGGGCCTCCTGGAACCAGCCGGTGACCACCGGCGTCGTCGACGGCCTGGGCGTGACCCACCTGCTCGAGGCGATCCGCCAGTTCAGCCCGGAAACGCGCTTCTACCAGGCTTCCACCAGCGAGATGTTCGGCCTGATCCAGGCCGAGCGCCAGGACGAGAACACGCCCTTCTACCCGCGCAGCCCCTACGGCGTGGCCAAGCTCTATGGCCACTGGATCACCGTCAACTATCGCGAGAGCTTCGGCCTGCACGCCTCCAGCGGCATCCTGTTCAACCACGAATCGCCGCTGCGCGGCATCGAGTTCGTCACGCGCAAGGTTACCGACGCGGTGGCCCGCATCAAGCTCGGCAAGCAGCAGGAATTGCGCCTGGGCAACGTCGACGCCAAGCGCGACTGGGGCTTTGCCGGGGACTACGTCGAAGCCATGTGGCTGATGTTGCAGCAGGACAAGGCCGACGACTACGTGGTGGCCACCGGTGTCACTACCACCGTGCGCGACATGTGCCAGATCGCTTTCGAGCATGTGGGCCTGGACTACCGCGACTTCCTCAAGATCGACCCGGCGTTCTTCCGGCCCGCCGAGGTCGACGTGCTGCTGGGTAATCCGGCCAAGGCCCAGCGTGTGCTCGGCTGGAAGCCCAGGACCAGCCTGGACGAGCTGATCCGGATGATGGTCGAGGCGGACCTGCGACGCGTTTCCCGGGAGTAAGCCATGCTGATTCCCGTGGTGCTTTCCGGCGGCGCCGGTACCCGCCTTTGGCCGGTGTCGCGTGAAGGACAGCCGAAGCCGTTCATGCGCCTGCCCGATGGCCAGACCCTGCTGGGCAAGACCTACCGACGTGCCGCCGGGCTCCTGGCCGGGCATGGCGAAATCGTCACGGTGACCAACCGTGAGCATTACTTCCAGAGCAAGGACCAGTTCCAGGCGGCCCGCCTGGGGCGGCATCGGGGACATTTCATCCTCGAACCGACCGGACGCAACACCGCTCCGGCGATTGCCGTCGCCGCCCTGGCGCTGCAAGCCGAACATGGCGACGCGGCGGTACTGGTGGTGATGCCGGCGGATCACCTGATCCGCAACGAGGAGGCCTTCCGCGAGGCGGTGGGGCATGCCGCGCGTCTCGCCGTCGCCGGGCACCTGGTTACCTTCGGCGTGGTGCCGGATGCAGCGGAAACCGGTTTCGGCTATATCGAGCTGGGCGACCGGCTGGACGAGCAGGGGGCGGCCAAGGTGCGCCGCTTCGTCGAGAAACCCGATGAGGAAACCGCCCGTCGCTACGTGGAAAGTGGCGGTTTCCTGTGGAACTCCGGGATGTTCTGTTTCACGGCCTCGACCCTGGTCGACGAGCTGGCGCGGCATGCCCCGGCCCTGCTGGAGCAGGCCAGGGCCTGCCTGGCCGCCAGTGCGGCGGTGAAGATGGCCGATGGCATCCAGCATGAGCTGGCGGGCGAAGCCTTCGCCGCGCTGCCGGACATTTCCATCGACTATGCGCTGATGGAGCGCTCCGCGCGGGTCGCCGTGGTGCCGGCGGCCTTCGACTGGAGCGATATCGGTTCCTGGGGCGCGATGAGCGCGCTGCTCGACGCGGACGCAGAGGGCAATCGCGGCAGCGGCGACACCCTGTTCGTCGACACCCGTAACACCTTCGTGCAGAGCGACGGGCGCCTGGTCGCCACGGTCGGGGTCGACGACCTGGTCGTGGTGGATACTTCCGATGCGCTGCTGATCGCCCGCGCCGACCGGGTCCAGGAGGTGCGCAGGGTGGTGCAGCGGCTGAAGGACGAGCGGCACGAGGCCTATCGGCTGCATCGGACCGTCAACCGTCCCTGGGGCAGCTATACCGTCCTCGAGGAGGGGCCGCGCTTCAAGATCAAGCGAATCGTGGTCAGGCCGGGAGAGCGCTTGTCGCTGCAGATGCACCATCACCGCAGCGAGCACTGGATCGTGGTGCAAGGCATGGCCAGGGTCACCAATGGCGATGGCGCGCGGCTGGTCAACAGCAACGAGTCGACCTACATTCCCGCGGGCCACCGGCATCGCCTGGAAAACCCGGGGGTCATCGACCTGGTGATGATCGAGGTGCAGAGCGGCGAATACCTGGGAGAGGACGACATCGTCCGCTTCGAGGACCAGTACGGCAGGGTGGTCTGATGCTTCTTGGCTTGTCTCGTTCCTTGTGGGGCTATCGTGGCTTCGTTCTCGGCAGCGTCAAGCGCGAGTTCCAGTCGCGCTACCGCGGGTCGCTGTTCGGCGCGTTGTGGACGGTGCTCAATCCGCTGTCGATGATCGTCGTCTACACGGTGATCTTCTCCCAGGTGATGCGCGCGCGCCTGCCGGGGGTCGACGACGGCCTGGCCTACAGCGTCTATCTCTGCGCCGGCCTGCTGACCTGGGGCCTGTTCGCGGAAATCACCTCGCGCAGCCAGAGCATGTTCATCGAGAACGCCAACCTGCTGAAGAAGATCAGCTTCCCGCGCATCTGCCTGCCGGTCATCGTACTGCTCAACGCCGGGGTCAATTTCGCCATCATCCTCGCCTTGTTCCTCGGCTTTCTCGCACTCAGCGGGCGCCTGCCGGGCGCGGCATTGCTCGCGCTGGTGCCGCTGCTGGCGATCCAGGTGCTGTTCGCGGCGGGACTGGGGATGATCCTCGGGGTGCTCAACGTGTTCTTCCGCGACGTCGGCCAGTTGTTCGGCATCTGCCTGCAGTTCTGGTTCTGGCTGACGCCGATCGTCTATCCGATCGGCATCCTGCCCGAGGGTATCCGCTCGCTGATCGAACTCAACCCGATGACCGCGCTGATGCGCAGCTACCAGCAGCTGTTCCTCCACGGGCAATGGCCGGACTGGCCTTCATTGCTGCCGATCACCCTGCTGGCGCTGCTGCTGTGCGCGCTCGGCCTGCGTCTGTTCCGCCAGCGGGTCGGTGAAATGGTGGATGAACTCTGATGGGACAGATACGCGTATCCGGCCTCGGCAAGGCCTACAAGCAGTATCCCAATCGCTGGAGCCGGTTGTTCGAATGGCTGGTGCCTTTCAGCCCTCCGCGCCACCACCTGCACTGGATCCTGCGCGAGGTCGAGTTCACCATCGAGCCGGGCGAAGCGGTCGGCATCGTCGGGGTCAACGGCGCCGGCAAGAGCACCTTGCTGAAGATGATCGCCGGCACCACCCAGCCGACCTGCGGCGAGATCCGCGTGGCCGGCCGGGTCGCCGCGCTGCTCGAGCTGGGCATGGGCTTCCACCCGGACTTCACCGGCCGGCAGAACGTCTTCATGGCCGGGCAATTGCTGGGCATGCAGGTCGAGGAAATCCAGGCGCTGATGCCGGATATCGAGGCCTTCGCCGAAATCGGCGAGGCCATCGAGCAACCGGTGCGCACCTACTCCAGCGGCATGCAGATGCGCCTGGCGTTCAGCGTGGCGACTGCCCGGCGGCCGGACATCCTGATCGTCGACGAGGCCCTGTCGGTTGGCGATGCCTATTTCCAGCACAAGAGCTTCGAGCGCATCCGCAGTTTCCGCAAGGCCGGCACCACCCTGCTGATCGTTTCCCACGACCGCTCGGCGATCCAGTCCATCTGCGACTCCGCGATCCTCCTGGAGCAGGGACGGATGGCCATGCGCGGGCGGCCGGAAGAGGTGATGGACTACTACAACGCCCTGCTCGCCGAGCGCGAGGGGCAGACCGTGCGCCAGGAAATGCTCGCCGACGGCCAGGTGCGGACGATTTCCGGCACTGGCGAGGCAGCGATCCTCGACGTACGGATGGTCGACCAGCGGCAGCGCGCGCTGGAGGTGGTCGAGGTAGGCCAGGCGGTGACGCTGGAAGTCGAAGTCGAAGTTCGCCAGGACATCGAGCGGCTGATCCTCGGCTTCATGATCAAGGACCGCCTCGGCCAACCGATGTACGGGATCAATACCCACCGCCTGGACAAGGCCCTCACCGACCTGAAGGCCGGCGAGCGCATCACCTACCGCTTCGCCTTCGACATGCGCCTGGGCAAGGGGCACTACTCGGTGGCGCTGAGCCTGTCGCGGCTGGACTCGCACCTGGACCGCAACTTCGAATGGCGCGACTACGGCCTGGTCTTCCATGTCATCAACAACCGCCAGGAAGACTTCGTCGGTTGCTCCTGGCTGGGCGCCGAAACCCATATCAGCCGCTCCGGCGAGGCGGCTCTGGACCCCACTTCCGCGGAGAGCACTCCATGACGCGTCTGTTGGTCGAATGCACCTATGTGTTCGAGCATCCCAAGGTCAATTCTGGTATTCAGCGGGTGGTGCGCAACGTCATCCGCGAGTTGCCGGAAGCCGACGAGACGGTGGAGTGCATCCCGGTGGCAATGCTCGACGGCACCCTGTATCAGGTCCACAGCCTGGCGCCGCTGGACCCGCGGCCGCATTCGCCGCTGGTACGCCTGCGCATCCTGGTGGAGCGAGCCGCCAACTACTTCTGGCTGGGCCAGCGCACCCTGGAAAAGCGCCGCCCGTTCCGTTCCTCGCCGTGGGCCCGGCGCCTTCTCTATGTAGCCTGCCGCCTGTTCGCCTTCGCCTTCCTCAGCATTCCGCTGCGCCTGCTCGACCGCATCCTCGGCAAGCAGCAGCCTGCACCCGTGCGCGCGACCCCGCTCGAACATCGGGCCGGCGACCAACTGGTCTTGCTGGACTCCTCCTGGCACGCCGATTTCTTCCCGCTGGCGGAACGCCTCAAGAGCGAGGGTGTGGGCATCGTCTCGGTGATCTACGACCTGATTCCCCTGACCCATCCGCAATTCTGCGATGCCGGCCTGGTCAAGGTGTTCAACCACTGGTTCGACTGGATCGCGGCCACCGCCGACGGCTACGTCGCGATTTCCGAGACCATCCGCGACGAAGTGCGCGCGGAGATGCTGCGGCGCATCGGCCCGGAGAAGGTCGCGCAACGCTGGTTCGATTATTTCCACCTGGGTTCGGAGCTGGACCTGGTGGAGGACGGCGCCTCCGTCGAGCCCGATCTGCTGCGCATGTTCAAGGCCAAGGCGCCGGTATTCCTGATGGTCAGCACCATCGAGCCGCGGAAGAACCACGGTTACCTGCTGGATGCCTTCGAGCGTGCCTGGGCCCAGGGTTCGCAGGCGCGGTTGTGCATCGCCGGACGCATCGGCTGGAAGTGCGAGGCGCTGGTGGAACGGGTGCGGCAGCATCCGGAGCTGAACAAGCGCCTGTTCATGTTCAACGACCTCTCCGACAAGAGCCTGGAGTACGCATACTCCCATGCCGCATCGCTGGTCTTCCCGTCCTATGTGGAAGGTTTCGGCCTGCCGCTGGTGGAGGCCATGCAGCGCGGCCTGCCGGCGATGGGCAGCGACATCCCGGTGTTCCGCGAGATCGGCGGCGAATTCATGGCCTACTTCGACCTCGCCGATCCGCAGACCCTGGCGAACCTGGTCACCCGCTTCGAAGCCACGGGCGAGTTCCCGGCCGAGCGACCGGTCGGCGAATGGCGCTGGATCGGCTGGCACGAGGCGAGTCGGCAACTGATCGCGCGGATCCTGCTCGCCCTCGGCAAGGCCCCGGCGCATGGCGAGGCAGTACATGCGGATTGCGGTTAACGCGCGGATTCTCCAGGCGCCGCGGACCGGCATCGGGCATTACCTGGTCGAGTTGCTGGGCGCGTTGCAGGCGCACGCGGACTTCGAGTTTTCCCTGTTCCATGGCTGGGGCTGGAGCGGCGACCTGCCGGCGGCGGCGCTGCCCGGCTATTCGCGTCTGTCGCCCTGGCTGCGCAACCTGCCCGGAGCCTACCGGGCACGACGCTGGCTGGAGCAGCGGCGTTTCGATAGCGGTCGGCCGCCGGTCGATCTCTACCATGAGCCCAGTCTCTGGCCGCTGGACTTCGACGGGCCGATGCTGATGACCCTGCACGACCTGACCCACCTGCATTATCCGGCGACGCAACCCGCCGCCCGCTTGCGCGAAATAGAACGCCGGCTGGCGCGCGGGATGGAAAAGGCGCGGTTGATCCTGACCGACTCGCAGGCGATCGCCGACGAGGCGCAGGCGTATTTCGGCCTGCCGCGCGAGCGCTTCGTGGTGGCGCCCCTCGGCCATGCCGCGCGGTTCCGTCCGCGGGACCGGGAGTCCCTGCGCGAGCCCTTGCGCGCGCATGGCCTGGTGCCGCGCGGGTATTTCCTCTGCGTAGGAACCCTCGAACCGCGCAAGAACCTGTCGCTGGCCCTGCGCGCCCATGGGCAACTGCCGGCGGCGGTCCGCCAGCGTTTTCCGCTGATGATCGTCGGCATGCCGGGATGGGAAAGTCGCTCGCTCGACGACGAACTGCGCCAGGCGCTGGCTTCGGGAACGGTGCGGCTGCTCGGCTACCTGCCGGACGAGCGGGTCGCCGAGTTGATGTCGGGCGCTCGGGCGCTGGTCTTCCCCTCGATCTACGAAGGCTTCGGCCTGCCTGTGCTGGAAGCCATGGCCAGCGGCACGCCGGTATTGCTCACGCGACTCTCCGCAATGCCGGAGGTGGCCGGCGAGGCGGGCAGCTATATTGACCCGGATGATGCCAATGGGCTATCTGACATGCTGGTCCGCATGACCGAGGATACCGTCTACTGGGAGTGCTGCCGGGAAGCCGGCCTGCGACGGGCGGAGCAGTTTTCCTGGAAGCGTTGCGCGAATCTCACCGCTGCAGCCTATCGTCGTGCCGTGGAGGGCTGAATGCGGGTACTGCACTTCTACAAGACCTACCTGAGCGAAACGGTAGGCGGGATCGAACAGGTGATCTTCCAGCTTTGCGAGAGCAGCGGGTCGTGGGGGATCGACAACCACGTCCTGACCCTGAGCAGCGACCCGCATCCGCCTGTCGTGCCCTTCGGCGGACATGTGGTGCATCGCGCCAGGCTCGACCTGCAGCTCGCTTCCACCGGGTTTTCCCTGAGCGTGTTCAAGCAGTTCCGCGAGCTGGCGGCGGAGGCGGACGTGGTCAACTACCACTTCCCCTGGCCGTTCATGGACCTGGTGCATTTCCTCACCGGTATGAACAAGCCGAGCGTGGTCACCTACCATTCGGACATCATCCGCCAGCGCGTCCTGTTGAAACTGTACCGGCCGCTGATGGGGCGCTTCCTTCATAGCGTCGATCGGATCGCGGTGGCGTCGCCCAACTACTTCAGCACCAGCGACGTGCTCCGCCAGTACCGGGAAAAGACCCGGGTGATCACCTACGGCCTGGACAAGGCCTGCTACCCGAAGCCTGCGGCACAGCGTCTGGAGCACTGGCGAGAGAAACTCGGGCCGCGGTTCTTCCTGTTCGTCGGGGTGATGCGCTACTACAAGGGCCTGCATATCCTGCTGGATGCGTTGCAGGGCACCGATTACCCGGTGGTGATCGTCGGTGCCGGGCCGTTGCAGGCCGAGCTGTATGTCCAGGCCGCGGCGCTGGGGTTGCGCAACGTGCACTTCCTCGGGCGGGTGGACGACGAGGACAAGGTCGCCCTGCTGCAACTCAGCTACGCCATGGTCTTTCCGTCACACTTGCGTTCCGAGGCGTTCGGTATCTCCCTGCTGGAGGGCGCGATGTACGGCAAGCCGATGATCTCCAGCGAGATCGGCACCGGCACCAGCTACATCAATATCCATGGCGAGACCGGCCTGGTCGTGCCGCCCAGCCAGCCGGCCGCGTTTCGCCAAGCGATGCGCTGGCTCTGGGAGCATCCGCAGCAGGCGGAGGAAATGGGCAGGAACGCGGAGGCCCGCTATCGGCAACTGTTCACCGCCGAAGAGATGGGGCGTCGCTGGAGCGAGCTGTACCGTGAACTGCTGGAGGAAAAGGCTTCTTCCAGATACGTGAAGGCCGCTCGGTAAGGAGCGGCCTACGGTACAGTTCAGGCTGGGCCGAACCGGGACGTTACAGTATCGCTTAGCGCCAGAACGGCTTGTTCAGCTCGGCGTAGCGCTGGGCTTCGCTGATGCCGGCGTCGGCGAGCAGGCGGGAGTCCAGGCGGGCCAGCTGGCGACGGCTCTGGATGCGGCGCTGCCACAGTTTCATGGTGCCCAGCAGGCTGCTGCTGCGGCGGTTGGAGCGAGCGATGTCGAAAGTGTTGGAACCGAGGGTACGTTCCATGATGTGTCGATCCTTCCCACTTGTGGTGGGTAGTCAGGTTGCTAGTGATTAACTGAGCAATATGATCTGACTAACAGGTCAACAAGAATAGGAACAGTTGCGGAGAATTGCGTTGGATCACCGGGGTGTGTTTCCGAACTGTATGGGTTGTTTCGGTGCGTAACTGTACCGCTCTGCACCGTCATGGTGCGTTACCGAAAGAAACAACGAAGTGTTACAGCAGGAAAAGCGAAAGGGCCGGGTGGGCGTGTTGCGATGGCGGCAAGAGAAAAGGCCGCCGAAATATGTTTTTACGTGGTTTTTTCTGCCCTGTCCAGACGCCCGGAAGAATTAATCGTCCGGGCGCTGGAAATAGTTGCGGATGAAACGGTTCAGCCTCAGCCGGCCAGCATGTGTCCACGTTCTTCCAGGTTCAGGTGCCAGGCCAGCGCCTCGCGCAACAGATGCGGCGTGTGGCCGCCTTTCGCGCAAGCCGCCTCGAAGTAGTCCAGCAGCGGTGCCTGGTAGGACGGGTGGACACAGTTCTCGATGATCACCCGGGCCCGTTCGCGAGGCGCCAGGCCGCGCAGGTCGGCGAGGCCCTGCTCGGTGACGAGGATGTCGACGTCGTGCTCGGTGTGGTCGACGTGGCTGACCATCGGCACCACGCTGGAAATGTTGCCGCCCTTGGCGATCGACTTGGTGACGAAGATCGCCAGGTGCGCGTTGCGGGCGAAGTCGCCGGAGCCGCCGATGCCGTTCATCATCTTGGTGCCGCCGACGTGGGTCGAGTTGACGTTGCCGTAGATGTCGAACTCCAGCGCCGTATTGATGCCGATGATGCCCAGGCGACGGACCACCTCGGGGTGGTTGGAGATTTCCTGCGGGCGCAGCACCAGCTTGTCCTTGTAGCGCTCCAGGTTACCGAACACGTCGGCGTTGCGCCGCGGCGACAGGGTGATCGAGCTGCCCGAGGCGAAGCGCAGCTTGCCGGCGTCGATCAGGTCGAAGGTCGAGTCCTGCAGCACTTCGGAGTACATGGTCAGGTTCTCGAACGGCGACTCGATCAGGCCGCACATCACCGCGTTGGCGATGCTGCCGATACCGGCCTGCAGCGGGCCGAGGCTGTTGCTCATGCGCCCGGCGTCGACCTCGCGCTTGAAGAAATCGATCAGGTGGTTGGCGATGGCCTGGGTCTCGCCGTCCGGCGGCAGCACGGTGGATGGCGAGTCCGGCTGGTCGTTGATGACGATGGCGACGATCTTCTCCGGCGGGATCGGGATCGCCGTGCTGCCGATGCGGTCGTCGACGCGGGTCAGCGGGATCGGCGTGCGGGTCGGCCGGTAGGTCGGGATATAGATGTCGTGCAGGCCTTCCAGGTTGGTGCTGTGGGCCAGGTTGATCTCGACGATGACCTGCTTGGCGAAGATCGCGAAGCTCGCCGAGTTGCCCACCGAGGTGGTCGGCACGATGTGACCCTGCTCGGTGATCGCGGCGGCTTCGATGACGGCGATGTCCGGCAGCTTCAGCTGGTGGTTGCGCAACTGCTCGACGGTTTCCGAGAGGTGCTGGTCGATGAACATCACTTCGCCGGCGTTGATCGCCTTGCGCAGGGTGCTGTCGACCTGGAACGGCATGCGCCGGGCGAGCACGCCGGCCTCGGTGAGCTGCTTGTCGAGGTCGTTGCCGAGGCTGGCGCCGGTCATCAGGCTGATACGCAGCGGACGTTCCTTGGCGCGCATGGCCAGCGCCTGGGGTACGGCCTTGGCCTCGCCGGCGCGGGTGAAACCGCTCATGCCGACGGTCATGCCGTCCTGGATCAGGTCGGCGGCTTCGGCCGCACTCATCACCTTGTCGAGCAGGGAGGGCAGGCGCACGCGATCACGGTACATGGAACGAACCTCAGACGACGAATTATTAGAGGCCGCCAGTCTAGGGTTTCCGCGATTTTTCGCCTTTATACCAAGGTCGAAGCGCCATTCAGCGGGCTTATGGGCGGATTGCCAGGACCACCACGCCCGCTGTCACCAGGGCTACGCCGAGCCATTGGCGCAGGTCCAGGCGTTCGCCGAGGAAGGCCACGCCGAGCAGTGCCACCAGCACCACGCTGAACTTGTCCAGCGGCGCCACCAGCGACGCCGGGCCGAGCTTGAGGGCGCGGAAATAGCAGATCCAGGAGGCACCGGTGGCCAGCCCGGAGAGCACCAGGAACAGCCAGCTGCGCGGCGGGATGCTGCCCGGGGCCTGGAACTTGCCCAGGACCGCGAGGATGCCGCCGAGGGTGACGAGGATCACCAGGGTGCGGATGAAGGTGGCGAAGTCCGAATCGACCCGGTCGAGGCCGATCTTGGCGAAGATCGCGGTCAGAGCGGCGAACAGCGCCGAAAGCAGTGCCCAGAAGGCCCAGGATGCCAGCATGTCGTCCTCCTCCGGGCCTTCTCCACGGGCTGCGCCGCTACAGGGCTTCCAGCTTGGCGTAGCCGAGCATCAGCCACTTGCTGCCTTCGCTCTCGAAGTTCACCTGCACCCGGGCCTGGGCGCCGGCGCCTTCGAAGTTGAGGATAGTCCCTTCGCCGAACAGCGCGTGGCGAACCCGCTGGCCGAGGGAGAAGGGCGTCTCCGGCACCCCGGCGCCGCTGAACAGGCTGCCGCCGGCGTTGCGCGAAGTGCCGCCGTAGGGGCGGCTGACGGTATTGGACAGGCGCACTTCCTGGATCAGCGCCGGCGGGATCTCGCGGATGAAGCGCGAAACCTTGTTGTAGGTCTCGCTACCGTAGAGCCGGCGGGTCTCCGCGTAGGTCAGGACCAGTCGCTGCATGGCGCGGGTGACGCCGACGTAGGCCAGGCGGCGTTCCTCTTCCAGGCGGCCGGATTCCTCCAGGCTCATCTTGTGCGGGAACAGCCCTTCCTCCATGCCGACCAGGAACACCAGCGGGAACTCCAGGCCCTTGGCGCTGTGCAGGGTCATCAGCTGGACACTGTCCTCGTGGGCGTCGGCCTGGGTTTCCCCGGCCTCCAGGGAGGCGTGGCTGAGGAAGGCCTGCAGCGGGGTGAGGTCTTCCTCTTCCTCGCTGTTCTCGAAGGCGCGGGCGGCGCTGACCAGTTCCTCGAGGTTCTCCACCCGGGCCTGGCCTTTCTCGCCTTTTTCTTCCTTGTGGTAGCTGATCAGTCCGGACTGCTCGATCACCGTCTGGGTCATCAGGTGCAGCGGCATGTCCATGACCTTCGCCGAAAGATTCTCGATCAGCTCGACGAAGCCGGTCAGGGCGCTGGCGGCGCGGCCGGGCAGGACCTTGTTGGCGATCATCAGGCGGATCGCCTCCCACATCGACACATCGTTGCCGCGGGCGAATTCGCGGATGCTCTCCACGGTCTTCTCGCCGATGCCGCGTGCCGGCACGTTGACCACCCGTTCCAGCGCCGCGTCGTTGCCGCGGCCGTCGAGCAGGCGCAGGTAGGCCATGGCGTTCTTGATCTCGGCACGCTCGAAGAAGCGCTGGCCGCCGTAGATGCGGTAGGGAATCTTCTCCCGCAGCAGGGCTTCCTCCAGCACCCGCGACTGGGCGTTGGAGCGGTAGAGGATGGCGATCTCGCTGCGCGCCAGGCCGCCCTTGAGCGCGCTCTCGATCGACTCGACCACGTAGCGCGCCTCGTCGTGCTCGTTGAACGCGGCGTACAGGCTCAGCGACTCGCCGTCCTCGCCGTCGGTCCACAACTCCTTGCCCAGGCGTCCCTGATTGTTGGCGATCAGGGCGTTGGCGGCCTTGAGGATCGACGCGGTGGAACGGTAGTTCTGCTCCAGGCGGATCACCTCGGCGTCGGCGAAGTCGTCGCTGAACTGCTGGATGTTCTCGATCCGTGCGCCACGCCAGCCGTAGATCGACTGGTCGTCGTCGCCGACCACCATCAGGCTGTCGCCGCCCTTGGCGAGAATCCGTAGCCAGGCGTACTGCACGGCGTTGGTGTCCTGGAACTCGTCCACCAGGATATGGCGGAAGCGCCGCTGGTAGTGCTCGAGCACGCCGGGATGGTCGCGCCAGAGGTCCAGGGCGCGCAGCAGCAGCTCGGAGAAGTCGATCACCCCGGCGCGGGCGCAGGCCGCCTCGTAGGCTTCGTAGATCTTCAGCATGGTGGCGAGGAACAGGTCGCCGCCGGGCTGGATGTGTTGCGGCCGCAGGCCCTCGTCCTTCTGCCCGTTGATGAACCACTGGGCCTGGCGCGCCGGCCAGCGCTGCTCGTCGAGGCCGAGTTCGCGGATCACCCGCTTGACCAGGCGTTGCTGGTCGTCGCTGTCGAGGATCTGGAAGTTCTCGCTCAGCCCGGCCTCGCGCCAGTGCGCGCGCAGCAGGCGATGGGCGAGGCCGTGGAAGGTGCCGACCCACATGCCCGCCGGATTGATCCCGAGCAACTGCTCGATGCGGTGGCGCATCTCCGCCGCCGCCTTGTTGGTGAAGGTCACCGACAGGATGCTGTAGGGCGAGGCGTGCTCGACCTGGATCAGCCAGGCGATCCGGTGCACCAGCACGCGGGTCTTGCCCGAGCCGGCGCCGGCGAGGACCAGTTGGCGGCCCAGCGGCGCGGCCACGGCCTGGCGCTGCGGGTCGTTGAGGGAGTTCAGCAGGAGGGAGAGGTCGTCGTTCATCGCGGCATTCTACCGGGGCGGGGAAAAGCCGGGCAAACCGGGCCGCCATTCGGCGCAGGCCGGCGCAGCGTCGGGCCTGGCTGCGGAAAAATGCTCTATCCCGGCCTTGGGCAGCCTGCCCCTGCTCGGTTATGCTCCGGCCACTTCAAGGCAAACCACTACAAGAACAAGCGCCTATGACCGTCCATGTCGAGCCCTTGGCGCTGCCGGGCGGCAGCACCGATGTACTGCGGCTCTACGCCCGCGAAATCGCCATCGAGCGTACCCGGCTCCTTTATCTCGGCTCGCGCACGCCGACCCTGCTCATGCTGCTCGGCGGCGTGACCAGCGCCTGCCTGGTGTGGGGCAAGGTCAGCAGCTGGCTGCTCGGCGGCTGGCTGGTCTGGCTGGTGTTGCTCGCCGTCCTGCGCCTGCTGCAGGTCGCCGCCTTCCAGCAGGCCGACAGCCGTCGCCAGGCCAGCCGCCACTGGCGGCGGACCTTCCTGTGCGGCGCCGGCGCCTCGGGCCTGACCCTGGCGTTCGCGGTGATCATGCTGGTCCCGGCCGATGCCTTCCTCCAGCAGGTGCTGGTGTTCGGCCTGGTGGCGGCGGCGATCCTCTCCGCCAGCGTCGCCTATGCGGTGAGCCTGCCGGCCTTCCTCACCTTCGCCTTGCCGGGCCTGCTGCCATCCATCGTTTTCCTGCTGTTGCAGCCGCATAGCCTGTTGCAGGGCTGGGGCGTGCTCGGCCTGATCCTGCTGGTGGCGCTGCTGGTGGTCGCCGGGCAGATCCACCGGCTGGTGCAGGGCGCGCTGCTGCGACGCTTCCAGACCCAGGCGCTGAACCTGCACCTGGAACGCGTCAATGCGGAGGCCGAAGCGCTCAATCGCAAGCTCGCCCAGGAGGTCGGCCAGCGGCGCCTGGTCGAACGCGAGCTGCGCGCCGCCCGCGACGCCTTGCAGCGCCGGGTGGAGGCGCGCACCGAGGAGCTTGGCGCGACCAGCCAGGCGCTCAGCCAGAGCGAGGCGCGCCTGGCCATGGCCCTGGAGGCCAGCGAACTGGGGTTGTGGGACTGGGACCTGGAGAGCGGCCGGGTCCAGCATTCCTATCTCGAGGCGGTCTTCAGCGACGCCGGGGGCGGTCCCGAGGACTATCGCAGGCTGATCGAAAGCATCCACCCCGGCGACCTGCCGCGCATCCGTCGCGCCCTCGCCGAACATCTCAAGGGGCGCAGCGAGCTGTACCGGGTGGAGTACCGCGTGCGCGACCGGGAGGGCGGCTGGCGCTGGCTGGAGGATCGTGGCCGGGCCATGGCTCGCGACCCGCGGGGACGGGTGACGCGGATGCTCGGCACGCGCAGCGACATCAGCGCGCGCAAGCGCCTGGAAGAGCAGCAGCAACTGGCCGCGACAGTGTTCGAGGCGGCCAGCGAGAGCATCGTGATCCTCGATCCGGCCTACAACCTGCTGGCGGTCAACCAGGCCTTCAGTCGCATCACCGGCTATCGCCGCGAGGACGTGGTCGGGCGCAACGCCAGCCTGCTGGTGAATACCCCCGAGGCCCAGCGCCACTACCGGCAGATCCGCGCCGAGCTGCGCCAGCACGGGCAGTGGCAGGGCGAACTGGTGGATACGCGGAAGAATGGCGATCCCTATCCCCAATGGCTGCAGCTCAACCTGCTGCGCGACGGCAATGGCGAGGCGACCCACATCGTCGGTTTCTTCACCGATCTCAGTGCCCGCCGCGACGTCGAGGAGCGCCTGCGTCACCTGCTGCACTACGACGAACTGACCGGCCTGGCCAACCGCCGGTTGTTCCGCGAGCGGCTGCACGAGGCGGCCCAGCGGGCGCGCCAGGAGGAGGGCGGGCTGGCCCTGCTGCTGATCGACCTGGACCGCTTCAAGCTGCTCAACGACAGCCTCGGCCACGAGGTCGCCGACCAGTTGCTCAGGGAGATGGCCCAGCGCCTGCGGCGCACCGCGCCGGAAGCCAACACCCTGGCGCGTCTGGCCGGCGACGAGTTCGCCATTCTCCTCGATGGCGGCACCGGCACCGCGGCCCTGTCGCGCCTGGCCGAACGCCTGCTGGTCCAGTTGCGCCAGCCGGTGAGCGTGCTCGGCCACGAGTTGATCCTCGGCGCCTCGCTGGGGATCAGCCTGTTTTCCGAGCAGGCACGGGAAATCTCCGTGCTGATGAGCCAGGCGAACCTGGCGATGCAACATGCCAAGCAACTCGGCGGCAATACCTTCCAGTTCTTCCGCGACAACCTGCAGGACAGCACCCTCGAACGCCTGCGCCTGGAAACCCGGTTGCGCAAGGCGGTCGAGGAGGGCCAGCTGGACGTGCATTACCAGCCCAAGCTGTGCCTGGCCAGCGCCCGCCCGGACTCGGTCGAGGCGCTGGTGCGCTGGCACCATCCGGAGGAGGGCATGATCCCGCCGTCGACCTTCATCGGCCTCGCCGAGGAGTGCGGGTTGATCGGCGAGATCGGTGAATTCGTCCTGCGCCGGGCCTGCCTGCAGGCCGCCGAGTGGAGCCAGCGGGGCCTGAACCTGCGGGTCTCGGTGAACCTCTCGGTCCACCAGTTGCGCCAGGGCGACCTGCTCGACGTAGTGCGCTCGGCGCTGGCCGACAGCGGCCTGCCGGCGGCGCAACTGGAGCTGGAGTTGACCGAAAGCCAGTGGCTGGACGCCCTCGATAGTGTCCTGGCGACCTTCCGCCAGTTGCGTGAGATGGGGGTGAAGCTATCGGTCGACGACTTCGGCACCGGCTATTCCTCGCTCAGCTACCTGAAGCGCCTGCCGCTGGACTACCTGAAGATCGACCAGTCGTTCGTCCGCGACCTGACCCAGAACAGCGAGGATGCGGCGATCATCCGGGCGATCATCGCCATGGCCCACAGCCTCGACCTGAAGGTGGTCGCCGAAGGCGTGGAAACCATCGAACAGCGGGACTTCCTGGTGGCCCAGCGTTGCGACGAGCTGCAGGGCTACCTGATCGGCCGGCCGTTGCCGGCCCATGCCCTGGAGGAAGGTTTGCGCCAGGCTCGTTGAACGCGATCCGGCGGAGTATGCTGTAGCACTTTCGACTCCCACGAATTAAGGACGATTCATGCGCTCGAAGCCGCTTCTTCCCGCCCTCCTGCTGGTGGGCGCCGGTCTCTCCCCGCTGGCCCAGGCCAGCAGCGACGACTCCTGCTATCCCGATTGGTCGCTGGTCGGCGGCGGTGTCTGCGATACCCTGCCGTTCCTCGCCCCGGGCAACGACACCCGCGCCAACCTGCGCCTGCTGCTGGCCGACGCCGGCCACTGGCGGCTGGTGGAGGCGCCGCCGTCGGAGGAAGAGAAGCTCGAAGGCTACGGCCTGGTGCCGTTCGGCCTGTTCCGCCTGCTGCCCGGCGACGGCAGCCAGCCGCCCGCGCCGTCGGCGGCGAGCGAGGCCGAGACACCGCCGCCTGCGCCAGCGCCCTCGCCGCTCGCCGAACTGGCCCGGCAGATGGGCGCCGAAGCGCTACCGGAAAAGATCGCCGGCGCCGAATTCTTCGAGGGCGAGGGCAGCCGCTGCCGCAGCAACGACCAGGACAGCGCGCTGGCGTTTCTTCGCCAGGTGCGTGACGCCGGGCTGGGCGAGGCGGAGACCAAGGCCCTGGCCAACAGCCGCCTGGACCTGCTCGGTGCCTGCGGCTGGGAACAAGAGGAACTGGGCGGTGTGCTCGCGCAAGGCGTCGAGTCGGCCGCAGGCAAGGCCTTCGCCACGTACCTGGAGGCTGCGGCCAACTTCTACAGCGGTCGCTTCGACGAAGCCGAACAGGGCTTCAAGGCGTTGCAGGACGTGTCGCAGCCCTGGCTGAAGGAAACCGCCCTGTACCTGCAGGCGCGCACCCTGCTCAACGCCGCCCAGCAGAACGCCTTCGACGACATGGGCTTCCCCGAGCTGCAGAATGTCGACAAGGCTCGCCTGGAACAGACCCGCAGCGCCCTCGAGGCCTACCTGCAGGCGTATCCGAAGGGGCTCTACGCCGCCTCGGCCAAGGGCTTGCAACGGCGCGTGCATTGGCTGGCCGGCGACCAGAAGCTGCTGGCCCAGGACTATGCCGCGCAATTCGCCGAAGCCGAGCAAGGGCAGCGCAACATGGCCCTGGAAGACCTGGTCCAGGAGGTCGACAACAAGCTCCTGACCGGTATCCAGCTCGGCGACATCCAGACTCCGCTGCTGCTGGCGGTAGCCGACCTGGTGCAGATGCGCGCCCACGATCCGTCGACCCCGCGCAGCTTCACCTGGGAAACGCTGCAGGCCCAACAGGCCAGCTTCGCCGCGCATCCCGAACTGTTCGCCTACCTGCAGGCGGCCTATCGCTTCTATGTCGACCAGGATCCGGCGAAGACCCTCGAAGCGCTGCCGCAAAAGGTCGGCAGCCTCGACTACGTCGGCTTCAGCCAGCAGACCCTGCGCGGGCTGGCGCTGGAGCAGCAGAAGGACTGGAAAGCCGCCGAGGCGCTCTGGCTGGAACTGTTGCCGCAGGCCGCGCAGCCGTACCAGAAGGGCCAGTTGCAGCTGGCCCTGGCGCTCAACTACGAGCGCAGCGGCCAGTTGGAAAAGGTCTTCGCCGAAGGTTCGCCGGTCCAGGAGCCGCTGCTGCGCAGCATCCTCCTGCGCAACGTCGCCGACGCCGCGCTGTTGCGCCGCCAGGCCAAGCAGGGCGCGACGGCGGAAGAGCGCGATACCGCGCTGTTCACTCTCCTTTACAAGGACCTGCGCCGCAGCCGCTTCGCCGACTTCGGCAAGGACTTCGCGCTGCTCGGCGAAACCCCCTCGCAGACCAAGCTGGGCACCAGCCTCGGCTATGTCTACGGCGCCGGCAACAGCCTGGAGCTGTTCCGCTGGAAGGGCGACAAGGCCGAGTCCGGCTACGTTTGCCCGGCCATCGCCGAGTCGGCCGCGGCGCTGGCCGCCGATGACAAGGACCCGAAGGGCCTGAACTGCCTGGGTGAATTCATCCTGCGCAACGGTCTCGACGGCATGCCGCTGGACAGCCAGCCCGAGGCCAACGAGCTGGGCGGCACCCCGAGCGGCTTCAAGGGCGAGGTGTACTCCCGGCTGGATGGCTATCGCCTGGTCATGGACAACCCCAAGGCTCCGCGCGAAGACAAGGCCTACGCGCTGTTCCGCGCGATCAACTGCTTCGCCCCGGCCGGCTACAACACCTGCGGCCAGCAGGACATCCCGCAGGCCGAGCGCAAGCAATGGTTCCGTACGCTGAAGTCGACCTACGCCGACAGCTCCTGGGCCAAGGAACTGAAGTACTACTGGTGAGGCGCTGGCGAGCCTGGCTGGCGGGCCTGTTGCTGGGCCTGCCGCTGTTGCCGTCCGTCGAGGCCGCGGTGCGCGCCGAGGACTACGGCGCCTTCTGGCTGTGGAGCGGCGTCGCGCCGCAGCCGGTGCTGGCGCGGGCCGAGACGCTGTACATCCTGCAGGGACAGATCAGCCAGTCGCGCCGGCGCCCCGGCGAGGGCGTGCGGCTGATCGCCCAGGGCATCTCGGTGCCACGCCTGGCGCGGGGCGAGGTCTGGGTGGTGTACCGCGCCCATACCCTGCGCTGGACGCCGCAGATCTACCAGGCCGTGCTGAACCAGGTGCAGCGCTGGAAGCGTGCCGGCAACCCGGTGGTCGGCATCCAGATCGACTTCGATGCGCGTACCCGCTACCTCGACGAGTACGTCGATTTCCTCCGCGACCTGCGCCGGCGCCTGCCCCGCGAATACCGCTTGAGCATCACCGGGTTGCTCGACTGGGGCAGCAACGCCGAGCCGGCGGCGATCAACCGGCTCAAGGGCGTGGTCGATGAAGTGGTGGTGCAGACCTACCAGGGGCGTCACAGCATTCCCAACCACGCCGCCTACCTCCCGCGGGTCAGCCGCCTGCAGCTGCCGTACCGGATCGGCCTGGTCCAGGGCGGCGACTGGCAAGCCCCCGACTACCTGGAAAAGAGCCCCTGGTTCAGGGGCTACGTGGTGTTCCTGCTCAACCCTCAGTGAGCGCAGCCGCAAGCGCCCTTGCCGGCACACCCGCCGCTGCGTTCGGCCTGCGGCTGGCGGGTATCCTGGCCGGGCTGGAGATCGCGCATCAGTAGCGCGTAGCACAGGTCCAGGCCTTCCGGCAGCGCCAGGTAGACCACGTGGCCATTGCCCGGCGCCACCTCGATGGCCTCGCCGGCGGCGTTGCGCAGGTCCTCCACGCGCAGGCTCAGGTTGCCTCGCGGAGTCATCAGTTCGACGCTGTCGCCGCGCTGGAAGCGGTTCTTCACCTCCACCTCGGCCAGTCCGTCGCGGCGTTCGCCGGTGAGTTCGCCGACGAACTGCTGGCGCTCGGACAACGAATGGCCGTGCTGGTAGTTCTGGTACTCGTCGTGCACGTGGCGGCGCAGGAAGCCCTCGGTGTAGCCGCGGTGGGCGAGGGACTCCAGGGTGTCCATCAGACCGCGGTCGAACGGCTTGCCGGCCGCCGCGTCGTCGATCGCCTGGCGGTAGACCTGGGCGGTGCGCGCCACGTAGTAGTGGGATTTGGTGCGGCCCTCGATCTTCAGCGAGTGCACGCCGATCCGCGCCAGCCGCTCGACGTGCTGCACGGCGCGGAGGTCCTTGGAATTCATGATGTAGGTGCCGTGTTCGTCCTCGAAGGCGGCCATCGGTTCGCCGGGACGGTTGCCTTCCTCGAGGAGGAACACCTGCTCGGTCGGCGCGCCGCGTCCCAGGGTCGGCTCCCGCGCCACCACGTTGCCCAGCTCGTCCTCGCGGCCCTCCACCGCCTTGTATTCCCAGCGGCAGGCATTGGTGCAGGTGCCCTGGTTGGGGTCGCGGCGGTTGATGTAGCCGGACAGCAGGCAGCGCCCGGAATAGGCCATGCACAAGGCGCCGTGGACGAACACTTCCAGCTCCATGTCCGGCACCTGCTGGCGGATTTCCTCGATCTCCTCCAGCGACAGCTCGCGGGAAAGGATCACCCGGGTCAGGCCCTGCTGCCGCCAGAATTGCACCGCGGCCCAGTTCACCGCGTTGGCCTGCACCGACAGGTGGATGGGCATCTGCGGGAAATGCTGGCGAACCAGCATGATCAGGCCGGGATCGGACATGATCAGTGCATCCGGACCCATGGCGATCACCGGCTCCAGGTCGCGCAGGAAGGTTTTCAGCTTGGCGTTGTGCGGGGCGATGTTGACCACCACGTAGAAGCGCTTGCCAAGTGCGTGGGCCTCGGCGATGCCTTCGGCCAGTTGGGCGTGGTCGAAATCGTTGTTGCGCACCCGCAGACTGTAGCGCGGCTGCCCGGCGTAGACGGCATCGGCGCCGTAGGCGAAGGCATAGCGCATGCTTTTCAGGGTGCCGGCGGGGCACAGCAGTTCGGGGCGGAGGGTGGTGGCTGTCATGGTTCGGGCTCGCAACGACGTGGGCGCGCGACTCTAGCCGAGCGCGCGCCGGGCGATCCTGAGCCGGATCAATGTCCGCGTCATTCCAGCCAGCGTCGACCCTGCAGTTCCAGCAGCAGTTGCGCCTGTTCCGGGCCGTTGCTGCCGGCCGGGTAGGGCCGCGGGCTCTGGTAGTGCTCGCGCCAGCCGGCGAGGATCGGGTCGACCCAGCCCCAGGCGGCCTCTACCTCGTCGCGGCGCATGAACAGCGTCGAGTCGCCCTCGATCACGTCCAGCAGCAGGCGCTCGTAGGCGTCCCAGCGCCGCTTGTTGCGGCTGAGGGCCTCGGCCAGGTTGAGGTCCAGCTCCACCGGTTCCAGTTGCATGCCCTTGCCCGGGGTCTTGGCCATCAGTTGCACGCTGATCCGCTCCTCCGGCTGCAACCTTATCCACAGGCGGTTGGCCGGCCCGCCGCCGCCGTCGATCAGGCTGTGCGGCACCGGCTTGAACTGGATGACGATTTCCGAGCACTTGCGCGCCATGCGCTTGCCGGTGCGCAGGTAGAACGGCACCCCGGCCCAGCGCCAGTTCTCGACCTCGGCCTGGAGCGCGACGAAGGTCTCGGTATCGCTGTCGTTGTCGACGTTCTTCTCGAAGTAGTACGCCGGCACCTCCTGGCCGCCGATCCTGCCGGCGGCGTACTGGCCGCGTACCGTCTTGTCCTGCACGTCGAGCCCGGAGATCGGCTTCAGCGCCTGCAGCACCTTGAGCTTCTCGTTGCGCACAGCCTCGGCGTCGAAACGCACCGGCGCCTCCATCGCCACCAGGCAGAGCAACTGGAGCAGATGGTTCTGCACCATGTCGCGCATCGCCCCGGCGTGGTCGTAGTAGCCGCCGCGGTTCTCCACGCCAAGGGTCTCGTTGACGCTGATCTGCACATGGTCGATGTGCGCCGCGCGCCAGACCGGCTCGAACAACGCATTGGCGAAGCGCAGGGCCATCAGGTTCTGCACGGTTTCCTTGCCCAGGTAGTGGTCGATGCGGAACACCCGCGACTCGTCGAACACCCGGCCGATGGACTGGTTGATCGCCCTCGCCGAGTCCAGCGAATGGCCCAGCGGTTTTTCCAGCACGATGCGCGCTTGCGGCCCGGCGAGGCCGGCGATGGAGAGGTTCTGCGCGATCGGCGCGAACAGGCTCGGCGAGGTTGCCAGGTAGTGCACCAGCACCCGGCCCTCGCTGCTCTTCAGGTGCCGCGCGAGACGACCGAAGTCTGCGCTCTGCGAGGCGTCCATGGCCAGGTAGTCGAGGCGCGCGGCGAAGCCTTTCCATTGTTCGGCGGCGAACTCGCTGCGCGCCACCACCGCGCGGACGTTGCGCTCGGCGAGGGCGAGGAAGGCGGCGTTGTCCAGCGCGCTGCGGGCGAGGGCGAAGATCCGTGTATCGGCCGGCAGGCGGTCCTCCCGGTGCAGGCGATAGAGCGCCGGCAGCAGCTTGTGCAGGGCCAGGTCGCCGGTACCGCCGAAGACCAGGATGTCGCAGGACGTTGGAGTGGCTGGTGTACTCAAGGCAAGCTCCCGACGGCGTTGGCTGGGCGTGGCTGACTGTTTGTAGTATAACTACAAGGTTACTACAGAGAATCGAGCCCAGCCTGTGAACCTGCTGCAGCACATAGCCCAGTCCCGCCAACAGCTCCGCAAGTCGGAACTCAAGGTCGCCGATCACGTTCTCAACGATCCGGCGTCGGTCATGCACAGCTCCATGGCCGAACTGGCCCATGGGGTCGGGGTCAGCGAGCCGACCATCGTGCGTTTCTGCCGCGCCATCGGCTGCAGCGGCTTCCAGGACCTCAAGCTGAAGCTGGCGCAGAGCCTGGCGGCCGGCGCCAGCTTCGGCCAGTTCTCGATCCATGAGAGCGACTCGGTGGCCGACTTCAGCCTGAAGATCTTCGACACCACGCTGCACAGCCTGATGGAAGTCCGCGAGCACCTGGACACCCACGCCCTGGAGCGCGCCATCGCCGCCATCGCCCACGCCCAGCGCGTGGAGTTCTACGGCTTCGGCGCTTCCGGCGCGGTGGCCTCGGATGCCCAGCACAAGTTCTTCCGCCTGCTGCTGTCGGCGGCGGCCTACTCCGACCCGCACATGCAGGCGATGTCGGCGGTGACCCTCAAGCCCAGCGACGTGGCCATCTGCATTTCCCAGTCGGGTCGCTCGAAGGACCTGCTGATCACCGCCAACCTGGTGCGCGAGGCCGGCGCCACGCTGATCACCCTGTGCCCGAGCCAGACCCCGCTGGCCGACCTGGCCACGGTCAACCTGGCGATCGACGTGCACGAGGACACCGACATCTACACCCCGCTGACCTCGCGCATCGCCCACCTGGTGGTGATCGACGTGCTGGCGATGGGCGTGGCCATGGCCCGCGGCCCGGACCTGGTCAACCACCTCAAGAGCGTCAAGCGCAGCCTGCGCAGCCTGCGCCTGTCGCCGAAGGTGATGAAGAACCAGGAAGAGCGCGGCGAGCCGTCCTGAGGCGCCGCCGGGAAGGCATAACGCAGTCTTCACCGGCCTGCCGCCAAACCGTCACATTGCTGCGCGATGCTCGCGACTCCAGCCAGTCGGCCATGGGAGACGCGAGATGCCCCGTCATAGCGATGCCAATGCCCAGCACGTGGATTCGAAAACCCGCCGCAAGCTCGAAGACCAGCGGCGCATGCAATTCCGCCGGGCGATCGAGGACCACTGCGAAGAACTGCGCCTGCGCCAGGAACTGGCCGACTACCCCGAGCTGGTAGCCGCCGCCTACCTCAGCTCGAACCGCCAGGGCCGGCGAAGCGCCCAGCGAGCTGGCTGATCAGCGCCCGCTCCTCGCGGACGAAGGCGACGAACGCCTGGGCCACCGGGCTCAGGCGCTTGCCCTTGGCGTGCACCAGGCACCAGCTGCGATAGAGCGGCAATTCCTCCACCGGTAGTTCGCGCAGCAGGCCGTTGGCCAGTTCCTGGTGCGCCGCATGGCGCGGCAGCAGGGCCAGGCCGAGGCCGGCGATCACCCCTTCGCGCAGGGACTCCAGCGAGGCGATCTCCTGGATCTGCGAGAAGTGCGCGCGGCGTTGCTGGAAGAACTCCTCGCAAGCCTTGCGGGTGCCGGAGCCCGGTTCGCGGACCAGTAGCGGGAAGGGCTCCAGGTCCTTCAGGGCCAGCTTCGCGGCGTTGCACAGCGGATGGTCCGGCGGCGCCACGGCGATGATCGGGTTGTTCAGGAAGGGCAGGAACTCCAGGGCCATGTCCTGCGGTACCAGGGACATGATCACCAGGTCGTCGCGGTTGTCGGCCAGGCGCTTGATCACCTGGGTGCGGTTGACCACCGTCAGGCTCAGGCTGACTTCCGGATGCAGGTTCTGGAACGTCTTGAACAGGTGCGGGGTGATGTACTTGGCGCTGGACTCCACCGCCAGGCGCAACTGGCCCTGCAGCGAGCCCTTCAGGTCCGAGAGCTGCATGTCCAGGCTTTCCAGGCGCTGGAACAGGTCGGTGCTGGTCTTCAGCAGGGCTTCGGCGGCATCGGTCAGGTAGAGCTTCTTGCCGACGTACTCGAACAGCGGCTGGCCGACCAGCTCTTCCAGTTGGCGGATCTGCAGGCTGACCGCCGGCTGGGTCAGGGCCATTTCCTCCGCCGCCCGGCTGTAGGAGCGGCTCTCGCATACGGCACGAAAAACCTGAAGCTGCCGTAATGTCATACGCATCAACGACTTACGCATTCCAGTCACACTCTGACCGAGATCGGTCGGGCGACTATAAAGCTTTTCTAATGGCTATCCCAATAATTATTGATTTTTGTTAATCACCCTCACGGGGGTAGGGTAAAAGCGCGACCGGGAGCTGCCTGCCGGTCATGCAGCGACCGGAATATCCGGATCGACCGTACCAGGTTCCCAACCCCGAAGAGGGAGACCTCCGTGATCAAGAAGATCCTGATCGCCAACCGCGGCGAGATTGCCGTCCGCATCGTGCGCGCCTGCGCCGAGATGGGCATCCGCTCGGTGGCCGTCTACTCCGAGGCCGATCGCCACGCGCTGCACGTCAAGCGCGCCGACGAAGCCCACAGCATCGGCGCGGACCCGCTGGCCGGCTACCTCAACCCGCGCGCCCTGGTGAACCTGGCGGTGGAAAGTGGCTGCGACGCCCTGCACCCCGGCTATGGCTTCCTCTCGGAAAATGCCGAGCTGGCGGAAATCTGCGCCGAGCGCGGTATCAAGTTCATCGGCCCGTCGGCGCAAGTGATCCGCCGCATGGGCGACAAGACCGAAGCCCGCCGCAGCATGATCGCCGCCGGCGTGCCCTGCACCCCCGGCACCGAAGGCAACGTCGCCGATCTCGCCGAGGCCCTGCGCGAAGCCGAGCGGATCGGCTACCCGGTGATGCTCAAGGCCACCTCCGGCGGCGGCGGTCGCGGCATCCGTCGCTGCAACAGCCGCGAGGAGCTGGAACAGGCGTTCCCGCGGGTGATCTCCGAGGCGACCAAGGCCTTCGGCAGCGCCGAGGTATTCCTCGAGAAGTGCATCGTCAATCCCAAGCACATCGAGGCGCAGATCCTCGCCGATTCCTTCGGCAACACCGTGCACCTGTTCGAGCGCGACTGCTCGATCCAGCGCCGCAACCAGAAGCTCATCGAGATCGCCCCGAGCCCGCAGCTCACCCCCGAGCAGCGCGCCTATATTGGCGACCTGGCGGTGCGCGCGGCCAAGGCGGTGGGCTACGAGAACGCCGGCACCGTGGAGTTCCTGCTCGCCGACGGCGAGGTGTACTTCATGGAGATGAACACCCGGGTCCAGGTGGAGCACACCATCACCGAGGAAATCACCGGCATCGACGTGGTCCGCGAGCAGATCCGCATCGCTTCCGGGCTGGAGCTGTCGGTCAAGCAGGACGACATCGTCCATCGCGGCTACGCCCTGCAGTTCCGCATCAACGCCGAGGACCCGAAGAACAACTTCCTGCCCTCGTTCGGCAAGATCACCCGCTACTACGCCCCCGGCGGCCCCGGCGTGCGTACCGACACGGCGATCTACACCGGCTACACCATCCCGCCGTACTACGACTCGATGTGCCTGAAGCTGATCGTCTGGGCGCTGACCTGGGAAGAGGCCCTCGATCGCGGCCTGCGCGCCCTCGACGACATGCGCGTGCAAGGGGTCAAGACCACCGCGCCGTACTACCAGGAAATCCTCCGCAACCCGGAATTCCGCAGCGGCCAGTTCAACACCAGCTTCGTCGAAAGCCACCCGGAACTGACCCAGTACTCGATCAAGCGCAACCCGTCGCACCTGGCCATCGCCATCGCCACCGCCATCGCGGCCCACGCCGGCCTGTAAGGGAAGGAGCAGAACATGAGCAACACCATCCAAGCGAAGAAGACCGGCGTCACCGATACCATCCTGCGCGATGCCCACCAGTCGCTGCTGGCGACCCGCATGCGCACCGAGGACATGCTGCCGATCTGCGACAAGCTCGACCGCGTCGGCTACTGGTCGCTGGAAGTCTGGGGCGGCGCCACCTTCGACGCCTGCGTGCGCTTCCTCAAGGAAGACCCGTGGGAACGCCTGCGCAAGCTCAAGGCGGCGCTGCCCAACACCCGCCTGCAGATGCTCCTGCGCGGGCAGAACCTGCTCGGCTACCGCCACTACAGCGACGATGTGGTGCGCGCCTTCGTGGCCAAGGCGGCGGTCAACGGCATCGACGTGTTCCGCATCTTCGACGCGATGAACGACGTGCGTAACCTGCGCGTCTCCATCGAGGCGGTGAAGGCCGCCGGCAAGCACGCCCAGGGCACGATCTGCTACACCACCAGCCCGGTGCACACCATCGAGGCCTTCGTCGCCCAGGGCAAGGCGATGGCCGACATGGGCGTCGACTCCATCGCCATCAAGGACATGGCCGGCCTGCTCACCCCCTATGCCACCGGCGACCTGGTCAAGGCCCTGAAGGACGCCCTGCCGCTGGACGTGGTGGTGCATTCCCATGACACCGCCGGTGTCGCCAGCATGTGCCAGCTCAAGGCCGTGGAAAACGGCGCCGACCGTATCGACACGGCGATCTCCAGCATGGCCTGGGGCACCAGCCACCCGGGCACCGAGTCGATGGTCGCGGCGCTGCGCGGTACCCCCTACGACACCGGCCTGGACCTGGAGCTGATCCAGGAGATCGGCATGTACTTCCACGCGGTGCGCAAGAAGTACCACCAGTTCGAGAGCGAATTCACCGGCGTGGATACCCGCGTGCAGGTCAACCAGGTGCCGGGCGGGATGATTTCCAACCTGGCCAACCAGCTCAAGGAGCAGGGCGCGCTGAACCGTATGGGCGAGGTGCTCGAGGAAATCCCGCGGGTCCGCGCCGACCTCGGTTTCCCGCCGCTGGTGACGCCGACTTCGCAGATCGTCGGCACCCAGGCGTTCTTCAACGTGCTCGCCGGCGAGCGCTACAAGACCATCACCAACGAAGTGAAGCTGTACCTGCAGGGCCGTTATGGCAAGGCCCCCGGCGAGGTCAACGAGCAACTGCGGCGCCAGGCCATCGGCAGCGAGGAAGTCATCGACGTGCGCCCGGCCGACCTGATCAAGCCGGAGCTGAACAAGCTGCGCAGCGAGATCGGCAACCTGGCCAAGTCCGAGGAAGACGTACTCACCTACGCGATGTTCCCGGACATCGGGCGCAAGTTCCTCGAAGAGCGTGAGGCCGGCACCCTGAAGCCCGAGGAACTGCTGCCGATTCCCACCGGCAAGGGCGTCGCCGCCGCCGGCGCGGAAGGCACCCCGACCGAGTTCGTCATCGACGTGCACGGCGAGACCTACCGCGTCGACATCACCGGGGTCGGCGTGAAGAGCGACAACAAGCGGCACTTCTACCTGTCCATCGACGGCATGCCGGAAGAAGTGGTGTTCGAGCCGCTCAACGAATATGTCGCCGGCTCCGCCAGCGGCCGCAAGCATGCCAGCGAGCCGGGCCACGTCAGCACCACCATGCCGGGCAACATCGTCGACGTGCTGGTGAAGGAAGGCGATAGCGTCAAGGCCGGCCAGGCGGTGTTGATCACCGAGGCGATGAAGATGGAAACCGAGGTCCAGGCCGGCATCGCCGGTACGGTCAAGGCGATCCACGTGGCCAAGGGCGACCGGGTCAACCCGGGCGAGATCCTGATCGAGATTGCGGGCTGACCGCGACAGACGGTTAAAGTCCCTGGGGGAGCATGATGCTCCCCTTTTTTTATCGGCATCGGTTGCCGCGTCGGCCGGCTGTTCGCCCTGCCAGGGTGCGCCCGGCGCGCGCGCCGCCTAGAATGCCGCCTCTGCCCAACGGCGCGTCGCGCCGCAGGCGCTGACTATCGGGAAGTCCAGGTGTCGTCCTCTCCAGCTCAAACGCCCAGCCGCCGGCCCTCGCTGCTCGGCGGTTCGATGATCATCGCCGGCACCGCCGTCGGCGCCGGAATGTTCTCCCTGCCCATCGCCATGTCCGGCATCTGGTTCGGCTGGTCGGTGGCGGTGTTCCTGCTCACCTGGTTCTGCATGCTGCTGTCGGGGATGATGATCCTCGAGGCCAACCTCAACTACCCGGTGGGCTCGAGCTTCTCGACCATCACCCGTGACCTGCTCGGCCAGGGCTGGAATGTGGTCAACGGGCTGAGCATCGCCTTCGTCCTCTATATCCTCACCTATGCCTATATCTCCGGCGGCGGCTCGATCATCGGCTACACCCTGTCCAGCGGCCTCGGCGTGACCCTGCCGGAAAAGCTCGCCGGGCTGCTGTTCGCCCTGGCGGTGGCGCTGGTGGTGTGGTGGAGCACCCGCGCGGTGGACCGCATCACCACGCTGATGCTCGGCGGCATGATCATTACGTTCGGCCTCTCCATCAGCGGCCTGCTCGGGCGCATCCAGCCGGCGATCCTGTTCAACAGCGGCGAGCCGGACGCGGTCTACTGGCCCTACCTGCTGGCGACCCTGCCGTTCTGCCTGACTTCCTTCGGTTACCACGGCAACGTGCCGAGCCTGATGAAGTACTACGGCAAGGACCCGCAGCGGATCAGCCGTTCGCTGTGGATCGGCACCCTGATCGCCCTGGCCATCTACCTGCTGTGGCAGGCCAGCACCCTGGGCACCATCCCGCGCGAGCAGTTCAAGGGCATCATCGCCGGCGGCAGCAACGTCGGCACCCTGGTGGAATACCTGCACCGGATCACCGCGTCGGATTCGCTGAACGCGTTGCTCACCACCTTCTCCAACCTGGCGGTGGCCAGCTCCTTCCTCGGCGTGACCCTCGGCCTGTTCGACTACCTGGCCGACCTGTGCAAGTTCGACGACAGCCACTTCGGGCGCTTCAAGACCGCGTTGCTGACCTTCGTCCCACCGACCATCGGCGGGCTGCTGTTCCCCAACGGCTTCATCTACGCCATCGGTTTCGCCGGGCTGGCCGCGGCGTTCTGGGCGGTGATCGTTCCGGCGCTGATGGCGCGGGCCTCGCGCAAGCGCTTCGGCAGCCCGCTGTTCCGCGCCTGGGGCGGCACGCCGGCGATCGTGCTGGTGCTGCTGTTCGGCGTGGCCAACGCGGTCGCGCACATCCTGGCCAGCCTGCACTGGCTGCCGGAGTACCGTTGAGCGACCGGCAGTCCCTGCCAGGGGCTAGTCGCGCAGCGCCTCCAGCGTCTGCCGCTGGCGGCCTTCGGCGTCGAAGTTGGAAGGATCGAGCCAGCGCTCGAACGCCGCCTGTCGCGCCGGCCATTCGCTGTCGAGCAGGGAGAACCAGGCGGTGTCGCGGTTGCGCTGCTTGACCACCATGTGCTGGCGGAAGGTGCCTTCGTAGGTGAAGCCCAGGCGCTCGGCGGCGCGCATCGAACGGGCGTTGCCGGCATTGCACTTCCACTCCAGGCGGCGGTAGCCGAGGCGGCCGAGGGCGAGTTCGGCGAGCAGGTAGACCGCCTCGGTAGACCCCGGTGTGCGCTGCATCGGCGCGCCGAAGGCGATATGGCCGATTTCGATGACGCCATCCTTCGGCGTGATCCGCAGGTAGCTGAGCAGGCCGACGGCGCGCTGCGTGCGCCGCTCGCGCACGGCGAAGAACAGCGGGTCGCGGCTGGCCGCCTGGCCGGCCAGCCAGGCGTCGAACGCCGGGCGCTCGGCGAACGGGCCGTAGGCCAGGTATTCCCACAGCAACGGGTCGGCGCCAGGCCCTTGCAGGGCGTCCCACAGGTCGTCGCCGTGGCGTTGCGGATCGAGCGGTTCGAGCTTGACGAAGCGGCCGTCGAGCGGGGCGTGGGGTGGAGTGGCGACGGGGCGCCAGTTCAAGGGTTCGCGCATGGTGGGCCTCAGAGAATCCTGCGGTACTGAAGGAAACCGGACTTGTCGGCGATGCGCTCGTACAGCTTCATCGCGTCGCTGTTGCTCTCGTGGGTCAGCCAGTGCACCCGCGAACAGCCAGCGGCGCCGGCCTCGGCGTAGACATGCTCGATCAGCCGGCGCCCTATGCCTTCGCCGCGCAGGCCCTCGGCGACGAACAGGTCCTGCAGGTAGCAGTAGTCGCCGACGGTCCAGCAGGAGCGGTGGTAGATCCAGTGCACCAGGCCTACGGCGCGCTCGTCGAGCCAGGCGAGGGCGGCGTTCATCGGTTCGTCGGCGTCGAGGAAGCGCTGCCAGGTGGCGTCGCTGGTAGCGGCGGCGATCTCGGTCTTGTAGAAGCGCTGGTAGCCCTCCCACAGCGGCAGCCAGGCGGCGTGGTCGCCGGCGCCGACGGGACGAATCTGCAGGGACGTGCTCATGGCTCGGTTCCATGTCCGGGTAAAGGTGCCTCCAGACTAGGCCGGGAAATGGTCCGCTAGAAGATCCATTGCTGGTCAATTCCACAGGTCCAATCCACACTGGCGCTTTCTTCCCTCCGAGACCGCCATGGCCACCGTACTGCCCTTCGACGCCGCCGGCATCCACCTCGACCCCGCCCAGGGCCTGGCCCGCCAGCTCTACGCCGCGCTGCGCGAACGGATCCTCGACGGCCGCCTCGGCAGCCGCACGCGGATGCCCGCCAGCCGCGAACTGGCCCAGGCCCTGAAGGTCTCGCGCAACACCGTGGTGCGGGCCTATGAACAGTTGCACGCCGAGGGCTATATCGACGGGCGCACAGGCGACGGCACCTACGTTGCCGAGTTGCAGGAAATCCCAGGCAGGGCCCCCGCCGTCGCCCCGAGCGCTCCCGCGCCGCGCGGCCCGGCGGCCCTGGCGCCGCCACCGGAAGGCGCGCCGCGAGCGTTCCGCGTCGGCGTGCCGGCCTTCGACCTGTTCCCCTTCGACACCTGGGCGCGGCTACAGGCGCGCTTCTGGCGCAACCCACCGGCGGACTGCCTGGGCTACGGCGACCCGGCCGGCGAGGCGCGCCTGCGCGAGCTGATCGCCGCCTACCTGCGCAGCGCGCGCGGCCTGCGCTGCGAGGCGGAACAGGTGATCGTCACCCATGGCGCGCAGCAGGCCATCCGCCTGTGCGCCCAGGTGTTGCTCGAGAACGGCGATCCGGTGGCTGTGGAAAACCCTGGCTACCGCGCGGCGCGCCTGGCCTTCGCCGCGACCGGCGCGGTACCGCACGGGATCGACCTCGACGCCGAGGGGCTGCGCAGCGACCGGCTCGCGGGCATTGCCGGCTGCCGCCTGGCCTATGTCACGCCGTCACACCAGTACCCCACCGGCGTCACCCTGTCGCTGGCGCGGCGCCTGGAGCTGCTGGAGTGGGCCGAGCGCGCCGACGGTTGGATCGTCGAGGACGACTACGACGGCGAGTATCGCTACAGCGGTACGCCGCTGGCGCCGCTGGCCGCGCTGGACCGACAGGGCCGGGTGCTCTACGTCGGGACCTTCTGCAAGATCGCCTTCCCGGCGTTGCGCCTGGGCTACCTGGTGGTCCCGCCGGCGCTGGTCGAGCGCTTCCGCCAGCGGCGGGCCATCGAGGTACGCCATTCGGAGGTGGGCACCCAGCGGGTCATGGCCGACTTCATCGCCGAGGGGCATTTCCAGCGCCACGTCCGCCGCATGCGCCGCGCCGCCCGCGCCCGCCGCGACGCCTTGCTGCGGGGCTGGCCAGAGGCGCCGGGTTGCCAGCCGTTGCCGGCGGTGGAGGCGGGGCTGCACCTGTGCGTGCGGGTCGACAGCCTGGCGCGGGAGCGGGCCCTGATCGCCGCGGCGGCAGCCGCCGGGGTGGAAGTCAGCGCCTTGAGCGACTACTGGATGGACGACTCCAGCGTTGCGCCAGACGACCGCGCGGGCCTGGTGCTGGGCTTCGCGGCAGTACCCGAGGCGCGTATCGACGAGGCGCTGCGGGCGTTGCGCAAGGCCTGGCGGCGGGAGGCCCTGGTTGGACCCGTCGTCGCGACTGACTAGAATGCCCCCGGATCACCCTCGCGCCCAGGAGTAGCCATGAGTGTCGCCCTTTCCGCCGCGCCCGAGCGCAAGCTCGCCGCCCCCCTGATCGCCTTCGCCCTGCTGGTGCTCGGCGGGCTGTTCCTGTTCAACGCGGTCAGCGCGCGCCAGGCCATCCTCTTCATCGTCGGCGGCGCCCTGGGCCTGACCCTCTACCACGCCGCCTTCGGCTTCACCTCCGCCTGGCGGGTATTCATCCGCGAACGGCGTGGCGCCGGGCTGCGCGCGCAGATGGTGATGCTGGCGCTGGCGGTGCTGCTGTTCTTCCCGGCGCTGGCGGCGGGCAGCCTGTTCGGCCAGCCGGTGAGCGGTTTCGTCTCGCCGGTCGGCACTTCGGTGATCGTCGGCGCCTTCATTTTCGGCATCGGCATGCAACTGGGCGGCGGCTGCGCCTCCGGCACCCTGTTCACCGTCGGCGGCGGCAACGCGCGGATGCTGGTGACCCTGCTGTTCTTCATCCTCGGCTCGCTGATCGCCACCCAGCATGTCGGCTGGTGGTTCGCCCTGCCGTCGCTGCCGCCGATCTCGCTGGTCGCCGAACTGGGCCTGGCACCGGCGCTGGTGTTGAGCCTGGCGGTGTTCATCGGCATCGCCGGGGTCACGGTACGCATGGAGAAGGCCCGCCACGGCGCCCTGGAAACCCCGCCGAGCGCCGAATGGTGGGGTTGGCGGCGCTTCCTCCGCGGCCCCTGGCCGCTGGTCTGGGGCGCGTTGGCGCTGGCGCTGCTCAACTTCCTCACCCTGTACCTCGCCGGACGCCCCTGGGGCATCACGTCGGCCTTCGCCCTGTGGGGCGCGAAGATCGCCCAGGGCGTGGGCCTGGACGTCGGCGCCTGGGCCTTCTGGCAGACGCCGGCGAACGCCAAGGCGCTGGCCGCGCCGCTGTGGGAAGACATCACCAGCGTGATGGACATCGGCATCGTCCTCGGCGCGCTGCTCGCCGCCGGCCTGGCCGGACGCTTTGCGCCGAACCTGGACATCCCGCGCCGTTCGCTGGCGGCGGCGGTGATCGGCGGGCTGCTGCTCGGCTACGGCGCGCGCCTGGCCTATGGCTGCAACATCGGCGCGTATTTCAGCGGGATCGCGTCCGGCAGCCTGCATGGCTGGTTGTGGTTGGTGGCGGCGTTTGCCGGCAACAGCGTCGGGGTACGGGTATTGAGGCCTTATTTCTTCCCGGAGGAGCGGCGGGAGCAAGGGTTGACGGGGTGTTGAGAGGGGATATGCCTTCGTAGGACGTATGACGCGGACGTTATCCACAGGTGAGCGCAGCCACACAACACCTCGGCAACGGGGAAGATCTGCGGGCCGTCCTGAGCGGTGAAAAAAAGAAGGGACACCGCAGGTCGCCGTGTCCCTCAGAGTGTAGAGAGGGAAAGTTGGTATCCCTCTCGACCGGTGAGCGTGGCGCCGCGGCTGGGCCGGGGCGCCGGGTATAAAAGAAGGGATGAAGGGTATCCATCCCTAAAGGTCGAGGGGGTAGTACTCCCCCTCTACCGGTGAGCCTTCTTCGATCGGCTGCGCTGCGGCCCGGCTGCGTCGACAGCCGGACCTGGGCGCGCTCGATCTCGTATCGGATCAGGCGCGCAGCGGAATCAGGCGCGGCGCGATCATGTTTTCCGGCAGCAGGATGTCGGCCAGGGTGGCTTCGTCCAGCAGCTTTTCCTCGCGTACCAGTTCCAGGACGCCGCGGCCGCTCTCCAGGGCGGTCTTGGCGATCCGCGTGGAGTTCTCGTAGCCGATGTACGGGTTCAGCGCGGTGACCAGGCCGATGCTGTGCTCGACCAGTTCGTGGCAGCGCTCGACGTTGGCGGTGATGCCGGTGATGCAGTGCTCGCGGAGCATGTCCATGGCGCGTTGCAGCAGGCGGATCGAGTCGAAGATCTTGTAGGCGATCAGCGGCTCCATCACGTTCAGTTGCAACTGGCCGCCTTCGGCCGCCAGGGTCAGGGCGAGGTCATTGCCGATCACTTCGAAGGCGACCTGGTTGACCGCTTCCGGGATCACCGGGTTGACCTTGCCCGGCATGATCGAACTGCCCGGCTGGCGCGGCGGCAGGTTGATCTCGTTGATGCCGGTGCGCGGGCCGCTGGAGAGCAGGCGCAGGTCGTTGCAGATCTTCGACAGCTTGACCGCGGTGCGCTTGAGCATGCCGGAGAACAGCACGAAGGCGCCCATGTCGGAGGTGGCTTCGATCAGGTCGGCGGCCGGCTTCAGCGGCTGCCCGCTGATGGCGGCCAGGCGCTCGACGGCGAGCTTCTGGTAGCCGGGGTCGGCGTTGATGCCGGTGCCGATGGCGGTGCCACCGAGGTTCACTTCGGTGAGCAGCTCCGGCGCCAGGCGACGCAGGCGGTCGAGGTCTTCGCCGAGGGTGGTGGCGAAAGCGTGGAATTCCTGGCCGAGGGTCATCGGCACGGCGTCCTGCAACTGGGTGCGGCCCATCTTCAGTACGCCGGCGAATTCGACGCCCTTGGCGGCGAAGGCCTGGATCAGGCTGTCGAGGCTGGCCAGCAGGGTGTCGTGGCCGAGCAGCAGGCCCAGGCGGATGGCGGTCGGGTAGGCGTCGTTGGTCGACTGCGCCATGTTCACATCGTTGTTCGGGTGCAGGTACTTGTACTCACCCTTGGTGTGGCCCATGGCTTCCAGCGCGATGTTCGCGATCACTTCGTTCGCGTTCATGTTGGTGGAGGTGCCGGCGCCGCCCTGGATCATGTCCACCACGAACTGCTCGTGGAAATCGCCGCGGATCAGGCGGGCGCAGGCCTCGCTGATGGCGGCGTGCTTGTCTTCCGGGAGATGGCCGAGCTGACGGTTGGCGTCGGCGGCGGCCTGCTTGACCATGGCCAGGGCAACGACCAGCTTCGGGTAGTGCGACAGCGGCACCCCGGAGAGGCGGAAGTTGTTCACGGCGCGCAGGGTCTGGATGCCGTAGTAGGCGTCAGCGGGCACTTCGAGGGTGCCGAGCAGGTCTTTCTCGATACGGGAAGATGCAACGGGGGACATGACGGGATTTGTCTCAGAGGGACACGGCCAGTGCCGCGATGCCCACTAGACTAAGGATGTGACGATTTCGTGGCCAATGCTGTTAAACGCTGCCTCATGCACAAACGGCATAATGTTGGATGTGACGCTGGTATGATGGCGGACGTGTCATCGCATTACCGGAGCCTTTCCCGTCGTGAACCTCGAACTGAAGTGGCTGGAGGATTTCATCGCCCTGGCCGGCACCCGCAGCTTTTCCCAGGCGGCGGAGAAACGCTTCGTCACCCAGCCGGCCTTCAGCCGGCGCATTCGCAGCCTGGAGGACGCCCTCGGCCTGACCCTGGTGAATCGCCAGCGCACGCCGGTGGAACTGACCGAGGCCGGGCAGCTGTTCCTGGTCACCGCGCGCAGCGTGGTCGAGCAGCTCGGCCAGGTGGTGCGCCACCTGCACCACCTGGAAGGCGGGCAGGGCGAGGTGCTGCAGTTCGCCGCCGCCCACTCGCTGGCGCTGGGCTTCTTCCCGCAGTGGATCGCGCGGCTGCGCAACGAGGGGCTGAACATCGCCAGCCGGCTGATCGCCACCAACGTCGGCGAGGCGGTGCATTCCCTGCGCGAGGGTAGCTGCGACCTGATGCTGGCGTTCTACGACCCTGACGCCGCGTTGCAGATGGACCCGGAGATCTTCCCCTCGCTGCACCTGGGGCGCACCGAGATGCTGCCGGTCTGCGCGGTGAACGCCGAGGGCCTGCCGCTGTTCGACCTGGAGAACGGCCAGAGCGTGCCGCTGCTCGCCTACAGCGCCAGCGCCTTCCTCGGTCGCGGGGTCAACCTGCTGCTGCGCCAGCGCAACCTGCGCTACACCACGGTCTACGAGACGGCGATGGCCGACAGCCTGAAGAGCATGGCGCTGCAAGGCATGGGCGTGGCCTGGGTGCCACGGCTGAGCGTGGTCAACGAACTGGAGCGCTGTGAGCTGGCGATCTGTGGCGGGCCGCAATGGTTCGTGCCGCAGGAAATCCGCCTGTACCGCTGCGCGCTGGTACGCAAGGCGGCGATCCGCCTGCTCTGGCGCAAGCTGGAAGGCGGGCTGGGCAGCGTCGAGTAGACAGGCAAGGGCGGCGCCGGGACGCCGCCCCGCAGGTCACATCTCGAGGACGATGCGCCCCTCGATCTGCCCGGCGCGCATCTGGTCGAGGATCTGGTTGATGTCGTCCAGCTTGCCCGGATGGATGGTCGCCTTGACCAGGCCTTCGCCGGCAAAGTCGAGGGCTTCCTGAAGGTCCGCGCGGGTGCCGACGATTGAGCCGGCGATGTGCAGGCCCTTGAGCACCACGTCGAAGATCGGCGTCGGGAAGTCACCCGGCGGCAGGCCGACCAGGGCGATGGTGCCGCCGCGGCGCGCCATGCCGATGGCCTGGCCGAAGGCGCTGTTGGATACCGCGGTGACCAGCACCCCGTGGGCGCCGCCGATGTCGCGCTGGAGCACCTCCACCGGGTCTTCCTGCCGGGCGTTGACCGTCAGGCTGGCACCGAGCTTGCGCGCCAGTTCCAGCTTGGCGTCGTCGATGTCGATGGCGGCGACGTGCAGGCCCATGGCCCTGGCGTACTGCACGGCGACGTGGCCGAGGCCGCCGATGCCGGAGATCGCCACCCACTGGCCGGGGCGCGCGTTGGTCTGCTTGAGCCCCTTGTAGACGGTGACGCCGGCGCAGAGGATCGGCGCGATTTCAGCGAATTCGACGTTTTTCGGCAGAATTCCGACGTAGTTCGGGTCGGCCAATACGTATTCGGCATAGCCGCCGTTCACCGAGTAGCCGGTGTTCTGCTGGCTCTCGCAGAGGGTCTCCCAGCCGGTCAGGCAGTGCTCGCAGCAGCCGCAGGCGGTGTACAGCCAGGGGATGCCGACCCGGTCGCCTTCCTTCACTCGGGTCACTCCGCTGCCCACCGCGGCGACGTAGCCGACGCCTTCGTGACCGGGAATGAACGGCAACGGCGGCTTCACCGGCCAGTCGCCCTCGGCGGCATGCAGGTCGGTGTGGCAGACGCCGGAGGCTTCGATCTTCACCAGTACCTGCCCGGGGCCGGGCAGCGGAACCTTGACTTCCTCGATCCGCAGCGGCGCGCCGTAGGCGTGCACGACCGCGGCTTTCATGGTCTGTGGCAGGGTCATGGTCATCTCCTTGGACGGGGCTGAGCGCCTGTCGCGGCGCCTTTGACGGGCACCGCGACAGGCTGCGGAACCGGCGCGGCCGCCGCTCCCTCGGAGCGCGCCGCGACAACCAGTCTGGCCGCTCGTGGCAGGCGCGCATTGAGTTGCGGCAAGTTTCCCGCCATGGCGCGAAAAAACGGGACGGACGGTAGCCCCCGGCGCGCGCCCGGCCTGCCTTTGCGGTATACTGCGCCGCCTTCGAACCGGCACTGCCCGCCGGCTCGGCCCAGTACAAGCCACGCCCCTCGACGAAGCGTGGCTTGTTGGTTTCTGACGCGCCGGACGGCGCATTTGAGAGAGGCACGACGATGAGCGCACTGGTTGGCGTGATCATGGGTTCCAAATCGGACTGGAGCACCCTCAGTCACACCGCGGACATGCTGGACAAGCTGGGCATCCCCTACGAAGTGAAGGTGGTTTCCGCCCACCGCACCCCGGACCTGCTCTTCCAGTACGCCGAGGAAGCCGAAGGCCGCGGCCTCGAAGTGATCATCGCCGGCGCTGGCGGCGCCGCCCACCTGCCGGGCATGTGCGCGGCCAAGACCCACCTGCCGGTACTCGGCGTGCCGGTACAGTCGTCGATGCTGTCGGGTGTCGACTCGCTGCTCTCCATCGTGCAGATGCCCGCCGGCGTACCGGTCGCCACCCTGGCCATCGGCAAGGCCGGCGCGGTCAACGCGGCGCTGCTCTCGGCGAGCATCCTCGGCGCCAAGCACCCGCAGTACCACGAGGCGCTGAAGCAGTTCCGCGCCAACCAGACCGAAACCGTGCTGGACAATCCCGACCCGCGCGATGCGTGAGACAGGCTCTGAGAAGGTAAGGCTCGAACCATGAAAATCGGTGTCATCGGTGGCGGCCAGCTGGGCCGCATGCTGGCCCTGGCGGGAACCCCGCTGGGCATGAACTTCGCTTTCCTCGACCCGGCGCCGGACGCCTGCGCGGCCTCCCTGGGCGAGCACATCCGCGCCGACTACGGCGACCAGGAGCACCTGCGGCAACTGGCCGACGAGGTCGACCTGGTGACCTTCGAGTTCGAGAGCGTGCCGGCGGAAACCGTGGCCTTCCTCTCCCAGTTCGTGCCGGTCTACCCGAACGCCGAGTCGCTGCGCATCGCCCGCGACCGCTGGTTCGAGAAGTCGATGTTCAAGGACCTCGGCATTCCCACTCCGGACTTCGCCGACGTCCAGTCCCAGGCCGACCTCGATGCCGCCGCAGCCGCCATCGGCCTGCCGGCGGTGCTCAAGACCCGCACCCTGGGCTACGACGGCAAGGGCCAGAAGGTCCTGCGCCAGCCGGCCGACGTGCAGGGCGCGTTCGCCGAACTGGGCAGCGTGCCGTGCATCCTCGAGGGCTTCGTGCCGTTCACCGGGGAAGTCTCGCTGGTGGCGGTGCGCGCTCGCGATGGGGAGACGCGTTTCTACCCGCTGGTGCACAACACCCACGACAGCGGCATCCTCAAGCTCTCCGTGGCCAGCAGCGGGCATCCGTTGCAGGCGCTGGCCGAGGACTACGTCGGCCGCGTGCTGGCCCGGCTCGACTACGTCGGCGTGCTGGCCTTCGAGTTCTTCGAGGTGGACGGCGGCCTGAAGGCCAACGAGATCGCCCCGCGCGTGCACAACTCCGGGCACTGGACCATCGAAGGCGCCGAGTGCAGCCAGTTCGAGAACCACTTGCGCGCCGTCGCCGGCCTGCCGCTGGGCTCGACCGCCAAGGTCGGCGAGAGCGCGATGCTCAATTTCATCGGCGCGGTCCCCCCGGTGGCTCAGGTGGTCGCCGTCGCCGACTGCCACCTGCATCACTACGGCAAGGCCTTCAAGAACGGCCGCAAGGTCGGCCACGCCACCCTGCGTTGTGTCGACCGGGCGACGCTGCAGGCGCGCATCGCCGAGGTCGAGGCGCTGATCGAGGCGTGAGCGATTGCCGCCCGCCCATCCTTGGGTTGGCGGGCGGCACTGAACCCAAGGCTTTTCTACACTGTCCCATGGCAGGCGCAATACATGCGCATACACCCGTAAGGAGGGACTGTCATGGGATTAATCGGAACCATCATCGTCGGACTGATCGTTGGTCTCGTTGCACGCTTTCTGAAGCCAGGTGACGACAGCATGGGCTGGATCATGACCATCCTGCTCGGCATCGGCGGTTCGCTGCTGGCCACCTACGGCGGCCAGGCGATCGGCTTCTACCAGGCTGGCCAGGCGGCCGGTTTCATCGGCGCGGTGGTCGGCGCCGTCGTACTGCTGGTCATTTACGGCCTGATCAAGAAGAATTGATGGCTCTGGCCGGCCCCCGCGGGGGCCGGCGTTTCCTCACTTCGCCGGTATTCCCGCCATCATGCGCCGCTTCCCGTTCGCCCGCCTGTTGCTGCTCGCCCTGTTGTCCTCACCCCTGGTCCACGCCGAACTGCCCGAGACCGACTGGCTGGAACTGATGCCGCCGGCCGACCGCAAGGCGCTGGAAGAAATGCCCGACATCGTCCACGACACCCCGGAGGCCGCCGGCACCTTCACCAGCAAGGGGGGCCTGAAGCAGTCGGACCGGAAGATGCCGGCGGTGATGTATTCGGCCAAGACCGTCGCCAGCCTGGATGGCAAGGCGATCCGCCTCGGCGGCTACCCGGTGCCGCTGGAGAACGACGCCAAGGGCCGCGTCACCGAATTCTTCCTGGTGCCCTATCCGGGCGCCTGCATCCACGTGCCGCCGCCGCCGCCGAACCAGATCGTCCTGGTGCGTTATCCACAGGGGCTGAAGCTGACCGATATCTACACCCCGCTGTGGGTCAGCGGCACGCTGAAGATCGAGCAGGTGAGCAATGACCTGGCCGATGCCGCCTACGCCATCGACAAGGCGCGGGTGAAGGTGGTGGAGGAAGCGGACCTGTAGGGCCGGCACCTGCGCAACGGTCCATGGCGGACGATGCGAGCCGCGCCGTCCGCTCGCCGACCCGCTCAGGGTCGTTTCAGCGGCTCGCTCCAGATCTGCACGCCAAAGCTTTCGCTGCGCCCGGGGGCGACCACCATGAGGTCGTCCCAGACCCGCCCGGTCTCGATGCAGAGCATCTGCTGCCAGGCGTCGTCGGCGAACTGCGAGAGACGCCGGGACTTGTCCACCCAGGGGTTCCAGACCACCGCCGAGCGCGAGTCGAGGGCGTGCAGGTGGATGCTGCGTTCCCAGCGCGGGTCCTTGATCAGCAGGTCGCGTTCGAGACCGAGGTAGATGCGATCCAGTTCGCCCTTGACCCGTACCGCGCCGTGCTGAGTGCGTTCTTCCCAGTTCTCCAGGGTCTCGATGTAGCGCGCGCCTTCCAGGCCCTCGATGGCGATCTCGCGGCTGTCGCTGACCGCGAAGTAGGTGTGCAGCGCCTGGCTGAGCACCAGCGGCTTGCTGCCGAGGTTCTCGCTGGTGAGTCGCAGGGTCAGGCGCTCGCCGAAGCGGAACAGCATGCGCAGCGCCGCCGGGTGCGGCCAGCCGGGGAGGCCATCGGGGGCGTCGAGGTGGAAGCTGACGCAGAGGTCGCCGTCCTCCTCGGCGATGTCGTCGATTTCCCAGTCGACCGCCCGGACCAGCCCGTGGGCGGGCGCCTTCAGGCCATCTTCCACCTGGCCGCGGACTTCCTGCGGGTTGCGCTCCAGCGGACCGAACCACGGCCAGCACACCGGCACCCCGCCGCGTACCGACTGCCCGCGCCGGTAGCCGGCCTCGTCGCTGAGCCAGACCAGCGGCGGCTGTTCGTGGGGCTGGTAGCTGAGCAGTTGCGCGCCCTGCTGGGCGATCAGCGCCTCGCCATGGGCGGTGTGGATGCGCCAGCAGGCCAGGTCGTCGACCTGTACCTGTTCGACGCGGTTGATCGGGCTATCGGTGTTCATGGCGGTCTCCGGGAGGCGAATGGATGGCAGCAGTATCACCGATCCATTTTATCGCCGGCAGTTCCCCCGGATAGCGCCAACGACGACGCGGCCCGTGGGCCGCGTCGGTTGTTGCCGGAGGTTCAGGCCGCGCGGAACAGGTTGTGTGGGTCGATGACGAATTTCTTCGGCACCCCGGCGTCGAACTCGCCATAGCCTTTCGGCGCATCGTCGAGGGTGATGACTTCCACCCCGACGATGTCGGCGATCTTGATCCGGTCCCACATGATCGCCTGCATCAGCTGGCGGTTGTACTTCATCACCGGGGTCTGGCCGGTATGGAAGCTGTGCGACTTGGCCCAGCCCAGGCCGAAGCGGATGCTCAGGGCGCCGTGCTTGGCGGCCGCGTCCACCGCGCCCGGGTCTTCGGTGACGTACAGGCCGGGAATGCCGATCTTGCCGGCGACCCGGGTGATGCCCATCAGCGAGTTGAGCACGGTGGCCGGGGCTTCCTGCTGCGAGCCCGAATGGCCGTGGCCGCGCGCCTCGAAACCGACCGCATCGACCGCGCAGTCGACCTCCGGCTCGCCCAGCAGAGCGGCGATCTGTTCGTGCAGCGGGGTGTCCTTGGACAGGTCGGCGATCTCGAAGCCCTGTTTCTTGGCGTGGGCCAGGCGGGTCGGGTTGACGTCGCCGACGATCACCACCGCCGCGCCGAGCAGGCGTGCCGAGGCCGCCGCGGCCAGGCCGACCGGACCGGCGCCGGCGATGTAGACCGTGCTGCCCGGGCCGACGCCGGCGGTGACCGCGCCGTGGTAGCCGGTGGGGAGGATGTCCGAAAGGCAGGTCAGGTCGCGGATCTTCTCCATCGCCGCTTCGCGGTTGGGCAGTTTCAGCAGGTTGAAGTCGGCGTAGGGCACCAGCACGTATTCGGCCTGGCCGCCGACCCAGCCACCCATGTCGACGTAGCCGTAGGCGCCGCCGGCACGCGCCGGATTGACCGTCAGGCAGACGCCGGTGTGCTGTTCCTTGCAGGTACGGCAGTGGCCGCAGGCGACGTTGAACGGTACCGAGACCAGGTCGCCGATCTTCATGGTTTCCACGCCACGCCCGATCTCCACCACCTCGCCGGTGATCTCGTGGCCCAGCACCAGGCCTTCCGGCGCGGTGGTACGGCCGCGCACCATGTGCTGGTCGGAGCCGCAGATGTTGGTGGAGACCACCCGCAGGATCACCCCGTGGTCGATCTGCCGGCCCTGCGGGTCCTGCATCTTCGGATAGGGAATGTTCTGCACCTCGACCTTGCCCGGGCCGAGATAGACCACACCACGATTGCCAGACATACGCGTTTCCTCTTTGTCGTTGTGGGTACAAATGCGCGGCGTCCACGGCCGCGCGGCTTTGCACTGGAAAGTCGTCTGTTGCGCGACAGGGCCGGAGAATGCTGGCAGCCGGCGGGCTGTCGGTGTTGCTCGGGACGCGAGGCCGTGGGAAGCGCCCCTCTCCCTGGCCCTCTTCCTTCAGCGAGGGTTGGGAAGAGAGGGCGCGCTTACAGCACCACGGTCCGATTGGCGTTGAGGAATACCCTCCGCTCGATGTGGTAGCCCACCGCCCGCGCCAGGGTCAGGCACTCGATGTCGCGGCCCTTGGCGATCAGGTCCTCGGGGTAGTGGGCGTGGTCGACCGTCTCGACGCCCTGGGCGATGATCGGCCCTTCGTCGAGGTCGTTGTTGATGTAGTGGGCGGTGGCGCCGACCAGCTTCACGCCCTTCTGGTAGGCCTGGTGGTACGGCTTGGCGCCCTTGAAGCCGGGCAGCAGGGAGTGATGGATGTTGATCGCCCAGCCGTCCAGGCGCCGGCACAGTTCCGGCGACAGCACCTGCATGTAGCGAGCGAGGATCACCAGCTCGGCGCCACTCTCTTCGAGCACCTGCCAGACCCTGGCTTCCTGGGCCGGCTTGTCGTTCGGGTCGAGCGGGAAGTGGTGGTAGGGAATGCCGTGCCAGCGCGCCAGCGGCTCCAGGTCCGGGTGATTGGAAATCACCGCCACCACGTCCATCGGCAACTGGCCGATGCGCTGGCGGTAGAGCAGGTCGTTCAGGCAGTGGTCGGCCTTGGAAACCATGATCGCCACCTGGCTGCGGTAGCCCGGCGCGGTCAGCTCGGTACGCATGCCGAACGGTGCCACCCGTTCGGCCAGTCCGGCGCGGAAGGAGGCTTCGTCGAAGCCGTCGCCGGCGCGGAACTCCACGCGGATGAAGAAGCGTTGCGCCAGGCGGTCGTCGAACGAGTGGTGCTCGGTGACGTAGCAGCGCTGCTCGAAGAGGTAGCGCGTCACCACGTCGACGGTGCCCAGCAGGCTGGGACTGTCGGCGGTGAGGATCCAGGTGTCGGGGGTACGGCTCATCGCGAGGCTCCGGGTCCGGTATCCCCTCTCGGGGAGAGGGGAAGGCTGCTCATGCCGCTACCTGCAGGCCGTATTCGGCGCTGGCGTCCTGCAACCAGAGCCAGAAGTAGTCGGCGAAGCTGCGGCGCACGACCAGCTCCCAGGTGTCCTCGCCGGTATGGCGGATCACGCATTGCGACTTGGCGAAGATGCTGCCGACCGCCTTGCCCACCGGGAAGTTGCTCGGATGCACGTCGTAGCTGGTGGATTTCATCAGCAGTTCGCGGACGTTCGCTCCGCTCAGTTCGAGCAGCGTCTGCCCGCCGCTGACGTTGACCACCGCGTAGTGCAGCTCCTCGCCCAGGGCCTGGCGCAGGCGCTGTTCGACGGCGTATTCCTCGCCGCCGGGGACGATCAGCAACCATTCGTCCGGGGCCAGCCATTGCAGCGAGGTCTCGCCGCTGGCGACCAGGGTCAGGGCCACCGGCAGTTCCAGGCCGAGGGCCTGGTGCACGGCGGCGGCGAAGGCCGGGTCGGCGGCATCGCCGCGCAGCACCAGGTGGCCGAGCAGCTTCTTCTCGCGCAGGACGATACCGGCCTTCGCGGCGGTCTTGCCGGCGAGCTTGTGCAGCTCGGCATGGTGCAGCGGCGATTCGGCGTGGACGCCGGGTTCGGGGCGTTGCTGGTAGACGTTTGCCTTGCTCATTCGTTTTCACCTTGGGGCGCCGCGCGCCCTGGTAGCCTGTCTGCCTTCTCCCTTCGGGGAGAGGGCCGGGGAGAGGGGCGAGCCCCTCTCCGGTCAATCCACGTTCTGCCGTTCCCCTTTCGGGTCGTAGAACACCGAGGAGCAGATCTCCGCCTCGATGAAGCGGCCGTCCGCCAGCGGCGCGTAGACCTTCTGGCCCATGCGCTTGAGGCCGCCTTTCACCACCGCCAGGGCGAAGCCGTGGCCGAGGCTGGCGCTCATGTAGCTGGAGGTGACGTGGCCGACCATCTTCATCGGGATCGCCTGCTGGGTGTCGAACACCAGTTGCGCGCCTTCGGGCAGTACCTCCTGCGGGTTGCTCGGCCTGAGTCCGACCAGTTGCTTGCGATCCTCGCGCAGGCAGTCGGCGCGGTTCATGCCGCGCCAGCCGATCCAGGAGAACGGCTTGCTGCGGCCCACCGCCCAGCCCATGTTGAGATCGTCCGGGGTGACCGAGGCATCGGTGTCCTGGCCGACGATGATGAAGCCCTTCTCGGCGCGCAGGACGTGCATGGTCTCGGTGCCGTAGGGCGTCAGGCCGTACTTCGCGCCGTGCTCGGCGAGCGCTTCGAGCACGCCCATGGCGTAGTCGGCCTGGACGTTCACCTCGTAGCTCAGCTCGCCGGTGAAGGAGATGCGGAACACCCGCGCCGGCACCCCGGCGACCTTGCCTTCCTTCCAGGTCATGAAGGGGAAGGCATCCTTGTCCAGGTCGATGTCGGTGACTTCGGCGAGCAGCTTGCGGCTGTTCGGGCCGGACAGGGTGAGGGTCGCGTAGTGGTCGGTGACCGAGGTGAAGTACACCTTCAGCTCCGGCCATTCGGTCTGGTGGTACAGCTCCAGCCACTCCAGTACGCGGGCGGCGCCGCCGGTGGTGGTGGTCATGACGAAGTGGTTGTCGGCCAGGCAGGCGGTCACGCCGTCGTCGAAGACCATCCCGTCTTCCTTGCACATCAGGCCGTAGCGCGCCTTGCCGACGTCGAGCTTGGTCCAGGCGTTGGTGTAGACCCGGTTGAGGAACTCCCGCGCGTCCGGGCCCTGGATGTCGATCTTGCCCAGGGTCGAGGCGTCGAGCAGGCCGACCGCCTCGCGCACCGCGCGGCATTCGCGGGCCACGGCGGCGTGCATGTCCTCGCCGCGGCGCGGGAAGTACCACGGCCGCTTCCACTGGCCGACGTCTTCGAACTCGGCGCCGTTCTTCACGTGCCAGGCGTGCAGGGCGGTGAAGCGCACCGGTTCGAACAGGTGCCCGCAGTGGCGGCCGGCGACGGCGCCGAAGGTCACCGGGGTGTAGTTCGGACGGAACATGGTGGTGCCGGTGTCGGCGATGCTCTTGCCCTGGGCCCGCGCGGCGATCGCCAGGCCGTTGATGTTGCCCAGCTTGCCCTGGTCGGTGCCGAAGCCCAGCGCGGTGTAGCGCTTGACGTGCTCGATGGACTCGAAGCCCTCGCGGCAGGCCAGTTCGATGGCGGCGGCGGTGACGTCGTTCTGCGGATCGACGAACTGCTTCGGTGCGCGTGCCGTGGGCTTCTCGTGGGGCACCTGGAACAGCGCGACGGACGCTTCCTCGCGGCGCGGCTGGACCTTCGGCAGGCTGCCGGCGGCGGTCTTGTAGCCGGCGTCGAGGGCGGCGCGACTCCCGGCCTGGTAGCCGTCGGCGAGCACCTCGGCGAGCCCGAACACGCCGTTCACGGCGCCGGCGCAGATGCGCTTCTGCAGGCCTTCGCCGGGTACGAAGGCGAGGATTTCCTCGCGCCACTCCGGCTTGCCGCCCAGGTGCGAGGCCAGGTGCACGACCGGGCTGTAGCCGCCGGAGCTGGCGATCAGGTCGCAGTCCAGCCATTCGCCGCCGCTGGCGCGCATGGCCTGCAGGTCGATCCGGGCGACCTTGGCGCCGCTGACCCGCTTGCCGCCGCGAGCCTCGATCACCGAACTGCCAGTGATCACCCGCATACCGCGTTGGCGTGCTTCCTCGACCCACTCGCCGCGCGGATTGGCCCGGGCGTCGGCGATGGCCACCACTTGCAGGCCGGCTTCCTGCCAGTCGAGGGCGACGCGGTAGGCGTAGTCGTTGTTGGTGGCCAGCACCAGTTTCTTGCCCGGTGCCACGCCGTAGCGCCGTACATAGGTGGAAACCGCGCCGGCGAGCATGTTGCCGGGCAGGTCGTTGTTGCCGTAGACCAGCGGACGCTCATGGGCGCCGGCGGCCAGTACCACGCGCTTGGCGCGTACGCGGTGCACGCGCTGGCGGACCTGGCCGAGCGGGGCGACCTCGCCGAGGTGGTCGGTGCGCCGCTCGTGGATGGTGAGGAAGTTGTGGTCGTGGTAGCCGTTGACCGTGGAGCGCGGTAGCAGGATGACTTCCGGCAGGCCTTGCAGCTCGGCCACGGCGTCCGCGACCCACTCGGCGGCGGGCTTGCCGTCGAGGGTCTCGCGGGTGTCCAGCAGGCTGCCGCCGAACTCTTCCTGCTCGTCGGCGAGAATCACCCGCGCGCCGCTGCGAGCGGCGGCGAGGGCGGCGGCCAGGCCGGCCGGGCCGCCGCCGACCACCAGCACGTCGCAGTGGTGGTTCATCCAGTCGTAGCTGTCCGGATCGACCTCGGTCGGCGCGCGGCCCAGGCCGGCGGCCTTGCGGATGTACTTCTCGTAGGTCATCCACATCGACTGCGGGTACATGAAGGTCTTGTAGTAGAAACCAGGCGGCATCAGCTTGCCGCCGACCTTGCCGAAGATTCCCATCAGGTCGTTCTGCACGTTCGGCCAGCCGTTGGTACTGGTGGCCACCAGGCCGCCGTAGAGAGCCTGCTGGGTGGCGCGTACGTTGGGGATCTGGGTGGCTTCGCGGGAGCCGATCTGCAGGATCGCGTTGGGCTCCTCGGCGCCGGCGGCGACGATGCCGCGCGCCCGCGAGTACTTGAAGCTGCGGCCGACGATGTCGACGCCGTTGGCCAGCAGCGCGGCGGCCAGGGTGTCGCCGGCATAGCCCTGGTAGTGCTGGCCGTTGAAGCTGAAGGTCAGCGGGCGGTTGCGGTCGATGCGGCCGCCGCTGGACAGGCGATTGATCTGGCTCATGCCGGTTCCCCTTGTACGGCGGGTTTCTTCTCACCGTCGGCGACGACGCTGGGCTGCTCGCCGATCAGGTAGGTCTCGAGGATCTCGTAGGTCACCGTATGGCGGGTGACGTTGAAGTACTTGCGGCAGCCGGCGGCGTGCACCCACAGCTCGTGATGGAGGCCGCGCGGGTTGTCGCGGAAGAACATGTAGTCGCCCCATTCCTCGTCGCTGCAGGCGTTCGGGTCGAGCGGGCGCGGGATGTGGGCCTGACCCTTGGCGTGGAATTCCTCTTCGGAACGCAGTTCGCCGCAGTGGGGGCAGAAGATATTCAGCATTTTGTAGCCTCCGGAAACTGTTCTTGCCGGTTGACCGGCACCCTCTCCCTGAAGGGCGAGGGGCAGCGGATTTCGCCCTTCGGGCGGCTTTTGTCAGTGCGCCACTGCCGCCGCGCCGTGCTCGTCGATCAGCGCACCGCTGTGGAAGCGTTCGATGGAGAAGGGCGCGGCCAGCGGATGCGGTTCGCCCTTGGCCAGGGTGGCGGCGAAGACGTTTCCGGAGCCGGGAGTGGCCTTGAAGCCGCCGGTGCCCCAGCCGCAGTTGAAGAATAGGTTCTGCACCGGAGTCTTGCCGATGATCGGGCAGGCGTCCGGGGTGGTGTCGACGATGCCGCCCCACTGGCGGTTCATGCGTACCCGCGAGAGCACCGGGAACATCTCGACGATGGCTTGCAGGGTGTGCTCGATCACCGGGTAAGAGCCGCGCTGGCCGTAGCCGTTGTAGCCGTCGATGCCGGCGCCGATGACCAGGTCGCCCTTGTCCGACTGGCTGATGTAGCCATGCACGGCGTTGGACATGATCACGCTGTCGATGATCGGCTTCAGCGGCTCGGAGACCAGCGCCTGCAACGGGTGCGACTCCAGCGGCAGGCGGAAGCCGGCGAGCCTGGCCATGTGCCCGGAGTTGCCGGCGGTGACCACTCCGACACGGCGCGCGCCGATGAAGCCGCGGTTGGTCTCGACGCCGATCACCGCGCCGTCCTGCTTGCGGAAGCCGGTGACTTCGGTCTGCTGGATCAGGTCCACGCCGAGGGCATCGGCGGCACGGGCGAAGCCCCAGGCCACCGCGTCATGGCGGGCGACGCCGCCGCGACGCTGGATGGTCGCGCCCATGATCGGGTAGCGGGTGTTCTTGCTGCAGTCCAGGTAGGGAATCTCCTCCGCCACCTGCTGCGCGTTCAACAATTCGCCGTCGACGCCGTTGAGGCGGTTGGCGCTGACCCGGCGCTCGCCGTCGCGCATGTCCTGGAGGGTGTGGCAGAGGTTGTAGACCCCGCGCTGGGAGAACATCACGTTGTAGTTGAGGTCCTGGGACAGGCCCTCCCACAGCTTCATCGCGTGTTCGTAGAGCAGCGCGGACTCGTCCCACAGGTAGTTGGAGCGCACGATGGTGGTGTTGCGCGCGGTGTTGCCGCCGCCCAGCCAACCTTTCTCGACTACCGCCACGTTGCTGATGCCGTGTTCCTTGGCCAGGTAGTAGGCGGTGGCCAGGCCGTGCCCGCCGCCGCCGACGATGACCACGTCGTAGACCGGCTTCGGCGTGGGCGTGCGCCACATGCGTTGCCAGTTCTCGTGATGGCTCAGTGAATGCTTTAACAGGCCGAAGCCGGAGTAGCGTTGCATGTGGATGCTCCTGAACTGTTGCTCCCTCTCCCGCGGAGAGGGTTGGGCCGGGGCGCGTCGGGCTCCCCGACCGTCTTCGGGGGGCTCAGCGATAGACCGGGAAGTCCGCGCAGAGACCGGCGACCTGGGTGGCGACCTTGGCTTCCACGTCGGCATCGCCGAGGTGGTCGAGGATGTCGCAGATCCAGCCGGCCAGTTCGCGGCTCTGCGCTTCCTGCAGCCCGCGGGTGGTGATGGCCGGGGTGCCGATGCGGATGCCGGAGGTGACGAACGGGCTCTGCGGATCGTTCGGCACGGCGTTCTTGTTCACCGTGATGCCGACCCGGCCGAGGGCGGCGTCGGCTTCCTTGCCGGTCAGGCCCTGGCGCACCAGGCTGATCAGCATCAGGTGGTTGTCGGTGCCACCGGAAACCACGTCGTAGCCGCGCCCGATGAACACCTCGGCCATCGCCTTGGCGTTGCGGATCACCTGCGCCTGGTAGTCCTTGAAGCCCGGCTCCAGCGCTTCCTTGAAGCACACCGCCTTGGCCGCGATCACGTGCATCAGCGGGCCGCCCTGGGCGCCGGGGAATACCGCGGAATTGAGCTTCTTCTCGATCTCCTCGTTGGCGCGCGCCAGGATCAGGCCGCCGCGCGGGCCGCGCAGGGTCTTGTGGGTGGTGGTGGTGACCACGTCGGCGAAGGGGATCGGGTTCGGGTAGAGGCCGGCGGCGACCAGCCCGGCGACGTGGGCCATGTCGACGAACAGCAGCGCGCCGACCTTGTCGGCGATGGCGCGGAAGCGCGGGAAGTCGAGGGTCTTGGAGTAGGCGGAGAAGCCGGCGACGATCATCTTCGGCTTATGCTCCACGGCCAGGCGCTCGACTTCGTCGTAGTCGATCAGCCCGGTAGCGGTGTCCAGGCCGTACTGCACGGCGTTGTACAGCTTGCCGGAGGAGGACACCTTGGCGCCGTGGGTGAGATGGCCGCCGTGGGCCAGGCTCATGCCGAGGATGGTGTCGCCGGCGTTGAGCAGCGCCAGGTACACCGCGGCGTTGGCCGAGGAACCGGAATGCGGCTGGACGTTGGCGTAGTCGGCGCCGAACAGCTGCCTGGCGCGGTCGATGGCCAACTGCTCGACCTTGTCGACGTGTTCGCAGCCGCCGTAGTAGCGCTTGCCCGGATAGCCCTCGGCATACTTGTTGGTCAGGCCGCTGCCCTGCGCCTGCATGACCCGCTTGCTGGTGTAGTTCTCCGAGGCGATCAGTTCGAGATGGTCTTCCTGGCGGGCCTCTTCGGCGTCCATCGCGGCGAGCAGTTCGTCGTCGTAGCCGCGGATCTGGTCATGCTTGCTGAACATCGCTGGGTCTCCCTGCGGCGCCGGAACCGCGCCGGAATGGCTGCAACGGGACACGCGGTCCCTTTGCCAGCGATGGTATGACCGGCCCTGCCGGCCCAGATGCCTATGCACGCCACGGGGAGGTGCGTTTGCGACATGGCGGTGGGAATCGGCAACCGATGCGGAACGCCCCGGGCTGGCGCTAAACTGCGTGCTCTTCGTCCTGCGAGAACACCATGAAACGCCCGCTGATCTTCCTTTCCGCCGTGCTGCTCGGCGCATCCCTGCAAGGGTGCGGGGGCGGCGATGAAAAGCAGGCCGCCGCGCCTGCGCTGCCGGCCGATTCCTGCACCGGCCATGAACTCGAAGTGGCCTTGCCGCCGGCCGGCAAGCCACTGTTCGGCTACGACTTCCTCTCCCGCCAGTGCGGCTACAACGACGCCACCGTGGTCTTCGGCGCTGCCGACGGCAGCAAGCGCCTGGAGATCGTCCTCACCGACACCGGCCTGCCGGCGCCGCCGACCGAGGGCGACGCGGTGGCCTATCGGGCGGCGCAGGACAAGCTGCGCGAGATGACCCAGACCAACCTGACCCTGCTCCACAAGACCCGCGAGACCGCCCTTAAGAACGGCACCGCCGAGCGCTTCGGCGGCGAGGACTACCTGCCGCTGATCGATACCACGCGGATGGGCGACCCGCTGGGAGTGATGGTCCCGGCCAAGGGCGAGGAGGGCGTCTCGACCCTCAGCGGAGTGATCAAGAACCGCTACGTACTGACCCTCAGCACCCGCGACACGCCCAATGGCGGCAGCGCCACGGCGATGCGCCAGGTGCTGGTGCCGTTCGTCGAGCAGATGAAGCTGACCAAGCTACCCTGACAGACTGTGCCGGCACGTACCCGTGCCGGCACGACCGCATGGAGCCCCACAAGGGCTCGGCAACCGTTCCAGAGGCCCACATGACCGATCACACCCAACAGTTCGCCAGCGACAACTATTCCGGCATCTGCCCCGAAGCCTGGGCGGCGATGGCCGAAGCCAACCGCGGCCACGAACGCGCCTATGGCGACGACCAGTGGACCGCGCGTGCTTCGGACTACTTCCGCCAGTTGTTCGAGACCGATTGCGAAGTGTTCTTCGCCTTCAACGGCACCGCCGCCAACTCCCTGGCCCTGGCTGCGCTGTGCCAGAGCTACCACAGCGTGATCTGCTCGGAGACCGCCCACGTCGAGACCGACGAGTGCGGCGCGCCGGAGTTCTTCTCCAATGGCTCCAAGCTGCTGCTGGCGCAGACCGAGGTCGGCAAGCTGACCCCGGCGTCGATCCGCGACATCGCTCTCAAGCGCCAGGATATCCACTATCCGAAGCCGCGCGTGGTGACTCTCACCCAGGCCACCGAGGTCGGCACGGTGTACCGCCCGGACGAGCTGAAGGCGATCAGCGCCACCTGCAAGGAGCTCGGCCTGCACCTGCACATGGACGGCGCGCGCTTCTCCAACGCCTGCGCCTTCCTCGGCTGCTCGCCGGCGGAGCTGAGCTGGAAGGCCGGGGTCGACGTGCTCTGCTTCGGCGGCACCAAGAACGGCATGGCGGTGGGCGAGGCGATCCTGTTTTTCAACCGCGACCTGGCCGAGGACTTCGACTACCGCTGCAAGCAGGCCGGCCAACTGGCCTCGAAGATGCGCTTCCTCGCCGCGCCCTGGGTCGGCGTACTGCAGGACGATGCCTGGCTGCGCTACGCCGATCACGCCAACCGCTGCGCGCGCCTGCTGGCCGAGCTGGTGGCCGACGTTCCCGGCGTCAGCCTGATGTTCCCGGTAGAAGCCAACGGCGTGTTCCTACAGCTTTCCGAGCCGGCGATCGAAGCCTTGCGCGCGCGCGGCTGGCGCTTCTACACCTTCATCGGTGAAGGTGGCGCGCGTTTCATGTGTTCCTGGGATACCGATATCGAGCGGGTCCGCGAACTGGCGCGGGACATCCGCCTGGTGATGGGCGCCTGAGTCCGCTCTCGGTCGCCCCCATGGCGCGGGGCGGCCGCTCTTTCCCCAAATCCTGTGGGTAACTCTGTGGGCTAACTGTTCGGGAGCTATGCAAAAGTGCCCCCGGCAACACCCTCCCTATCTCCGCCGGGGGTGTTGAAAGCCTTTATCCACGCGGTTCCACTCCCATGCCAGGAGAACCTGGCCAATCCACAAACACTGTGGAGTCGAATGTGAATAACGTGTTCGCAGTCGCTTCCGCGCGGCGCCCTGCCGGGCTCTTCGGAGGTTGGTCGGTTTTTGAGCGAAAACAGCCGTTTGTGAAAGGACGATGAAGGTTCAGGTGAAAAGCGCTGACGAAACGGTGACGGGCATTGTCCCTGCGGGACCCAGACAGGCCTGTGGATAGAAAAGCAAGGAGCGAAGTGGGGGCAAATGCCGCAAACCCCCTGCGCGGACGTAACGGCTTGAGGAAAAAGACAAAATTCTCCCGCTCCGATGGCGCTGGAACAGCGGTTGCGGCCGCCGCCGGGAATTTCCCCCAATTCCTGTTGAGGTCAGTGTGCAGAGCCTGTTTATAGAATGCTGGGAGCCAGAGGGCCCGCGCCTTCCAGGCTATTGGTCAAGAATTGAGCGGATTTTCTGTCAACAGGCTGCCGGCTTGCTTTAGGGGGCATGTGCACAAACGCAGGGTTGCTCACAAAAGGCCTGGAAAGCCTTGTGGACAACCTGTATGGATAGTTCTGTAAGCCTTATAAGGTAAGGCCTGCATGGAGTTGGTCAATAAATGGTCAGGCCGGGCGGGAAGGGATGAAGAGCCAGAATAGGCCAGGTTTTTTCTTCATCCTGTGAATATTTTTCTGGTTTTCCCCAAGGGGAGTGTAAAGCCCTGTGGAAAAATTGTTCGCTCACGCTTGGGGCGGCCGGACGGCGGGGTCTCTGGCGGATTGATCGTTAAATGAGCAGGAGAGTGCGGCCAGGCCGAGCGTGCGGCGAAGTGCGATTTACCCGGAAGGAAAGCCGGATGGGCTTGCGGAGCCCTCGCGCCACGGAGGAGGCATTGTCGGTATGTTGTTTCTGGACCCGCAGGACATAGAGGAGGCGATGGATTGCACAACTTGTGGATAAGTCTGTGATCAACCTAGCCTGGAAAGGGCTTCCCGGAGGCAGGGACGGGCTGAGTAGCCGGCCCTGAAATGCACTTGAATTTGTAGAATTTATCTTTTATTTCAAATGCTTGAGTGAACACATGGCGGACATTCAGGCGGCGAAGGAACACCTGTATGGAATTCCAGTCCGAATGTGGACAACCTTGGCGCCCTGGTGTTTTCCAGTATGAGAAGGTCAGCTTCGCCGTGGCTCTGGTGGTTGGTCGGAGCCTTGATTACCCTTGGCTTTTGCCAGGAAAGTGGGATGGATCATGGATGATCGGATGTCAGACAAGCCGCTCGGCCGCTTGTTGCTCGAAGGCCTCGGCGAGATCGCCTGGATCGCCGTGCTGGTGGCCCTTGGCGTCCTCCTTCCGTTGCCGCTGGTAGCGCTGGGTTGGGTGCTGCTGCTGGGCGCCGAGTGGGCCACGGATCGTTGGCGCGGCAAGGTGCCGTATCGCCTGCAACAGGCGCTGTTCTTCTGGGTTCTGGGTGGCGGCATCGCCCTGGGCCAGGCACTGCCGGGCTTCTGGCTGGGACTGGGCGGTGGCTTGCTGGCGGTGATCGGCGGCGTGCTGTTGCAGATCCGCTTCGAGCGCGGCCTGCGCCTGGAGCGCCAGGCTCCGCAAGCGCTGGACGCACCCCTGCCGGCCGGAGGTAGCGCATGGGGCGGCGAAGCGCCCGAGCGAACCCCCGAGGGCGAGCCGATCCGCCTGTTCGACGGCGGCGAGATCGCCATGGGCGGCCCGCTGGTATGCCACTACCTGATGCCCGACGGTTGCTTCATCCCCGACTGCAATCCTTCGGCACGCTTTTCCAGCGATGGCCGCCACTTCGTTTCGCCGATACCGAGCCGAGGCGCGTGGGGCCTGGCGATCTTCGACCGGCAGGAGCGGTTGCTTTACCGCTGTGCCGTGGACAACTTCTGGGAGCTGGACAGCGTCACCGAGCGCGAGGTGATCGGCCGGCACAGCCCGCTGACGTCCAACGCACCGCAGCGCCTCGAGCTGCAGGCGCTCAAGGCCGGCAGCGAGGCCGAGGCCTTCGTTGCCATCGGTGACCTCTGGCTGCCCGAAAGCGAATGGCAGCGCTGGAGCGGGGATCTGCGCGCGCAACCGCTACCGTCCCCGCTTGGCGGGCCCGCGCTGGAAATCCGCCCCTGGCTGCCGGACAGCCTGCTGGCCCTGGACGATCCTTTCGCGCCGCTGCGCGCCAACCGCGGCGAGCTGTGGATAAACGGCGAGGCCAGCGGCCTCTACCTGTCCCGTGAAGCGCCGCCATTGGCTTGGAACGATGACGGCCGGGCGCTGGCGCTGCAGGCAGCAGGCGAGCCGCTGGGGCAGGATACCTACTGGCTTTGGCGAGAGGACGGCGGCCTGCGTGCGCTGGGCGCGCCGTGGTCGGCGTTGCCCGCCGAGCCCCATGCCGGCGGGCCCGAACTGCTCGGGCTGGAGGATGGCTGGCTGCGTTTCGGCCTGGACCTGGCGCAACCCTGCCTGACCTACGAACGCTACGGCACGCTGGGTTCGTACAGCCATTCCAGCCTCTACCTTCTGCACGCTCGCGATGCGGACGACCGGCCGCGCTGGCGCGAGGCCGACATGCCGCGCCTGGACCTGTTGCTGCCGCTGGATGGCGCGGCCGGCAGGCCGGGATGCCTGTTGCAGAGCGCACCGCTGGCCGATGGCAGCCGGGCCGTCTGGGAGTGGTTGCGCGACGATCAGGAGGCGGAGCGCGGCGCCTATGCCTTGCGCCTGGGCGACTGGCGCCTGGATGGCGAGTGGACGCTCGACCACCGCGTGTCCGATTGCGGTCGCTACCTGGCCGTGGTGGCCTTCGCCGAGGCGCCGACCCTGCCGCAGCGCCTGGCCATACTCGATAGCCGGGAGCGGCGCCTGGAGTGGCTCGCCGAGCCGCTGGCCGATCTACACCTGCAAGGTTTCATCGATGGCCAGGTGCATTTGCTCCACCTGCTCGGCCGCAACGCCTACCAGCCGCCGGGCGGGCCGGGCGAAGGCGACCCCGGCCTGTTGCGCCGCTTCGACGAAGGCTTGCCCGAGCCCGGCGCCTGGCACGCATTCGGCCGCTTCCACGACGACTGGCGGCATTACTACGAGCAGGCGCGGGTGGCGTTCGATGGCACGGCCTGGCGGCTGTGCCCCACGTCGCGCTGGCTGGACGCAGCGCCGCGGCCCTGGAGCGACGGCGACTTCGTCTTGCCGTCGGTGGGCGCGGAAGACGCCGCCTGGGGCTTCGGTTTCCACTACGAGGGCATGCACCGCGACGAGGACGTGCGCGCCGGGTTCAGCCGCGACGGCTACCTGCTGACCGCGTCGGGCATCGGCTTGGGCAACCTGGCGGCGCCAATGATCTGGTCGGCGGACGGTCGCTACCTGGCGCTGACCCGGCACGTCCAGCGCTACGAGGAAAGCGACCTGGAACGGGACCAGTGGCGCCTGCTGCTGCTCGACGTGCAAGAGCGGACGTTGCGTCGCTACCGCGACGACCTCGGCGAGTACCCGTGCTTCGACAGCTTCGACGACGACCTGTGTTTCCGCTGCGCGGGGACGGGGCGCTACGTGCTGGCCCTGGACTCGCTGCTGAAGGCTCCCGCCGAGCCGCTGCAGGCCTGCGCCGGACGCTGGCTGCCGGCCGAGGAACTGCCGCGGCGGCGCTACTGGGAGCGCCTGGCGTTTCCCTCGCGCCCTCAGTAGTCGATGACCACGTCGCCCTTGGGCACGCTGCAGCAGGAGAGGATGTAGCCTTCGGCGACATCCTCGTCGGTGATCCCGCCGTTGTGCTCCATCTCCACCTCGCCGGCGGTCTTCATTACCTTGCAGGTGCCGCATATGCCCATCCCGCAGGCCTTCGGAATGTGCAGGCCGAGCTTGGCGGCGGCGGCGTGCACGGTTTCCCCGGGGCTGACGCGGATGCTCTTGCCGGTGGCGGTGAATTCCACCTGGTGCTGGTCGGCGACCGGTACCTCCGGCGCCTCGGCGGCTTCCGCGGCCAGTTCCCTGACGTCGGCGCGGACCTCCGGCGGAGTCGGCCCGAAGGCTTCCTCGTGGTAGCGGCTCATGTCGTAGCCGTGGCCCTGCAGCAGGTGCTTCACCGCGCTCATATAGGGCGTCGGGCCGCAGCAGAAGATTTCCCGCTCGAGGAAGTCCGGGGCGATCAGTTCCAGCATGCGCAGGTTCAGGTAGCCACGGTAGCCGGCCCAGGCTTCGCCGAGGCCGTGGCGCTCGCAGATGATGTGCAGGCTGAAGTTGTCGATCCGCGAGGCCATGTGCTCCAGCTCGCGGTGGTAGATGATGTCCTTCGGCGAACGGGCGCTGTGGACGAAGACCATGTCGACGTTGGCGTTGGTGTCGAAGAACCAGCGCGCCATGGACATCACCGGGGTGATGCCGACCCCGCCGGAGAGGAACAGCACCTTGTCGGCCGGGAAGTCGATGGCGTTGAACAGGCCGACCGGACCGTGCACCGGTAGCTCCTGGCCTTCCTTGAGGTTGTCGTGCAGCCAGTTGGAAACCCGCCCGCCCGGCACCCGCTTGATGGTGATGGAGAAGCTGTAGGGCACCGAGGGCGAGCTGGAGATGGTGTAGGAGCGCATCACCGGCTCGCCGTCGATCTCCAGCTCCAGGGTGACGAACTGGCCCGGCTTGAAGAAGAACAGGATCGGCTGGTCGGCCATGAAGCAGAAGGTGCGCACGTCCCAGGTTTCCTGGATGACCTTGACGCAGCGCACGAGGTGCCGGCCGTTGGCCCAGGTCTGGGTGGTGACCGGATTGAGGAAGTTGCTCGACATGATGATCTCTCCGTGCGCACGGGGCCGAACGATGGCCTGATGGGGCGGATTGTGCGCATCGCCGTGGCCGCTCATTTACCTGCCAGCGACATTTACATGCTTATCGCGACCTGCCTGCTGGGGCGCGGCCCGGAGCGTCGGAAACGGATGCGGTCATGTCGCCCATGGATAAGGTCGGCGGCGGGCGCGGGCCCACACTCCAGACCAGCCGAGACGAGGGTTTGCATGAACCCCGGGAGGGTAGAGCCCGGACGTGTAGAGCGACTGACCTTCATTCCCGCCACGGCGGGGCCCGTCCATCGGCAGGGCGGGATTCCGGACGCCGCGCCGGGATGAGGAAGGCTGTGAACGCCACCTTGCGTAGCAACCGTATCAGCCACTTTTTCCGCCGCCACCCGCGCGGGGGCGGCATGAGGAGTTACCGATGGACGTCACTTCCACCCTGAGTCTCGGCGATCCCCTGGAACCGGCCCGCAAGGCCACCGCCGACATGCTGCGCAGCCGCGACCACAGCTTCTCGCTGCCGCAGCCCTTCTACTGCGACCAGCGCCTGTTCGAGATCGACATGCAGGAGATCTTCCACAAGGAATGGCTGATCGCCGGCATGACCTGCGAGATTCCCGCCAAGGGCAATTTCCTCACCCTGCAGATCGGCAAGAACCCGGTCCTGGTGATCCGTGGCGCCGAAGGCCAGGTGCATGCCTTCCACAATGTCTGCCGGCACCGCGGCTCGCGCCTGTGCGTGAGCGAGAAAGGCAAGGTGGCCAAGCTGGTCTGCCCCTACCACCAGTGGACCTACGAGCTGGATGGCCGCCTGCTGTTCGCCGGCACCGAGATGGGCGCCGACTTCGACATGAAGGAGTACGGCCTGAAGCCGATCCAGGTGAAGACCGCCGGCGGCTACATCTTCATCAGCCTGGCGGAGAACCCGCCGGCCATCGACGACTTCCTGGCGACGCTCGAGCACTACATGGAGCCGTACGACATGGAGAACGCCAAGGTGGCGGTGCAGACCACCATCCGCGAAGCCGCCAACTGGAAGCTGGTGATCGAGAACAACCGCGAGTGCTACCACTGCAACGGCTCCCACCCGGAACTGCTGAAGACCCTGCTGGAGTGGGACGACGTCACCGACCCGCGCGCCAGCCAGGCGTTCAAGGACCAGGTGGCGGCCTGCACCAGCGCCTGGGACGCCGAGAAGATCCCGTACGCCCATGCCAGCTTCGGCCTGCGCAATCGCATCGTGCGCATGCCGCTGCTGGACGGCACGGTGTCGATGACCATGGACGGCAAGCAGGGCAGCAAGAAGCTCATGGGCCGGATCAAGAATCCCGACCTCGGCTCGATGCGCATCCTGCACCTGCCGCACTCCTGGAACCACTGCATGGGCGACCACCTGATCGTCTTCACCGTGTGGCCGATCAGCGCCCAGGAAACCCTGGTCACCACCAAATGGCTGGTGCACAAGGACGCGGTGGAAGGCGTCGACTACGACGTGGCGCGCCTGCGCGAGGTATGGGACGCGACCAACGACCAGGATCGTCGGCTGGCCGAGGAGAACCAGCGCGGGATCAACTCCGACGCCTACCAGCCTGGTCCATACTCGAAGACCTACGAGTTCGGTGTGATCAATTTCCTCGACTGGTACAGCGAGCGCATGCTGAACAACCTCGGCGAGGAGTCCGCCCACGTGCGCAAGGTGGCCGGCAGCTGAGCCGGACGAGGCGCCCCCTGGCGGGGCGCCGCTGCGGAGGAAAGGTCATGGACAACCTGCTGTTCTACGTCAGTTCCGCTTTCGTCAGCCTGCTGCTGGCCTGGAACCTGTTCGCCTGCTGGCGCCGCCAGCGGCCGCCGGAGAAGTCCCGGCCCTGAGCCCGCGCGCACGCCTTGCCTCCCGCCTCCGCCCCCTGACAGCCTCCCGGCAAAAGGACTAAGGTGGGAGGACTCAACCTGAACGGGCCGCTCAAGGGCGGCCTCTGGAGGCAAGCGTGGAAAACAATCCCCTGTGGGCCGAACTGGGCAAGCACTGGAAACTGGTGGCCCTGCGCGGCGTGGCGGCGCTGGTGTTCGGCGTCCTGACCCTGCTCTCGCCGGCCCTGGCGCTGACCGTGCTGGTGCTGTTCTGGGGCGCCTACGCGCTGGTGGACGGAGCGTTCGCCCTGATCGCCGCGTTCAACATGCGCAGCGATGGGCAGTTCAACTGGCCGCTGGCGCTGGCCGGGGTGATCGGCGTGGCGGCCGGCCTGGTTGCGTTCTTCTGGCCGCAACTGACCGCCATCGGCCTACTCCTGATCATCGCCGGCTGGGCGCTGGCGATGGGCATCTTCCAGATCGTCGCGGCGATCCGCCTGCGCAAGTCGATCCAGAACGAATGGTGGATGATCCTCTCTGGTGCCATCTCGGTGCTGTTCGGCGTGCTGATGATCGCCAACCCCGGCGCCGGGGCGCTGGCGGTGGTCTGGGTGATCGGCGCCTACGCGGTGTTCTTCGGCGTGTTGCTGGTCATGCTCGCGCTGCGCTTGCGCAAGACTTCGACCCTGAAGGCCTGACGCGGTGGCGGCGAAGCCGGCGGAGGAAACGCGCTGGTGCCTGTGGCGCCAGGACGACAACGGCAATGCCTTCGTCATGCGCCGCGACCTGACGCGCGACGAGGCCTGCGCGCTGGTCAAGGACTACCAGGCGCGCGGGCATCGGCAGCTGTATTGGGCGAGTCCGCAGGCGCGCGACTAGCCGGATGCCCCGGCGATCCGCTCGACCAGCGCTTCCAGGCGCTGCTCCACCGCTCGCAGGCGCGGCGACTCGCCGTCGTTCGCGCCGAGCTGGCGGGCGCAGAGATTGAGCGCGGAGAGCACCACCAGCTCGTTGCTGGTGACGTAGGGAAACTTGCGCTTGTTGGCGTCCACTTCCGCTTGCAGCAACGCGGCGGCGTCCGCTAGGGCCCTCTCCTCGCCGGCCGGCACGCGGATCGAATAGTCCCGGCCGAGGATCGACAGGACCTGGACGCCGTCGCGGCTCATGCGCTAACCGGTTGCTGCGCGCTGAGGCGCTCGACCAGGGCTTCCAGGCGGGCCTGGGTGCCGCTCTGCTTTTCTTCCTGCTCGAGCATGGAGAGTTGCAGGGTTTCGTTTTCCTCGGTGGCCTGGCACAGCTGCTGCTGAAGCTGGTCGTGGCTGTCGCGCAGGGCCTGGTTCTGTTGCAGCAGCTCGGCTACCAGGGTTTCCAGGCGTTCCAGGGTGTTCTCCAGCATGATCTCGTCCCAGTCGTTCAAAGGGCGCGCAGGATAAAGAAAAGCGCCTGCCGAAGCCAGGTCCGTGGTCGGTTGCCAGGCTTCGGCACCCGGCTTCACCAGTGAAAGCTGCCGCCCAGCGAGTAGTGCCCGGGGTCGGCGACGAAGGGATCGCGATCGGTGGCCGGCGGGCAGTTGCGCCGTTTCAGGCAGTCTTCGGCGCGCTCGGCGTAGCTGCGTTCGTCGCCGCTGACGCGGACGTCCGGAAGGATGCCGGAGAAGGAGGGATAGCCCTGGGCGCAGCCGACCAGGAACAGGAACGGCAGGAGAGGGAAGAGGCGTCGGCTCATGGGGATACTCCGATCATTGAAGTTGCTCGACGATGCGGCGGATGGTGCCGCCGCAGATGTCGGTGAAGCAGCGGTCGTAGTCGGAACTGCAGTTGAAGTTGCCGGAGCCGCCGAAGCCGTTGTAGCCGAACGAGGAGGAATAGCCTGGTGCCAGGCATTCCTTGCGCGCCTGCTTCTTGCTCTTGCCCTGGCTGCAATAGTGGTAGCTGCGCCGTTCCGCTTCGCGCAGGCGGTTTTCGTTCTGCCATTCCAGGCGCGCGAGGCTTTCGCACTGGCTCTGTTGCGTGCGGCACTGGGCGACGCAGGTGCGTCCCGCTTCGCTCGGCGGCATCACGTACTGGTAGCGGACGGAGGGGCCGCAGCCCGAGATCAGGGCGAGCGCGAGCGCAACGCCCGAGAGGTTCAGGTGTCTGTTCATGGTTTCTGGTTGGGAAAGGGTGGAGCGGGGATCAGTCGTCCGCGACGTATTCCAGGATGTCGCCCGGCTGGCAGTCCAGGAAGGCGCAGATCTTCTCCAGGGTGTCGAGGCGGATGCCCTTGACCTTGCCGTTCTTCAGCAGGGACAGGTTCTGTTCGGTGATACCGATGGCTTCCGCCAGCTCCTTGGAGCGGACCTTGTTCTTCGCCAGGATGACGTCTAGTCGGATGATGATCATGAGGTCGTCATATGAAGGCTCTTACTTCTTCGTCCAGTTTCCTGGCTTCGCTCATCATCAGGCCGAACGAGCAGAGAAAGATCGCCTTGAGAAACTCGTAGGCCGCTTCGGAAGTGAGTCCTATCGAAACGCTCAGGACACGCTCGCCGTCGGGCAGGTCGAGAGATAGTACAAGACCTTGCAGCGTATTGATAAATGGCTGGAGCAAGAGTGCCAGGAAGGACAGCAGGCCGATGTGCACCAGGGTCCTGGCGTTGCGCTGCGACCAGCGTTCGCCCTTGGCCAGGCGGCGGAAGAACAGGCCGGTGAGCGCCAGGCCGAACGCGGAAAGCAGGGTCGGCAGGTAGTCCAGCAGCATCAGCAGCGCCCGGCTGCTCCAGGACAGGACGAAGCCGTCGCTGGCCAGGCGCGGCATTTCATCGCTCCAGGCCTGCAGGTAGCCCTGCTCGCTGAGGCCGGAGAACCAGAGGTGGGTGTTCGCTCCGAGTTCGATGCAGGCCATGCCCCAGGCCAGGATGGCGCAGAGCATGCCGAGCAGATAGAGCTTGTGGTTGCTGAGATGCGTGGACAGCGCCATGCCGGGTTCCCCTGTGTGTTTCGCGTCTGGATGGCGAAACTAGGGAATAAATTATCGTAATACAATAATTTATCGTCACCACGTCATAACTTGTGATCTGGCGCACAGTGCGTTCTGACCCGCTTCAGCGGATCACGCCTTCCTCGCGCAGGAGCTTGAAGATGGCTTCGGCGCCGGCTTCCGCCGAAAGATCCTTGAGTACCTGCCCGGTACCGCCGGAGGCCTTGGCGGTGGCGGCTTTCATTCGCTCGGCGCCGGTCTTCGCCTTGATTACCTTGAGCCGCTTCGGTCGCGGCCGGGCCGGTTGCAGGCTGTCTTCGGCGAGCAGCGGGTCGTCGACCACCTCCACCTCATGGGCCTCGATCTCGCCACGCCTAGCCGGGCCGAAGGCGCTCTGCCGGGCCACCGGCGCGGCATTGTCGACGCTGGCGACGAACGGCAGGCGTACCCGCAGTCGGCGTCGCTGGCCGCGAGGCAGAGCCTGGAGGACCTGAGCGCTGCCGTCTTCGACCTTCTCGACCTCGGCCAGGCCGACCACCAGTGGCCAGCCCAGGCGCTCGGCGAGGAGGAAGGGCAGCATCCCGGAGCCTTCCCCGGTTTCCGCCTGGCTGCCGGTGAGCACCAGTTGCGCGCGGGAGTCGCGCAGGTGCTCGGCCAGTGCGGGCAGGGCGTCGGCGCCGGCCGGCTGTTCCAGCACGGACAAGCGTTCCAGGCCCATGCCGAGATAGCCGCGCAGCGCCTCGGCGTGCGGGTCGCCGGCGTGCAGCACCTGTAGGCGTGGGCCGCTCAGGCGCAGGCCGAGTTCCACCGCGCGGGCGTCCTGTTCGGCACGGCGCGGGCGTCCGGAGGCGGGATGGGCGCCGATGGAGACCAGCGCGACGATGTTCAGCTCAGTCATGGTTCGATACCGATGAAAGGTACGTGGAAGCGGGTTCAGGCCGCATCGCGGGCGGCGCCGTTGCGGTGTGCCTCGGCCAGGCGGATCAGCGCGCGGAGGATTTCCGTCGAGTCGCCGATCACCGAGAGATCGGCGCGCTTGATCATGTCGCAGCCGGCGTCGCGGTTCACCGCCACCACCTTGTCGCAGGCGCCTATGCCCTGCAGGTGCTGGATCGCCCCGGAGATGCCCACCGCCAGGTAGACCCGCGCGGTGACCCAGGTACCGGTGGCGCCGACCTGGCGGTTGCGCGGCATGTGCCCGTCGTCCACCGCCACCCGCGAGGCGCCCTCGGTGGCGCCGAGGACGGCGGCGGCCTGGTGGAACAGCGTCCAGTCCTGCACGCCGTTGCCGCCGGAGAGAATGAATTCGGCCTCGGCCATGGGAATCCGCGCCGGGTCCACGGCCACCGGGCCGAGGTCCTCGATGCGTGGCAGGTTGCGCGCCACCTGCTCGGCCATGTGCAGTTCGCGAACCTCATGGCGGGTCTCGCTGACCGGCTCGGCGCATTCCGCCGCGGCCAGCAGCAGGCGCGGCAGGGCGCGCTGGATGTCCTCGCGGCCGGCGCCGGCGCGGCCGATGCAGCGGCCGTCCTCGACCTGCCAGACGCGACCGGCCGGCCGCTCGCCGAGCGCGGCGGCCAGGCGCCGGCCCAGTTCGCCGCCGCCGTTGCGACTGTCCGGGAACAGCCAGTGGCGCGGGGCGAGCTGGTTCTCCAGGTTGCGCAGGGCGAGTATTCGCTGCTCGGGCGCGTAGCCGTCGTACTCGCCGCCGGCGAGGTGCAGCAGGCGGTCGACGCCGGCGCTGTCGAAGGCGCTTTCCTTGTGTTCGCCGAACACCACGGCGAGCACCGCGCCGTCGTTGCCGGCGAGCTTGCGGGCCAGTCCGAGGAGGTCCTTGTCGTGGCTGGAGAGACGGCCGCCGACCATGTCCGGGACCACCGCGACGAGGAATGCCGGTTGCTCGACCACATGCAGCGGCAACTGCGCTTCCTGCGCTACGCTGGCGCGGCGCGCGCCGCTGCCCTGCTGGCCGCCGGAGCGATCGATGCGGCGGATGCCGTTGGGGCCGAGGAAGCCGACGGCGTGCGGGTTCTTGCGGATCACGCCGTGGGGGCCCATCCAGCGCACCTCGCCGCCTTGGGCGGACTGCATGGCCGCATGCAGCGGATGCAGGCGGTTGCGGGCGATCCATTCGGCGCGTGGATCGCGACGGACGATATCGTTCATGCGGAATGCTTCCTGTGGCTGCGGCTACCCGATCCTGCGGCCCCCTCCCTGGAGGGAGAGGCCGCTATCCGTGCTGCCCCGGTTAGCAGCGGGTTCGATGTGAAGCTCGACACTCTCATCAATGCACCTCCGCCACGGCTTCACGCCGCAACGGCTTTTTTGCCGGCGCTTCCGCCTGTTCTATCAGCGCTTCCGCTACCAGCTCGGCGATGTCCTTGATCTCCGGCCGCGGCGCCACTACGCCTTCGAGCATCGCGGTGCACTGCGGGCAGCCGACGGCCACCAGCTCGGCGCCGGTCTCGCGGATGTCGGCCATGCGCATGTCGGGAATCCGTTGCTTGCCGGGGATGTCGGTGATCGGCGCGCCGCCACCGCCGCCGCAACAGCGCGAGCGGAAGCCGGAGCGTTGCATTTCCTTGACCTCGATGCCGAGTGCGCGCAGCACGTTGCGCGGCGCCTCGTACTCGCCGTTGTAGCGGCCCAGGTAGCAGGGGTCGTGGTAGGTGACGCTGCCGGCCTTGCTGCGGCCCGGTTGCAGCGTGCCGGCGCGCAGCAGTTCGTCGATGAAGGTGCTGTGGTGCAGTACCTGGTAGTCGCCGCCGAGGGCGCCGTATTCGTTCTTCAGCACATGGAAGCTGTGCGGGTCGCAGCTGACGATGCGGGTGAAGCGGTATTTCGCCAGGGTCGCGATATTGCGCCTGGCCAGGTTCTGGAAGGTCGCCTCGTCGCCCAGCCGGCGCGCCACGTCGCCGCTGTCGCGCTCCTCCAGGCCGAGCACGGCGAAGTCCACCGCGGCTGCCTTGAGGATCTTCACGAAGGCGCGCAGGGTGCGCTGGTTGCGCATGTCGAAGGCGCCATCGCCGACCCAGAACAGCACGTCGGCGCTCTTCTTCTCGCTCATCAGCGGCAGGTTCAGGTCGGCCGCCCAGTTCAACCGGCCGCCGGGGGCGAAGCCGCCGGGGTTGTCGGTGGCGATCAGGTTGTCCAGCACCTCGGCGCCCTTGTTCGGCGTGGCGCCTTTCTCCAGGGTCAGGTGGCGGCGCATGTCGACGATGGCGTCGACGTGCTCGATCATCATCGGGCACTCCTCGACGCAGGCCCGGCAGGTGGTGCAGGACCACAGGGTGTCGGCGTCGACCAGGGCCTTGCCATCCAGCGCGACGATCGGCTGGTGCGGGCCGCCGCCGTGCTCGCCCAGCGGTTTGCCTGGATAGGGGCTGCCGGCGAACTTCGCGTCGTTGCCTCCGGCCAGGCCGATGACCATGTCCTGGATCAGCTTCTTCGGGTTCAGCGGCTGGCCGGCGGCGAACGCCGGGCACATCGCCTCGCACTTGCCGCACTGCACGCAGGCGTCGAACCCGAGCAACTGGTTCCAGGTGAAGTCGCTGGGCTTTTCCACGCCCAGCGGCGCCTGCGGATCGGCCAGGTCGAGCGCCTTGAGGCCGGTGGAGCGGCCGCCGCCGAAGCGTTCGGCGCGGCGGTGCCAGGCCAGGTGCAGGGCACCGGCGAAGGCGTGCTTCATCGGCCCGCCCCAGGTCATGCCGAGGAACAGCTCGGACACGCCCCAGGCCACGCCAATGGCGAGGAGGCCGGCGAGGAACCAGCCGCCGAAGCCTTCCGGCAGGATCCCGGCCACCGGCAGGGTGGCGAGGAAGAAGCTCGCGGCGAACGCCAGCAGGCTCTTCGGCAGGCGCATCCAGGGGCCCTTCGACAGCCGCGACGGTGGGTCGAGGCGGCGGCGGGCGACGAACAGCGCGCCGACGAACATCAGCGCCGTGGCCGCCAGCAGGGCGAAGCCGAGGATCCGGCCGTGCAGCCCGAAACCGTGTACCAGGATCGCCAGCAGCGCCGCCAGGACGAAGCCGCCGGCGGTGGCGACGTGGGTCCTGGACATGTACCTGTCGCGCTCTACCACATGGTGCAGGTCCACCAGGTAGCGACGCGGCATCTGCATGAGGCCGCCGATCCAGTCGACCTTGGCGGGTCGGCCGCGGCGCCACATGAGGAAGCGCTTCGCGGCGCCGAGCACGGCAAGTGCCAGGGCGGCGAAGAGCAGGACGGGGAGGAGGGTGTCGAGCATTTCTGGTCTCCCTGCGGGACGTCAGGCGGCGCTGGATCGGCCTCCTCTCCCGCTTGCGGGAGAGGGGGGCCGGCCGTGCCGGTCGGATGCCACGAGGCGTGTCTTAGAAATCCTTGCACAAGCGCAGCGCGTCATAGATCGCCGCATGGGTGTTGCGCTGGGCCACGCAGTCGCCGATGCGGAACAGCAGGTAGCCTTCTCCGGACTGGCTGAGGCAGGGCTGCGGCTGGATCGCGAACAGCGCCTCGACGTCGATCTGGCCCTTGTTCCGCGAGCCCTGCTTGAGCGCGTAGTAGAGGCTCTCGTCGGGGCGCACGCCGTTTTCCACCACCACCTGGTCGACCACCCGCTCTTCCCGCGCGCCGGTGTATTCGTTCTCCAGCACCGCCACCAGCTTGTCGCCCTCGCGGTAGACCTTCTCCAGCATGAGGTCGCCGGTCATGATCACTTCCTTGGGATACATGCTGCGGTAGTAGGTGGGGAAGGTGGTGCCGCCGATGGCCACGCCCGGCTTGATGTCGTCGGTGACGATCTCCACCTGGGCGCCCTTGTCGGCGAGGAAGTCCGCCACCGACATGCCGCTGAACTCGCAGATGGTGTCGTAGACCAGCACGTTCTTGCCTGGCTCGACCGTGCCGTCGAGCACGTCCCAGCTGCTCACCACGAGGCCTTCGGCGGCGCCCCAGTGTTCGTTCTGCTCGAGGAACGGATGTCCGCCGTTGGCCAGCACCACCACGTCCGGGCGCAGGTCGAGGATGGTCTCGGGGTCGGCCGCGGTGCCCAGGCGCAGGTCGATGCCCAGGCGCGCCAGCTCCAGCTGGTACCAACGGGTGATGCCGGCGATCTGGTCGCGTTGCGGCGCCTTGGCGGCGGTGGTGATCTGGCCGCCGAGCTGCTCCTTCTTCTCGAACAGGGTCACGTCGTGGCCACGCTCGGCCGCCACGCGGGCCGCTTCCATCCCGGCCGGCCCGCCGCCGACCACCACCACCTTGCGCTTCGGTCCGGCGGACTTCTCGATGATGTGCGGCACGCCCATGTATTCGCGGGAGGTCGCGGCGTTCTGGATGCACAGCACGTCCAGGCCCTGGTACTGGCGGTCGATGCAGTAGTTGGCGCCGACGCACTGCTTGATCTGGTCGACCTGGCCCATCTTGATCTTGGCGATCAGGTGCGGGTCGGCGATGTGCGCGCGAGTCATGCCGACCATGTCCACGTAGCCGCCTTCGAGGATGCGCGTGGCCTGGTTCGGGTCCTTGATGTTCTGCGCGTGTAGCACCGGCACGTCGACCACTTCCTTGATGCCGGCCGCCAGGTGCAGGAACGGCTCCGGCGGGAAGGTCATGTTGGGGATGACGTTGGCCAGGGTATTGTGGGTGTCGCAGCCGGAGCCGACCACGCCGATGAAGTCGAGCATGCCGGTATCGCTGTAGTACTTGGCGATCTGCTTCATGTCCTCGTGGGACAGGCCGTCCGGGTGGAACTCGTCGCCGCAGATGCGCATGCCGACGCAGAAGTCCTCGCCGACCTCGGCGCGCACCGCCTTGAGCACCTCGAGGCCGAACTTCATGCGCCCCTCGAAGCTACCGCCCCATTCGTCGGTGCGCTTGTTGACCCGTGGGCTCCAGAACTGGTCGATCATGTGCTGGTGCACGGCGGACAGCTCGACGCCGTCCAGGCCGCCTTCCTTGGCGCGGCGGGCGGCCTGCGCGTAGTTGCCGATGACCCGCCAGATCTCCTCCACCTCGATGGTCTTGCAGGTGGCGCGGTGCACCGGCTCGCGGATACCCGACGGCGACATCAGGGTCGGCCAGTGGTAGCCGTCCCAGCGCGAACGGCGCCCCATGTGGGTAATCTGGATCATGATCTTGGCGCCGTGCTTGTGCATGGCGTCCGCCAGGTTCTGGAAGTGCGGGATGATCCGGTCGGTGGACAGGTTCACCGAACTCCACCACTGCTGCGGGCTGTCGATGGCGACCACCGAGGAGCCGCCACAGATGGCCAGGCCGATGCCGCCCTTGGCCTTTTCCTCGTAGTACTTCACGTAGCGCTCGGTGGTCATCCCGCCGTCGGTGGCGTAGACCTCGGCGTGGGCGGTGGAGAGCACGCGGTTGCGGATGGTCAGCTTGCCGATCTGGATCGGCTGGAACATTGCTTCGAAGGCCATGACCCTTTCCTCGGCTTACAGGGGTTTGACGACGAACAGGCCGTCTTCGTGACCGTCCTCGGCGCCGCTGTAGACCTGTTCGGCCACGGTGCGCAGGCTGCTGCCACGGGCGGCGAGGATCTGGTCCATGGCGCCGGCGAACCAGCCGGTGAACATGTAATCGACCTTGCGATTGACCTTGCCGTAGACGTAGACGAAGGCGGAGTGCCGCAGGCGGACCTCGGCGGTGCCTTCCTCGAGGTTGATCCGCTCGATCTCGAACAGGCCCCAGCCGCGCTGGGACAGGCGCTTCATGTAGTGCTCGAACACCGCCACGCCCTCCAGGCCGTGACATTCGGCTTCCTTCTCGCACCAGTGCCAGGCGGACTTGTAGCCGGCCTTGTAGAGGATCTCGGCGTAGGCGTCGGCGCCCAGCACTTCCTCGATGCCCATGTGGTTGTTGACGAAGAAATGTCGCGGTACGTAGAGCATCGGCAGGGCGTCAGTGGTCCAGACGCCGGTCTCGCTGTCGACCTCGATGGGCAGTTGGGGGGCATGTTTGGCCATGGTGTAAGCTCCGATTCTTTTGACTCCCTCTCTCCCTTCAGGGAGAGAGGCGGGGAGAGGGAAGATGGGTGCGATGCAATGCCGCTCCCTTGAGGAAGAGGCGACGAGTCGGGAGTGGGCCGGGAGTTACTCGCCCCAGACGTCGCGCAGGACCCTTACCCAGTTCTCGCCCATCACCTTGCGCACCACGCGCTCGGGCATGCCGCGCTCGAGCAGGGTCTCGGTGAGGTTGGGGAATTCGCCGACGGTGCGGATGCCCAGCGGGTTGACGATCTTGCCGAAGTTGGTCAGGCGCCGGGCGTAGCCCTTGTCGTGGGTCAGCCACTCGAAGAAGTCGTGGCCGTGGCCCTGGGTGAAATCGGTGCCGATGCCGATGGCGTCCTCGCCGACGATGTTCATCACGTACTCGATGGCCTCGGCGTAGTCGTCGATGGTCGAGTCGATGCCTTTCTTGAGGAACGGCGCGAACATGGTCACACCGACGAAGCCGCCATGATCGGCGATGAACTTCAGCTCCTCGTCGGACTTGTTGCGCGGGTGTTCCTTGAGGCCGGACGGCAGGCAGTGGGAGTAGCAGACCGGCTTCTTCGATTCGAGGATGACCTCTTCGGAAGTCTTGCTGCCGACGTGGGAGAGGTCGCACATGATGCCGACCCGGTTCATCTCCGCGACGATCTCCCGACCGAAGCCGGAGAGCCCGCCGTCACGCTCGTAGCAGCCGGTGCCGACCAGGTTCTGGGTGTTGTAGCACATCTGCACGATGCCCACGCCGAGCTGCTTGAACACCTCGACGTAGCCGATCTGGTCCTCGAATGCGTGGGCATTCTGGAAACCGTAGAGGATGCCGGTCTTGCCCTGCTCCTTGGCCTTGCGGATGTCCGCGGTGCTGCGCACCGGGATCACCAGGTCGCTGTTGTCGCGGATCAGCTTGTTGCTGGCGACGATATTGTTCACCGTCGCCTGGAAGCCTTCCCATACCGATACGGTGCAATTGGCGGCGGTCAGGCCGCCCTTGCGCATGTCCTCGAACAGTTCGCGGTTCCACTTGGCGATGATCAGACCGTCGATGACGATGCTGTCGGCGTGCAATTCGGCTGGGCTCATCTGGCATACCCCTTTCAGGCTGGGCGCGCCGGGACTTGTGCCGACGCTTTGGGGGCAGCATATCGTCGGGGCCCGGCGCGACCCGGCCCGAAAACGACCAGGGTCGTGCCGAAAGCGTCAAGCGTGCGACCGCAACGACGGAGGGCAATGTCGCGGATGGAACAGGCGCTGGCCGCCCGGGGCCGGCAACGGGGAGTGCGCGCGCCCCTGCCGGCGCGGGTTCAGAGGCCGAGTTCGCCGAGCGACGGATGGTTGTCCGGCCGGCGCCCCAGCGGCCAGCGGAACAGCCGCTGGTCCTCGCGGATCGGCAGGTCGTTGATGCTGGCGTGACGTTCGTACATCAATCCCTGCTCGTCGAACGCCCAGTTCTCGTTGCCGTAGGAGCGGAACCAGTTGCCCGAGTCGTCGTGCCATTCATAGGCGAAGCGCACGGCGATGCGGTTGCCGGTAAACGCCCAGAGTTCCTTGATCAGCCGGTACTCCTGCTCGCGCTGCCACTTGCCGCTGAGGAATTCGACGATCCGCTCGCGGCCGCGGACGAAGGTCGAGCGATTGCGCCAGACGCTGTCGGGACTGTAGGCCAGCGAGACGCGCTGCGGGTCGCGGCTGTTCCAGCCGTCCTCGGCGGCGCGGACCTTCTGCGCGGCGGTTTCGGCGGTGAAGGGGGGAAGCGGGGGACGGACGTCGCTCATGGCGGGCTCCTCGGTCTGCGGTGGTTTTCGATGGGAACAGCGTAGGGCAGGGCGAGCGCGGCCGAATGACGTCGATCCCACGGATCCTGCCAATCCCGCCTCGCCCCCCTGGCTGTTTGCCAGGCTGGCCAGACCTACCCCGGAGAGGGCTATGATGGCCGCCACCGGAGTGGACAAGGATCGACCTCGCGCAATGACCTCCACCACCTACCTCGGCCTGCTGCTGGTCGGTATCCAGGTACTCGGCTTCGTCGCCGCCATCCATGCCGTGCTCACCGTGCGCACCGCCCAGGGCGCGATCGCCTGGGCCACCTCGTTGGTATTCATGCCGTACCTGACCCTGCTGCCGTACCTGGTGTTCGGTCGCAGCCGTTTCGACGCCTACATCGAGGCGCGGCGCCAGGCCAACCGCGAGATGCACCTGGCGGCCGCCGAGCTGGACTGGCGTCCCTGGGTCGAGGAGGCCCTGGCGGCCCGCCAGGTCAGCGGCTACAAGGGGCTCAAGGCGCTGGTGCGGATGACCCGCACGCCGACCCTGGCGAACAACCGGGTGCGCCTGCTGGTCAACGGCGAGGCCAGCTTCGAGGCGATGTTCAAGGCGATTTCCGCCGCCCGCCAGGTGATCCTGGTGCAGTTCTTCATCGTCCGCGACGACGCCCTTGGCCAGCGCCTCCAGCAACTGCTGCTGGAACGTGCGGCCAACGGCGTCGAGGTGTTCTTCCTCTATGACGCCATCGGCAGCCACGCGCTGCCGCACCGCTATGTCGAGCGGATGCGCCAGGGCGGCGTGCAGATGCATGGCTTCAGCACCGGCAGCGGCATGCTCAACCGCTTCCAGGTGAATTTCCGCAACCACCGCAAGGTCGTGGTGGTGGATGGCGAGTGCGGTTTCGTCGGCGGGCACAACGTCGGCGTCGAGTACCTCGGCGAGAAGCCGCCGCTGGCGCCCTGGCGCGACACCCACATGGAACTGCGCGGGCCGGCGGTGGCGTGCCTGCAGGAAAGCTTCGCCGAGGACTGGTACTGGGCGACCCACAGCCTGCCGCCGCTGATCCTGCCGCCGCAGTACGACAGCGAGGGCGCGCTCTGCCAGGTAGTCGCCAGCGGTCCGGCGGATGCCCAGGAAACCTGCTCGCTGTTCTTCGTCGAGATGATCAACGCCGCCCACGAGCGGGTCTGGATCACCTCGCCGTATTTCGTTCCCGACGAAGCGGTGATGGCCGCCCTGCGCCTGGCGGTGCTGCGCGGCGTCGACGTGCGCCTGCTGATACCCTCGCGCCCGGACCACCGCACGGTGTATGCCGCGTCCAGCCTCTACGCGCTGGAGGCGATCCGTGCCGGGGTCAAGGTGTTCCGCTACCAGCCCGGCTTCCTCCACCAGAAGGTGGTGCTGGTGGACCGCGACACCGCCGCCGTCGGCAGCGCCAACCTGGACAACCGTTCGTTCCGGCTGAATTTCGAGGTGATGGTGGTGACCGTCGACGAGGGCTTCGCCGGCGAGGTGGAGGCGATGCTCGAGGCGGACTTCGCCGAGTCGCTCGAATTCACTCCGGAAGACCGCCGCAGCGTGCGCCGCCTGCAGCAACTGGGGATGCGCGTGGCGCGGCTGGTCTCGCCGATCCTCTGAAAACCTTCGCGAACTCTGTACGTCGGCAAAACCGCGTTGGAAACGGCTTCGGAAAGCTCGGTTGCCGTTCGGGGACTCCGCTTCCCCGTCCGTTTTCGCCCGGTTTCTCCAGCTCGCCAGATCGTCGGCAGGTCCTGAGCGACGCCTCTGCCGCCCGCCGACCGCGCGGGCGTGCAGCTTTTCCCTAGCCAGCGACTACAAAAATCATAATTTCGCTATTCCCCGGCTCTGAACAGAATGCGGCCATCACGCAACCGCAGAACAAGAACGACCAGAGTCCGAGGAACCGAGCCATGACCGACCTGAATCGCACCGCCTTGCCCTCGCGCACGGACGGGACCGTGGAAAAGACCGACACCCTCGTCGTCGGCGCCGGCCAGGCCGGCGTGGCGATGAGCGAGCACCTGAGCCGGCTCGGCGTGCCGCACCTGGTCCTGGAGCGCAACCGCATCGCCGAGGCCTGGCGCAGCGGACGCTGGGATTCGCTGGTGGCCAACGGCCCGGCCTGGCACGACCGCTTCCCGGGAATGGAATTCGACATCGATCCCGACGGTTTCCCCGGCAAGGACCAGGTGGCGGCCTATTTCGAGGCCTACGCGAAGAAATTCGACGCGCCGATCCGTACCGGCGTCGAGGTGAGGAAGGTGGTGCGCAATGTCGGCCGCCCCGGCTTCACCGTGGACACCTCCGCAGGGACCATCGAGGCCAACCGCGTGGTCGCCGCCACTGGCCCGTTCCAGCGTCCGGTGATCCCGCCGATCGCGCCGCGCGACGAGCGTATCCGGCAGATCCACTCGGCCCACTACTACAACCCGCAGCAGCTGCCCGAAGGTGCGGTACTGGTGGTCGGCGCCGGTTCGTCGGGGGTACAGATCGCCGACGAGCTGCAACGTGCCGGGCGCCAGGTCTACCTCTCGGTGGGCGCTCATGACCGTCCGCCGCGTTCCTACCGCAACCGCGACTTCTGCTGGTGGCTGGGCGTGCTCGGCGAATGGGATGCGGAAGTCGCCAAGCCCGGGCGCGAGCATGTGACCATCGCCGTGAGCGGTGCCCGCGGCGGACATACCGTGGACTTCCGCGCCCTGGCGCATCAGGGCGTGACCCTGGTCGGACTGACCGAATCCTTCGTCGACGGCGTCGCGACCTTCCGGCCGGACCTGGCGGAGAACCTGGCGCGCGGCGACGAGAACTACCTGGCGTTGCTCGACGCCGCCGACGCCTATATCGCCCGCAACGGCCTTGACCTGCCGGAAGAGCCCGAGGCGCGCCGCCGGCTGCCGGACCCGCAGTGCGTGACCGATCCGATCCTCGAACTGGACCTGGCCGAGGCCGGGGTGGGCAGCATCATCTGGGCCACCGGCTATGCCGTCGACTTCGGCTGGCTGCAGGTCGATGCCTTCGACCGCGACGGCAAGCCGCGCCACCAGCGTGGCGTGTCCAGCGAACCCGGCGTGTATTTCATCGGCCTGCCCTGGCTGTCGCGGCGCGGCTCCTCGTTCATCTGGGGCGTCTGGCACGACGCGCGCCATGTCGCCGACCACATCGCCATCCAGCGCAAGTACCTCGCATACCGCGACGCCGCCCAGCGCCAGGAACAGGACCGCGCCTCGCAAGCTCCGCAAACCAGCCTCCAGGAAGTCAGCTGATGCCTACCCATACCCGCATTCGCATGTTCAACACCAAGGACACCTACCCCAACCAGTCCCTGGACAACGATCTCTGCCAGGCCGTGCGCGCCGGCAACACGGTGTACGTGCGCGGCCAGGTCGGCACCGACTTCGACGGCAACCTGGTCGGCCTCGGCGACCCGCGCGCCCAGGCCGAGCAGGCGATGAAGAACGTCAAGCAACTGCTTGAGGAAGCCGGCAGCGACCTCTCGCACATCGTCAAGACCACCACCTACCTGATCGATCCGCGCTACCGCGAGCCGGTCTATCGCGAAGTCGGCAAGTGGCTCAAAGGGGTGTTCCCGATCTCCACCGGACTGGTGGTCTCGGCCCTCGGCCAGCCGCAGTGGCTGATGGAGATCGACGTGATCGCGGTGATTCCCGGCGACTGGCAGCAATGAGGAGGCGCGCGCCATGACCTTTTCCATCGTCGGCCGCTGCGCCGAAACCGGCCAGCTGGGCATCGCCATCAGCTCGTCGAGCATCGCCGTCGGCGCCCGTTGTCCCTGGCTGCGCGCCGGCACCGGCGCGGTGGCTACGCAGAACATCACCCTGCCGGCGCTCGGCCCGCAGATCCTCGACCGCCTCGACCAGGGCCTGGCCCCTGGCGAAGCGCTGGACCAGGCGCTGAGCAGCAACGGCTATGGCCAGTATCGCCAGGTCACGGTGATCGACCAGCACGGCCGCACCGCGTTGTTCACCGGCCGCGAGGCGCTCGGCGTCCACCATGCGCGGGCCGGCGAACAATGCGTGGCGGCCGGCAACCTGCTGGCCGCGCCGGAAGTGATCGAGGCGATGGTGGATGCCTTCGAGAACGCCGAAGGCCTGCTCGCCGAGCGCCTGCTGGCGGCGATGCGTGCCGCGCTGGCCGCTGGTGGCGAAGCCGGGCCGGTGCATTCGGCGGCGCTGTCGGTGGTCGGCGACCTGCTCTGGCCGGTGGTCGACCTGCGCGTCGACTGGGCCGAGCACGACCCCATCGGCCAGCTCGAGCGACTGTGGCTCGCCTACAAGCCGCAGATGCAGGACTATGTGACCCGCGCCCTCGACCCGACCCGTGCGCCGAGCTACGGCGTGCCCGGCGACGAGTGAGCGGGTCGTTCCCTTCCTCGACGGCGCAGCGCGAGACCTGCGCCCTGGAGCCCGACATGCCCGGCAGCCGCGACATCCTCGCCGACCTGGTGGCCTTCGACACCGTCAGCCGCGAGTCCAACCTGGCGCTGATCGACTACGTCCGCGACTACCTGGCGGGTTTCGGCGTCGACAGCGAACTGTTCTTCGACGCCGACGGCCGCAAGGCCAATCTCTATGCCACCATCGGCCCCAGCGACCGTGGCGGCGTCTGCCTTTCCGGGCATACCGACGTGGTGCCGGCGGACGGCCAGGCCTGGAGCGTGCCGCCGTTCCGGCTCAGCGAGCGCGATGGCCGCCTCTACGGGCGTGGCACGGCGGACATGAAGGGCTACCTGGCCTGCGTGCTGGCGGCCGTCCCGGCGTTCCTCGCCGCGCCGTTGCGCCTGCCGGTGCACCTGGCGTTCTCCTACGACGAGGAAGTCGGCTGCCTGGGCGTCCGTTCGCTGCTCGCGGCGCTGGAGCGGCGTCCGCACAAGCCGTTGCTGTGCATCATCGGCGAGCCCACCGAGCTGAAGCCGGTGCTCGGCCACAAGGGCAAGCTGGCCATGCGCTGCGAGGTGCACGGCGCGGCCTGCCATTCGGCCTACGCGCCGCAGGGGGTGAATGCCATCGAATACGCCGCGCGGCTGATCGGCCGCCTCGGCGAGATCGGCGCGCGCCTGGCGGTGCCGGAGCGCCACGACCGGCGTTTCGACCCGCCCTACTCGACGGTGCAGACCGGACTGATCCAGGGCGGCCGGGCGCTGAACATCGTGCCCGCCGAGTGCCGCTTCGACTTCGAGGTCCGCGCGCTGCCGGCGGACGACCCGCGGCAGGTCGCCGAGGAACTCCGCGACTATGCCGAAAGCGAACTGCTGCCGCGGATGCGCGCGGTGGAGCGAAGTACCGATATCCGCTTCACGCCGCTATCGGCCTATCCCGGCCTGCTCACCGCAGACGACAGCCAGGCGGCGGAGCTGATCGGCCTGCTCAGCGGTTCGACGGATTTCTCCACCGTGGCCTTCGGCACCGAGGGCGGGCTGTTCCACCAGGCCGGTATCCCGGCGGTGATCTGCGGTCCCGGCAGCATGGACCAGGGCCACAAGCCGGACGAGTTCGTCAGCCTCGCTCAGCTCGAGGCGTGCGATGCCCTGCTGGCGCGCCTGGCGGCGTGGCTGCGGGAGCCTTGAGCGGCAGCACCGCGCGATCCTGGCTGGGACTGGCGGCGAAGCGCGCGCGGTAGCTGCGGGAGAAGTACGACGGCGACTCGAAGCCGCAGGCCAGGCTCACCTGTAGCACGCTGAGGTCGGTCTGGCGCAGCAACTGGCGGGCCTTGTCCAGGCGCAGGCCGAGGTAGAAGTTCGAGGGCGTGTCGTCCAGGTGCACGCGGAACAGCCGTTCCAGCTGGCGGCGGGTGACCTGGATGCGCTCGGCCAGCTCCAGGGTGGTCAGTGGCGGCTCGGTATGCCGCTCCATCTCGCCGATCACCTGCACCAGCTTGCGGTTGCTCACGCCATAGCGGGTCGCCACCTGCAGGCGCTGGTGGTCCTGGCGCGGGCGGATGCGGCCGAGCACGAACTGCTCGGAAACCTGCACCGCCAGTTGCGGACCGTGGGCCTGGGCGATCAGGTCGAGCATCAGGTCGATGGAGGCGGTGCCGCCGGCCGAGGTGATGCGCGGACCGTCGATCTCGAACAGCTCCTGGGTCACGCTCAGTTGCGGGTAGGACTCCTGGAAGGCGTCGATGGCTTCCCAGTGCAGGGTCGCGCGGCGCCCGTCGAGCAGACCGGCCTCGGCCAGCACCACGCTGCCGGTATCGATGCCACCGAGGGTCACGCCGTTGCGATCGAGCTTGCGCAGCCACTGCACCAGGGCCGGGGTGACCGCCCGCAGCGGCTCGAAACCGGCCACCACGAACAGCAGGTCGCCTTTCTTCAGCGGCTCCAGCGCGCCGTCGCTGTTCACCGACATGCCATTGCTGGCCAGCACCGGACCGCCGTCGGCGCTGAGCACGTGCCAGCGGTAGAGGTCGGCGTGGAAGCGGTTGGCCACTCGCAGTGGCTCCACGGCGGAAACGAAGCCCATTACCGAGAAGCCGGGCAGCAGGAGAAACCAGAAGTCCTGGGACATGGGGCGCTCCGGGGTTGAGGTTGCGCAGCCTGTGTGTAGCGCAGGCCCGCCGCGCTTGGCAATGGCCAGGTCGCTGCAGTGCAAGAGCTGGTCGCCGCAGTGCGCTTCGCCGCCGTCCCGGCTGCGTACCTTGGTCGCCAGGGTCGGTCTCGCAAGGGGCCGGCGCCCACCTCGCAGAAAAACAATCAATAGCCGCACGAGGGGAGACCGATGAAGACGACGATTCGCCAGCTGGGCTGCGCCCTGCTGATCCTGGCCAGTGGCGCCGCCCTGGCCGCCGAACCCGAGCAGTGCCGCACGGTGCGCCTGGGCACGGTGAACTGGACCGACGTGGTCGCCAGCAGCGCCGTGGCCGAAGCCTTGCTCGACGGCCTGGGCTACCAGGTGAAGCAGACCAGCGCCTCGCAACAGATCGTCCTGGCCGGCCTGGCCGACAAGCAGCTGGACCTGTTCCTCGGCTACTGGCAACCGACCATGCAGCCGGTCGCCAGGCCTTATCTGGACAAAGGCCGGATCGAAGTGATCGAGCCGCCGACCCTGGCCGACGCGCAGTCCACCTATGCGGTGCCGAGCTACGTCGCCGAGGGCGGGCTGAAGACCTTCGCCGACATCGCCCGCTTCAAGGACAAGCTTGGCGGCCGCATCTACGCTATCGAGCCGGGCAGCGGCTCGAACCGCATCACCCGGAAGATGATCGACGACAACCGTTTCGGCCTGAAGGGCTTCCAGCTGGTGGAGTCCAGCGAGGCCGGGATGCTCACGGCGGTGAAGCGGGCGATCAAGCGCAAGCAGTGGGTGGTGTTCTTCGGCTGGAAGCCGCATCCGATGAACCTGCAGATCGACATGACCTACCTCACCGGCAGCGAGGATGTGTTCGGTCCCGACGAAGGCGCGGCCACCGTCTCCACCATGACCGCCGCCGGCTACCAGGCGCAGTGCGGCAATGTCGCCCGGCTGCTGCACAACCTGCGCTTCAGCAGCGCCCAGGTCAGCCAGGTGATGGCGCCGATCCTCGATCGCACCCAGCCCCTCGACGCCGCGCGGCAGTGGCTGAAGGCCAACCCCGAGCCGCTGAAGGCCTGGCTGGATGGCGTGAGCACCTTCGACGGCAAGGACGGCCTGGCCGCGCTCCAGGCCTCGCTGAAGTAACCCGCACCTATCCGTTCCGCCCGGCGCGGCCGAGCGGGGCTTCGTAGACCCCGAATACAGGAAGCTACCACCGTGAACCATGAAGTCATCGTCACCTGCGCGGTGACCGGCGCCGGCGATACCGTCGGCCGGCATCCGGCGATCCCGGTCACTCCGAAACAGATTGCCGAGGCCGCCATCGAGGCGGCCAGGGCCGGCGCCACCGTCGCCCACTGCCATGTCCGCGACCCCGCCACCGGCAAGCCCAGCCGCGACGTGGCGCTGTACCGTGAAGTGGTCGAGCGTATCCGCGAAAGCGACACCGACGTGATCATCAACCTCACCGCCGGCATGGGCGGCGACCTGGAGATCGGCAAGGGCGAGCAGCCCCTGGAGTTCGGTGCCGGCACCGACCTGGTCGGCCCGCTGGAGCGGCTCAGGCATGTCGAGGAGCTGCTGCCGGAAATCTGCACCCTGGACTGCGGCACCCTCAATTTCGGCGACGGCGACTACATCTACGTCTCCACCCCTGCGCAACTGCGCGCCGGCGCCCGGCGCATCACCGAGCTGGGGGTCAAGGCCGAGCTGGAAATCTTCGATACCGGCCACCTCTGGTTCGCCAAGCAGATGCTCAAGGAAGGGCTGCTGGAGGATCCGCTGTTCCAGATCTGCCTGGGCATTCCCTGGGGCGCGCCGGCCGATACCACGACCATGAAGGCGATGGCCGACAACCTGCCGCCGGGGGCGACCTGGGCCGGCTTCGGCATCGGCCGCACGCAGATGCCGATGGTCGCCCAGGCCATGTTGCTGGGCGGCAACGTGCGGGTCGGCCTGGAGGACAACATCTGGCTGGACAAGGGCGTGCCGGCGAGCAACGGCAGCCTGGTGGAGCGCGCCATCGAGATCATCGAGCGCCTCGGCGGGCGCGCCCTGAGCCCGGCGGAAGGGCGCCGCAGGATGAACCTGAAGCCGCGCTGATTTCTTCCTCCCCGCCCCGTCGGGGGCGGGAACAACTTCTGGAGATGTCCATGTCCTTCGTCACCGAGATCAAGACCTTCGCCGCCCTCGGTAGCGGCGTCATCGGCAGCGGCTGGATCGCCCGCGCCCTGGCCCACGGCCTCGACGTCGTCGCCTGGGATCCGGCGCCGGGCGCCGAAGCGGCGTTGCGCGCGCGCGTCGCCAATGCCTGGCCGGCCTTGCGGAAACAGGGCCTGGCGCCCGGCGCGGCGCAGGAGCGCCTGCGCTTCGTCGCGAGCATCGAGGAATGCGTGGGCGACGCCGATTTCATCCAGGAGAGCGCCCCCGAGCGGCTCGACCTGAAGCTCGACCTGCACGCCAGGATCAGCGCCGCGGCGCGGCCCGACGTGCTGATCGGTTCCTCCACCTCGGGCCTGCTGCCCAGCGAGTTCTACGCCGAGGCGAGCCACCCCGAGCGCTGCCTGGTCGGCCACCCGTTCAACCCGGTCTACCTGCTGCCGCTGGTGGAGGTGGTCGGCGGCGAACGCACCGCTGCCGAGGCCGTGCGGGCGGCGATGCGGGTCTACGAATCGCTGGGCATGCGTCCGCTGCACGTACGCAAGGAAGTGCCCGGCTTCATCGCCGACCGCTTGCTCGAGGCGCTCTGGCGCGAGGCGCTGCACCTGGTCAACGACGGCGTGGCCACGACCGGCGAGATCGACGATGCGATCCGCTTCGGCGCCGGCCTGCGCTGGTCGTTCATGGGCACCTTCCTGACCTACACCCTGGCCGGTGGCAACGCCGGCATGCGCCACTTCATGGCGCAGTTCGGCCCGGCGCTGCAATTGCCCTGGACCTACCTGCCGGCGCCGGAACTCACCGAGGCCCTGATCGACCGGGTGGTGGAGGGCACCGCCGAGCAGCAGGGCGCGCGCAGCATCGCCGAGCTCGAGCGCTACCGCGACGACTGCCTGCTGGCGGTGCTCGGGGCGATCAGGGAAACCAAGGCCCGGCACGGCTTCGCCTTCGCCGAGTGACATGACGCGCCTTCCGCCCCGCCGGGCGTAGCGCAACCACGGAGCCTGCCATGAGCCAAGTCCTGACGACCTACGAGACGCCGGTCCTGCCCGAGTGGGTGGACTACAACGGCCACTTGCGCGATGCGTTCTACCTGCTGGTGTTCAGCTACGCCACCGATGCGCTGATGGCGCATATCGGCCTGGACAGCCAGAACCGCGACGCCAGCGGACACTCGCTGTTCACCCTGGAATGCCACCTGAACTTCCTCCATGAGGTGAAGGAGGGCGCCAGGGTCGAGGTGCGTACGCAACTGCTCGGTCACGATCGCAAGCGCCTGCATATCCACCATGCCCTGTACCTGCCTGGCAGCGGGCAGGCGCTGGCGCTGAGCGAGCAGATGCTGCTCCACGTCAGCCTCGACGGCCCGCGCTCGGTACCGTTCGAAGGCGAGGTGCTGGCGCGGGTCGAGGCGCTCGCCGAGGCACATCGCGCGCTCCCCGTGCCGGAAGGTGTCGGTCGGGTGATCGGCCTGCCGCCGGTGCGCTGAGCGCGATGGCTGCGAAGTATCCGCTGTCTCCGGCGATGTGGCGCTTCGTCGAGCACAGCCGGGCGTTCGCCAGCGACAGTCCGCGCCTGGATGCGCAACGTGCGGCCTACGCGCGGATGTGCCAGGCGTTCGCGCCGCCGCGCCCGGCCGGTTTGCGGGTGCTCGACTCCTGCTTGCCGGCCGCGCCGCCGGTGCGCGTGCGCCGCTATCGCCCCGACCGCCCGGCACCGCCCGGTGGCTGGCCGGCGCTGCTCTACCTGCACGGTGGCGGCTGGATGCTCGGCGGCCTCGATTCACACGATTTCATCTGCGCCGACCTGGCGGCGCGCCTGGGCCTGCTGGTGCTGGCGGTGGATTACCGACTGGCGCCGGAGCATCCGTTCCCGGCGGCATTGCAGGATTGCCTGCGTGCCTGGCAGGCGCTGAGCCTGGGCGAGCTGGACGAAGCGCTGGATGGGCGACGCCTGCTGGTGGCCGGCGACAGCGCCGGCGGCAACCTGGCGGCGGCGCTGTGCCTGGCCCTGCGCGATGGCGGCGCGCCGTCGCCGGCCGCGCAGATATTGCTCTATCCCTTGCTGTCCGCTGCGCCATCGCCCTCGCGGATCGACTGCGCCGACGCGCCGTTGCTCGGCCTCGGCGATGTGCAGGCGTGCCTGGACGCCTACCTGCCGCTGGCGGCGCTGCACCGACAGCCACTGGCGCTACCCCTGGAGGCCGCTGATTTCACTGGCCTGCCGCCGGCCTTCGTGGCGGTTGCCGAATTCGATCCGCTGCGCGACGACGGCGAGCGCTATGGCGCAGCGCTACGCGCGGCGGGTGGCGAGGCAGGGTTCTATCCGGGAAGCGGGCTGGTCCATGGCTGCCTGCGCGGCCACGGCATCGATGAGGTGGAAGCCCTGCACGAGGCCTTGCGGCGGGCCGTGCAGGGCTTCCTGGCGGAGGACTCAGGCGAGCGCCAGGCGGGTGAGTAATCCACCGCCGAGCACCAGCCAGGCGAATAGCAGGGCGGCCAGCAGCAGCGGCTTGAGGCCGGCGCGGCGGATCGCCGAGAGGTGCGTGCCGAGGCCGAGGCCGGCCATTGCCATGGCCAGGAGGAAGGTGTCGAGGTCGTTGACGTGGCTGACCAGCGCCGGCGGCAGGCTGACCAGCGAGTTGAGCCCGGCGACCAGTACGAAGCCGACGGCGAACCAGGGAATGGTGATCTTGGTCGCGCCGCTGTGCTGCCGGCGGTGCGCCTTGTCGCGTGCCAGCCAGGCCGAGAGCAGGATCAGGAAGGGCGCCAACATCATTACCCGGACCATCTTGGCGATCACTGCGGTATCCGCTGCCTCGATGCCGATCGAGCGACCCGCGGCGACCACCTGGGCCACCTCGTGCACCGTGGCACCGATGTACACGCCCCAGGTGCCAGGGTCGCGCGGTAGCAGCCCCCAGTCCTGGTCGAGCTGGAACAGCGCCGGATAGAGGAAGATGCCCAGGGTGCCGAACACCACCACGGTGGAAACCGCCACCGCGACCTGTTCGGCGCGGCCACGCACGACCGGCTCGGTGGCCATCACCGCGGCGGCGCCGCAGATCGAACTGCCGGCGCCGATCAGCAGGGTGGTGGTGCGGTCCAGGCCGAACAGCCGGGTGCCGAGCAGGCACGCCAGGCCGAAGGTGCTGGCGAGCATCAGGGCGTCCAGCAGCACGCCGTGCAATCCGACGCCGGCGATGTCCTGGAAGGTCAGGCGCAGGCCGTAGAGGATGATCCCGGCGCGCAGCAGGATCTGCTTGGAGAAGCCGACGCCGGCGGCGCTGCCGGCGGCTATCCGAGGGTACAGGGTGTTGCCGACGACGATGCCGAGCACGATGGCCAGGGTCAGCGCGCTGATGCCGTTGTGCTGCAACCATTGCGAACGACCCAGGAGGATCGCCACGCCGGCCAGGGCGGCGCTGAGCAGCAGGCCGGGGATGAGTTTCTGGACCTGGGCCAGGGGTCTGGTACCGGTCTTGACGGGGAGGGTGTGCATCCTTCGCTCCTCAGGTGAGGTCACGGGACGCAGGTTAGGTAGCGGGCATGAATTTGTGAAACGAATAGTTTCTGTATTAAATACCTGAAAAACAGGTAGGTGAGTCCATGGCCCTCAGTTTCCGTCAGCTCCAGATCTTCTGTGCGGTGGCTCGCTGCGGCAGTACCACGGCGGCGGCGGAATCCATCTCGCTGTCGCAGTCGGCCACCAGCGCCGCGCTCAACGAGCTGGAATCGCAGCTTTCCACGCGCCTGTTCGACCGGGTCGGCAAGCGCCTGCAACTGAACGAGGTCGGCCGCCGCTTTCTGCCCCAGGCATTGCGCCTGCTCGACGGGGTGGCGCAACTGGAGCAGCAGTTCGCGGTTTCCGCCGCGCCCCAGGCGAGCCTGACGGTGGCGGCCAGCAGCACCATCGGCAACTACGTGCTGCCGCGCCTGCTGGCCTCCTTCGAGCGGGAGCAGCCGGGCGTGAGGGTCAACGCCAGCATCGGCAACACCGGTTCGGCGGTGCAGGACGTGGTGACCTTCGCGGCGGACATCGGCCTCATCGAAGGCCCCTGCCACGAGCCGGGCCTGCGGGTGGAGCCCTGGCTCGAGGACAGCCTGATCGTGGTGGCGGCGCCCGGCCACCCGCTGGCCTCGCGCACCCAGGTCTCCCGCGAGGCCCTGCGCCGCGCGCGCTGGCTGCTGCGCGAGCCCGGCTCGGGCACGCGCGAGGAGGTCAGCCACGCCCTGCTGGGCCACCTGCATTACCTGGAAGACAGCCTGGACCTGGGCAGCTCCGAGGCGATCAAGCACAGCGTCGCCGCCGGGCTGGGCATCAGTTGCCTGTCGCGCTGGGTGGTCGAGGAACAGTTGGCCTCCGGCGCGCTGGTCGAACTGCGCAGCAGCCTGCCGCCGTTGCGCCGGCGCTTCTACATGCTGCGCCAGCGCGACAAGTTCCTCTCGCCGGGCTTCGAGCGTTTCTGGGAACACTGTCGGGCGGGACTCGGCGCCGGCTAGCTGGCTTCCGGCAAAAAAATCCCCCTGCCGCGCCCGACGCGCGGAGGGGGATGAAAAAGGAGCCAGGAACGGCCCTCAGTGTGAGTCTGGCGTTTTCCGGAAGCCGTCCGCTGCATTCCGCAAGCCGCTGGAGGCGATTGTGGCGGTGTCGCTGGCGGTCGAATTAGCCGAAAACGACCTGCCCATGTCCAGGCGGGACAGCCCCCTTGCCGGGAGCGACGTGGGCTCAGCAGAATCGATGGCAATCCCCATCGAAGGAGCTGCCGCGATGATGCACGCCGATCTGATCGACCAGGACGATTTCCGCGAACGCCTGCAGGCGCTGGGCTTCAGCGTGCCGCCGGACTCGACTCCGGAGCAGGCCTGCGAATACGCCGTGCGCGGCCTCAGCCCGGAGCGCGCCCAGGCGCTGCGGCGGCTGGTGGAGGACATGCTCGGCGGGCACGCCACGCTGCTCCCGGCGGTGCGCGAGGCGATTTCCCGGCAATTGCTGCCGGCGCTGGTGCCGCGGGGCTGACAAGGCCCTGCCCGCTCCCGTGGACGGGGCGGGCAGGGACGCGCCGTCAGATCCGCACGCTGGCGAAGGTCGACTCGCCCTGCGCCTGGCTCAGGGCCGACAGCGCCGAGGAGTTGGGCATCAACGCCAGGTCCTGCGGGATCGGCATCAGCACCACCGGCTGGCCCAGCGGCTGGCCCTGGCGCTCGTCGCGCGGCGGGATGCCGAAGTACTCGCGGTAGCACTTGGAGAAGTGCGGGGTGGAGACGAAGCCGCAGACCGAGGCCACCTCGATGATCGACATGGACGTCTGCTTGAGCAACTGGCGGGCGCGGATCAGGCGCAGCTTCAGGTAGTAGCGCGACGGCGAGCAGTGCAGGTACTTCTGGAACAGCCGCTCGAGCTGGCGACGCGAGACGTTGACGTAGACCGCCAGTTCGTCGAGGTCGATCGGTTCCTCCAGGTTGGCCTCCATCAGCGCGACGATCTCCTGCAACTTCGGCTGGTTGGTGCCGAGCATGTGCTTGAGCGGCACGCGCTGGTGGTCCTGCTCGTTGCGGATGCGCTCGTAGATGAACATCTCGGAGATCGCCGCCGACAGCTCGCGGCCATGCTCGCGGCCGATCAGGTGCAGCATCATGTCCATCGGCGCGGTGCCGCCGGAAGAGGTGAAGCGGTTGCGGTCGATGGAGAACAGGCGGGTGCTCATGGCCACCCGGGGGAAGGCTTCCTGCATCGCCGCCAGGCATTCCCAGTGCACGCTGCAATCGTAGCCGTCGAGCAGGCCGGCGCGGGCCAGCGCCCAACTGCCGGTGCACACCGCGCCGAGGCGCCGACCCTGGCGGGCCTGGGCCTGGAGGAAAGTGACGTGCTCGCGGGTGACGCTGCGCTGGATGCCGACGCCGCCGCAGACGATCACGCAATCCACCGCCGGGGCGTTGTCGGTACCGGCGTCGGGGGTGATCTGCAGGCCGTCGCTGGCCCAGACCTGGCGGCCGTCCAGGCTCAGCGTATGCCAGCGGTAGAGTTCGCGTCCCGAGAGCTGGTTGGCCATGCGCAACGGTTCCACCGCCGAGGCCAGGGAGATCAGGGTGAAGTTGTCCAGCAGCAGGAAGCCGATGGACTGCGGATTTCGGTTCTGTGGTGGGACTCCGGGCGCGTACGTGGTCATGGGTGTATCTCCTCACGCTGAGCAAGCAGGCCTCTCACGAGGCTTTTTTTATGATTGTTGGAATTTCCGGGTGGCTGCTTGGGCCACGCCGTCGGCGTTGCTTGTAACCAGAGCAAGGCAAATGCCATGCCTATATTGATTGGGCGTTCAATCAAAAAAGCCGGAAGGCTTTAGCCCGGCATTTCCACTCGGGCCTGGCACAACGACAGCATGGGCGACGGCTGGCGGCGCGCCGCGCGCCTGGGCATTTCGGTAGCACCAGGGCGGCCCCCGGCGAGAAGGCGGGGCAGCGGCCGTGGCGACAAAGGTAACGACGGGCGGCGAGCCGTTACCCCGCAGTGTGACGGATGGCGACCGCCCGGTCACGCGTCATATGCGCCAAAAAGTGGCGTCTCGATCGTTTCGTGAGCAATTCCGGTTCAGCACTCGATGGCGTTCACCGCCAGGCCCCCGCGCGAGGTTTCCTTGTACTTGTCGTGCATGTCGGCGCCGGTGTCGCGCATGGTGCGGATCACCTTGTCCAGCGAGATGAAATGCTGGCCGTCGCCGCGCAAGGCCATTTGCGCCGCGTTGATGGCCTTCACCGCGGCGATCGCGTTGCGCTCGATACAGGGCACCTGGACCAGCCCGCCAACCGGGTCGCAGGTCAGCCCGAGGTTGTGTTCCAGACCGATCTCGGCAGCGTTCTCGACCTGCGCCGGGGTGGCGCCGAGGACTTCCGCCAGGCCGGCGGCGGCCATCGCGCAGGCCGAGCCGACCTCGCCCTGGCAGCCGACCTCGGCGCCGGAGATCGAGGCGTTCTTCTTGCACAGGATGCCCACCGCGGCGGCGGCCAGCAGGTAGTCGACGACGTCGCGGTCCTGGGCGTCGGGATTGAACTTCATATAGTAGTGCAGCACCGCCGGGATGATCCCCGCCGCGCCGTTGGTGGGCGCGGTGACCATGCGCCCGCCGGCGGCGTTCTCCTCGTTCACCGCCAGGGCGAACAGGTTGACCCATTCCATGGCGCTGAGGGTCGAGCCGATCACGTTGGGCTTGCCGATCTCCTGCAGGTTGCGGTGCAGGCGCGCGGCGCGGCGTTGCACGTTGAGCCCGCCGGGAAGGATGCCTTCGTTGCGCAACCCGTTGTCGACGCAATCGCGCATCGCCTGCCAGATGCGCCGCAGGCCTTCGCGGATATCGGTCTCGCTGCGCCAGATGCGTTCGTTGGCCAGCATCAGCTCGGATACCCGCAGGTTGTGGCGCTTGCACAGCAGCAACAGTTCCTCGGCGCTGGAGAAGTCGTAGGGCAGCACCGTGTGGTCCTGGTCGAGCTGCCCCGAGGCGGCCTGTGCCGCATCGACCACGAAGCCGCCGCCCACCGAGTAGTAGGTCTCCTGGTGCAGTTCGCCTTGCTCGCCGTAGGCGACCAGGGTCATGGCGTTGGGGTGGTAGGGAAGGTTCTCGTCGAGCAGGCGCATGTCGCGCACCCAGTCGAACGGTACCGCCACGCGGCCGTCCAGTTGCAGCAGGCCGCTATCGAGCAGGGCGGCCATGCGTGGGGCGATCTGGGTCGGGTCGATACGATCCGGCCATTCGCCCATCAGGCCCATGATCACCGCGCGATCGGTGCCGTGGCCGACGCCGGTGGCGGACAGCGAGCCATACAGGCGCACTTCGAGACGCCGCACCGCCGACAGCGCCTGGCGCTGGCGCAGGGCAGCGGTGAACAGCGCGGCGGCGCGCATGGGGCCGACGGTATGCGAACTGGACGGGCCGATACCGATCTTGAAAAGGTCGAACACACTGATAGCCATGTCGGCCTCCGGGATTGCCGCGGCATCCGTGCCTGCGTAGTGGGGGTGGCGGCTCCTCCGCCCGCGATTCCTGCGCATCATCGGGCTTTCCCCGGGGCGGGCCGCATCCGCCACCGACCCGGCCATGTCCAAAAGCGCCGCGTCCGCGCCCGGATCGGGGAACCTCTGCGGCCGAGGGGCGTCTGCACCTGCACGGCGTCGGAATGAGAACGGGCTCGCGCCGCTCCGAAAACGGCATCCGCTGGTCGCCGGCAAAGACCACTATGATTGAATGCGACACAGCGGGTACTGAATGCGACCCCGCCTGCACTGGTTGCGACCCACCCTGTAGGCGACGGATGCGTCCTGTTTCATGATCGTTCACGAATTGCCCGCTGAGGGCCGCTACCGGTCGGCCCGATACAGACAGACCGCCGCGCCCTTCGGGGTAGCGCCGGCGCCTTACCCTGCAGAGGAGTTCGCTATGAAAGGTTGCAAGTCTTGGCTGCTGGCCGTGTCTCTGTGCGCACCGCTGGCAGCCCAGGCCGCGGAGCCCGAATCCTGTGCGTCGGTGCGTTTCGCCGACGTCGGCTGGACCGACATCACAGTGACCACTGCGGTCACCCGCCAGGTCCTCGAGTCCCTCGGCTACAAGACCAAGGTCAATCTGCTCTCGGTGCCGGTGACCTACCGCTCCCTGGCCAACAACGACCTCGACGTATTCCTGGGCAACTGGATGCCCACCATGACCAACGACATCAAGCAGTACGCCGAGAAAGGTACGGTCGAGACACTGCGCGCCAACCTGGAGGGCGCCAAGTACACCCTGGCGGTTCCCCAGTACGTCTACGACGGCGGCCTGCGCAGCTTCGCCGATATCGCGAAGTTCTCCGACAAGCTGGGCAACAAGATCTACGGCATCGAGCCGGGCAACGACGGCAACCGCGTCGCCCAGAGCATGATCGACAAGAACGCCTTCGAACTGGGCAAGTTCAAGTTGGTGGAATCCAGCGAGGCGGGCATGCTCTCGCAGGTGCAGCGGGCCATCCGGCGCAACCAGTGGGTGGTGTTCCTCGGCTGGGAGCCGCACCCCATGAATACCCGCTTCCAGATGAAGTACCTGGAAGGCGGCGACGACTTCTTCGGCCCCAACTATGGCGGCGCGACCATCTACACCAACGTGCGCAAGGGCTACGCCCAGGAGTGCGCCAACGTCGGCCAACTGCTGAAGAACCTCAGCTTCACCCTCGAGATGGAGAACAAGCTGATGGACGCGGTACTCAACGAAAACAAGAAACCCGAGGAAGCCGCTAAGGCCTGGTTGAAGGATCACCCGGAACAGCTGGATGCCTGGCTGGCCGGTGTCACCACGCGCGACGGGCAGCCTGCCGCAGCCGCGGCCAAGCTGGCGTTCGCCAAGTAGGCGACCGGTCGTTCATTTCCCGCTCTTGATGGACCCTGATTATGTTCCTGACTGATCACAAGCTCCCGCTGGGAGAGCAGATCGCCGGTTTCGTCGACTGGCTGACCCTGCATGGCGCATCGTTCTTCGACAAGATCTCCGACACCCTGGAGTTCCTCATCCATGGCGTCACCAACGGCTTGCTCTGGTTCAACCCGTTGGTGCTGATCGCCTTGCTGGTAGGGCTGGTGCATTTCATCCAGCGCAGCTGGGGGCTGACCGTGTTCGCCCTGGCCTCGTTGCTGCTGATCCTCAACCTGGGCTACTGGCAGGAGACCATGGAAACCCTCGCCCAGGTGATATTCGCCACCCTGGTGTGCATCGCCGTGGGCGTGCCGCTGGGCATCGTCGCCGCGCACAAGCCGTGGTTCTACACCGCGCTGCGGCCGTTGCTGGACCTGATGCAGACGGTACCGACCTTCGTCTACCTGATCCCGACCCTGACCCTGTTCGGTCTCGGCGTGGTGCCGGGCCTGATCTCCACGGTGATCTTCGCCGTCGCCGCGCCGATCCGCCTGACCTGCCTGGGTATCCAGGACGTTCCGGCGGAGCTGCTCGACGCCGGCAAGGCCTTCGGCTGCTCGCGCTGGCAACTGCTGACGCGCATCGAGCTGCCGCACGCGATGCCGAGCATCGCCGCCGGCATCACCCAATGCATCATGCTCTCCCTGTCGATGGTGGTGATCGCCGCGCTGGTCGGCGCCGATGGCCTCGGCAAGCCGGTGGTGAACGCGCTGAACACCGCCGACATCTCCCTCGGCTTCGAAGCCGGCCTGGCCATCGTCCTGCTCGCCATCCTGCTCGACCGGGTGTGCAAGCAGCGCGCCGTGAAGGGGAAATAAGCCATGACTGCGATCCGATTCGACCATGTGGACGTCATCTTCGGCACCCACACCAAGGAAGCCCTGAAGCTCCTCGACCAGGGCCTCGGCCGCGCCGAGATCCTCAAGCGCACCGGCCAGGTGCTCGGCGTCGAGGACGCCTGCCTGGACGTCAACCGCGGCGAGATCTGCGTGCTGATGGGACTTTCCGGCTCCGGCAAGTCGAGCCTGCTGCGCTGCATCAACGGCCTGAACAAGGTCAGCCGCGGCAAGCTGCTGATCGAGCACGAAGGTTCGCAGGTGGACATCGCCAACTGCTCGCCGGCGACCCTCAAGGCCATGCGCACCAAGCGCATCGCCATGGTGTTCCAGAAGTTCGCCCTGATGCCCTGGCTGACGGTGGCCGAGAACGTCGGCTTCGGCCTGGAGATGCAGGGCCGTCCGGCCGCCGAGCGGAAGAAGCTGATCGACGAGAAGCTCGAGCTGGTCGGTCTCTCGCAGTGGCGCGACAAGCGTCCCGACTCGCTCTCCGGCGGCATGCAGCAGCGCGTCGGCTTGGCTCGCGCGCTGGCGATGGATGGCGACATCCTGCTGATGGACGAACCGTTCTCCGCCCTCGACCCGCTGATCCGCCAGCAATTGCAGGACGAACTGCTGGTGCTGCAACGGCAACTGCACAAGACCATCGTGTTCGTCAGCCACGACCTCGACGAGGCGCTGAAGATCGGCACCCGCATCGCGATCATGAAGGACGGCCGGATCATCCAGCACGGCAAGCCGGAAGAGATCGTGCTGAGCCCCGCGGACGACTACGTGCGTACCTTCGTCGCCCATACCAACCCGCTCAACGTGCTGTGCGGCCAGAGCCTGATGCGTGGCCTCGACCAGTGCATCCGGCAGAACGACGAGATCTGCTTCGACCAGGGCCGCGACTGCTGGATCGGTCTCAGCGAAGGCGACGTGCTCAAGGGCGCGCGCCAGGGCAGCAACGTCATCGACCTGCAACGCTGGCGCCAGGGCGACCCGGTGGAGAAGCTGCGCCGCGAACCGACCCTGGTGGATGTCAGCATCCGTATGCGCGATGCCCTGCAGATTCGCTACCAGACCGGCCACAAGCTGGTCCTGCAGGAGCAGGACAGGGTGGTCGGGGTGCTCGGCGACAGCGAGCTGTACCACGCGTTGCTGGGCAAGAACCTCGGCTGATCCCCCTCGGCCCGCTCGGGGCCGCTACGAATGCCCGGCGCTGCCGGGCATTCGCGTTTATCCTCCGCGCTTTTTCCGTCTGTTCTTCCTTTCGCACGCTCCTGCGCGCCGGTTCCTGCGGCATGCGCCGGGCGCCGGGTGGCAGAAAAGAAAGGCCCGGCGAAACGCCGGGCCAAGTACGCACCTGATTGGCGAGGGCGCCCTAGCGGCGCCGGGTTCAGGTCTGGGGCTGGGTTGGCGCCGGCACCGGCTGGTAGGTGCGGCGGTCGCCGACCTGGGCCTCGTAGTCGGCGCGCATGGCCTTGTGCAGGCCGAACATGAACAGGATCAGCACCGCCGAGAACGGCAGCCCGGCGAGCACCACGACGGTTTGCATCGCCGTGAAGTTGCCGGCGAACAGCAGGCCGATGGTGACTAGCGTGACGACGGCCGACCAGAGGATACGCAGCCAGTTCGGCGCGTCCTCGTCCAGCTCGCCGCCGCTGCGCGAGAGATTGGCCAGCATCACCGAGCCGGAATCCGCCGGGGTGAGGAACAGCACGAAGCCGACGAAGATCGACAGGCCGATGACGATCTTCGACAGCGGATAGTGTTCCAGCAGCAGGTAGATCGACATCGACGGCTGTTCCAGCGCGGCCTTGCCCAGGTCGGTCGCGCCGTGGTTCATCACCAGGTCCAGGGCGCTGTTGCCGAATACCGACAGCCAGGCCAGGGTGAAGCCCAGCGGGATCAGCAGCACCCCGCAGACCAGTTCGCGCACGCTGCGACCGCGGGAGATGCGGGCGATGAACATACCGACGAAGGGCGCCCAGGAAATCCACCAGGCCCAGTAGAACAGGGTCCACAGGCCCAGCCATTCCTCGCTCTTGCCGGCGCCGGCACCGGTGTAGACGTAGAGGTCGAAGGTCTTCAGCACCAGGCCGTCGAGATAGTCGCCGAGGTTCTGTACGAAGCCGTTGAGCAGTTCCAGGGTCGAACCGCAGACCAGCACGAACAGCAGCAGCGAGCTGAACAGCACGATATTCAGGTTGGACAGCCGGCGGATGCCTTTCTCGACACCGGAGACCGCCGCCAGGGTGGCGACCAGGCTCATCGCCAGGATCACCGCCAGCAGGGTGCCTTTGCTGTGCGGCATGCCGGTCAGGTACTCGAGACCGGACGACACCTGCAAGGCGCCGATGCCCAGGTTGGTCACCAGCCCGAGAAGGGTGACGAAGATGCCGAAGCAATCCACCGCGTGGCCCGCGGCGCCTTTCACCCAGCGCTCGCCGAGGATCGGATAGAGCGCCGAGCGCAATGCCAGCGGCTGGCGATGGCGGTAGGCGAAATAACCGACGGCGAGGCCGACCAGGGCATAGATCGCCCAACCGTGCAGGCCCCAGTGGAGGAAGGTCAGTTGCAGCGCCTGGCGCGCCGCCTGAGGGCTGCCGGGAACGCCTTCGGGTGGATGGTAGAGGTGGTCGATCGGCTCGGATGCGGCGAAGTAGAGCAGCGAGATGCCGATCCCGGAGGAGAACAGCATGCCGGCCCAGGCGCCGTAGCTGAAGTCCGGCTTTTCATGCTCCTCGCCGAGCTTGAGGGTGCCGAAGCGCGAGAAGGCCACCCAGGCGACGAAGAACAGGTAGGCGCCGATGGCCAGCATGTAGTACCAGCCGAAGCTGTGCGACAGCCACGCCTGGATGCGGCCGAGCAAGGCTCCGGCGCTGTCGGGATAGAGGATGAGGGCGGCGGTCAGAACCAGGATCAGTGCGGTCGAGCCGAAGAACACGATCGGATTCAGACGTACCTGCTCGTTTGTTTTTATTGGCGAAGCAGTACTCATTGGAGGATGACCCCATGGCAGTGAAAGCATGGCGGCTTATGGCCGCGGACTACAGACACAGCATTGCCACCCCACTTGAAGCCCGGATTCTGCGATCCTTGGCGGACTTCGGCGACGAGGTGATGAACGGCGCGGGCCAGGTTGCACGCAGGCTGGGAGCCGCTCATGGACGCCGAGCTTATTCTTAGTTGATTGAACGTTCAATAAAAACAAAATAGACTGGCCACCAATGACGTCGGTCGGTGCCCGCACGCACCCATCGACGAGAGGAGATAGCAATGCCCAAGGTCGGTATGCAGCCCATCCGCCGCTCGCAACTGATTCACGCCACCCTGGAGGCGGTCGATCAGGTCGGCATGGGAGACGCCAGCATCGCCCTGATAGCCCGCCTGGCGGGTGTTTCCAACGGCATCATCAGTCACTACTTCCAGGACAAGAACGGCTTGCTGGAAGCGACCATGCGGCACCTGCTCAGCGCCTTGAGCAAGGCCGTACGCGAACGCCGCGCGGCGCTCTACGACGACAGTCCGAGGGCGCACCTGCGAGCGATCGTCGAAGGCAACTTCGACGACAGCCAGGTCAATGGTCCGGCGATGAAGACCTGGCTGGCGTTCTGGGCGACCAGCATGCACCAGCCGGCACTGCGTCGATTGCAGCGGGTCAACGACCATCGCCTGTATTCGAACCTGTGCTACCAGTTCCGCCGCCAGCTCTCGGCGGACGACGCCCGCGCCGCGGCACGCGGCCTGGCGGCCCTGATCGACGGCCTGTGGTTGCGTGGCGCGCTGACCGGCGACGCCTTCGATACCGACGAGGCCCTGAACATCGCTTACGACTACCTCGACCAGCAGTTGGCAAAACAGTCGGGGTAGGGACGAAAACCCCCGCGGCGCCGCCTTGCGCCTGCGATACCGATAAGAGAGGACTGCAACATGGCCCGATTCGAAGAACAGAAGCTCTACATTGGCGGTCGCTACGTGGAGGCCAGCAGTGGCGCCACCTTCGAGACCATCAACCCGGCCAACGGCGAAGTGCTCGCCAAGGTCCAGCGGGCTTCCAGGGAAGACGTCGAGCGGGCCGTGCAGAGCGCCGTCGAGGGGCAGAAGGTGTGGGCGGCGATGACCGCCATGCAGCGCTCGCGCATCCTCCGTCGCGCCGTCGACATCCTCCGCGAGCGCAACGACGAACTGGCTGCCCTGGAAACCCTGGATACCGGCAAGCCGCTGGCGGAAACCCGCTCGGTGGACATCGTCACCGGCGCCGACGTGCTCGAGTACTACGCCGGCCTGGTCCCGGCCATCGAAGGCGAGCAGATTCCCCTGCGCGAAACCAGTTTCGTCTACACCCGCCGCGAGCCGCTGGGCGTGGTCGCCGGCATTGGCGCCTGGAACTACCCGGTGCAGATCGCCCTGTGGAAATCCGCCCCGGCCCTCGCTGCCGGCAACGCGATGATCTTCAAGCCCAGCGAAGTCACCCCGCTGACGGCCCTCAAGCTGGCCGAGATCTACACCGAGGCCGGCGTGCCGGACGGCGTGTTCAACGTGCTCACCGGCAGCGGACGCGAAGTCGGCCAGTGGCTGACCGAGCACCCGCTGATCGAGAAGATCTCCTTCACCGGTGGCACCTCCACCGGCAAGAAAGTCATGGCCAGCGCTTCCAGCTCGTCGCTGAAGGAAGTGACCATGGAGCTGGGCGGCAAGTCCCCGCTGATCATCTTCCCCGACGCAGACCTCGACCGTGCCGCCGACATCGCCGTCATGGCCAACTTCTTCAGCTCCGGCCAGGTCTGCACCAACGGCACCCGGGTGTTCATCCACCGTTCCCAGCAGGCCCGCTTCGAAGCCAAGATACTGGAGCGCGTGCAGCGCATCCGTCTCGGCGACCCGCAGGACGAGAACACCAACTTCGGCCCGCTGGTCAGCTTCCCGCACATGGAAAGCGTGCTCGGCTACATCGAGTCCGGCAAGGCGCAGAAGGCTCGCCTGCTGTGCGGCGGCGAGCGTGTGACCGATGGAGCGTTCGGCAATGGCGCCTACGTCGCGCCGACCGTGTTCACCGATTGCAGCGACGACATGACCATCGTCCGCGAGGAAATCTTCGGCCCGGTGATGAGCATCCTGGTCTATGACGACGAAGACGAGGCGATCCGCCGCGCCAACGATACCGAGTACGGCCTCGCCGCCGGCGTCGTGACCCAGGACCTGGCCCGCGCCCACCGCGCCATCCATCGCCTGGAAGCCGGCATCTGCTGGATCAATACCTGGGGCGAGTCGCCGGCGGAAATGCCGGTCGGCGGTTACAAGCAATCCGGTGTCGGTCGCGAGAACGGTCTCACCACCCTGGCTCATTACACTCGCATCAAGTCCGTGCAAGTGGAGCTGGGCGACTACGCCTCGGTGTTCTGAGCCTCGACGCAGCGCTCGAACCCCTAACCAGGCCGGTCCCAGGCAACGCTCCCTGACACCGGCCATTCCGAACTTCCAGACACCGGCGCGCCAGCGTCGCGGCCGGTGTCATGCCGAGAAAAGAGGAAGGCCTGCATGTCCCAGGAATTCGACTACATCATCATCGGAGCCGGCTCTGCCGGTAACGTACTCGCTACCCGCCTCACCGAAGATGCCGACGTCAGCGTCCTGCTGCTCGAAGCCGGCGGTCCTGACTACCGCTTCGACTTCCGCACCCAGATGCCGGCGGCCCTTGCCTTCCCGCTGCAGGGGCGGCGCTACAACTGGGCCTACGAGACCGACCCCGAGCCCTACATGAACAACCGCCGCATGGAGTGCGGTCGCGGCAAGGGCCTGGGCGGCTCCTCGCTGATCAACGGCATGTGCTACATCCGCGGCAACGCCCTGGACTTCGACGGCTGGGCCAAGGAGCCGGGCCTCGAGGACTGGAGCTACCTCGACTGCCTGCCGTACTTCCGCAAGGCGGAAACCCGGGACATCGGCCCCAACGACTACCATGGCGGCGACGGCCCGGTCAGCGTGACCACGCCGAAGGCCGGCAACAACCCACTGTTCCATGCGATGGTCGAGGCCGGCGTGCAGGCCGGCTACCCGCGAACCGATGACCTCAACGGCTACCAGCAGGAAGGCTTCGGCCCCATGGACCGGACCGTCACCCCGGAAGGCCGTCGCGCCGCCACCGGGCGCGGCTACCTGGACCAGGCCCGCGGCCGGCCCAACCTGACCATCGTCACCCACGCCCTGAGCGACCGCATCCTGTTCAGCGGCAAGCGCGCCATCGGCGTCTCCTACCTGGTGGGCAACGGCGACAACCCGGTCACCGCCCACGCCCGCCGCGAAGTATTGGTGTGCAGCGGCGCGATCGCCTCGCCGCAATTGCTGCAACGCTCCGGCGTCGGCCCGGCGGCCCTGCTGCGCGACCTGGACATCCCGGTGGTGCATGACCTGCCGGGCGTCGGCGCCAACCTGCAGGATCACCTGGAACTCTACCTGCAGTACGCCTGCAAGCAGCCGGTGTCGATCTACCCGGCGACCAAATGGTGGAACCAGCCGGCCATCGGTGCCCAGTGGCTGTTCCTCGGCAAGGGCCTCGGCGCCAGCAACCAGTTCGAGGCCGGCGGCTTCATCCGAACCCGCGAAGCGTTCGAATGGCCGAACATCCAGTTCCATTTCCTCCCGGTGGCGATCAACTACAATGGCAGCAAGGGCGTGCAGGAGCACGGCTTCCAGGCGCACATGGGCTCGATGCGCTCGCCGAGCCGCGGGCGCATCCACCTGAAGTCCAGGGACCCGCGCCAGCATCCGAGCATCCTGTTCAACTACATGTCCCACGAGCAGGACTGGCAGGAGTTCCGCGACGGCATCCGGCTGACCCGCGAGATCATGAACCAGCCGGCGCTGGACCCCTATCGGGGCCGCGAGTTGAGCCCAGGGGTGAACGTGCAGTCGGACGCCGAACTCGACGAGTTCATCCGCAACCATGCTGAGACCGCTTTCCACCCATCCTGTTCGTGCAAGATGGGCAGCGACGACATGGCGGTGGTCGATGGCCAGGGACGGGTCCATGGCATGGAAGGACTGCGAGTGGTGGATGCGTCGATCATGCCGCTGATCATCACCGGCAACCTCAATGCCACCACCATCATGATGGCCGAGAAGATCGCCGACAGGATCCGCGGTCGCCAGCCGCTGCCGCGCAGCACGGCGAAGTACTACGTGGCCGGGGATGCGCCGGTACGCGGCAACCCCGTGCGGGCCTGAGGAACGCGCAAACAAGAACGCCGGCGATAGCCGGCGTTCCTGCGTCTAGCCCCGGCGTGGCGGGACCGGGCGGGTGCGCCCGCTGCCATCGATGGCGACGAACACGAACACCGCCTCGGTGACTTTGCGCCATTCGCTGGACAGCGGGTCGTCGCTCCACACCTCGACCAGCATGCGGATCGAGCTGCGGCCGACTTCCAGGGTCTGGGTATAGAAGGAAAGCTGGGCACCTACCGCGACCGGCACCATGAAAGCCATGCGGTCGATGGCGACGGTGGCGATACGGCCGCCGGCGATCTTGCTGGCCATGGCGGTTCCCGCCAGGTCCATCTGGGATACCAGCCAACCGCCGTAGATATCGCCGAAACCGTTGGTTTCGCGCGGCAGCGCGGTAATCTGCAAGGCCAGGTCTCCCTGGGGAATGGGGTCTTCTTGTTCAAGCTCGATCATAGGTAAGGGCCTCGTGCCCCCCGGATTTCTTGTTCAAGCGCGGTTTAGGGGAAAACTCTCCCAAAACGCCTGCCGGTGCAAGGTCTTGGGACAGCTTTCAGAGGCGCCCGGGCATTATATAGAGGAGTAGGGCAGCCGACGACCGCCCGGTTCTCTCTTCGACCGACTGTGTGGACATTCGTCGATTTGCTATGGTTTCGCTCCTGCGTCCCCGGGTCGCAGGTCGACACGCCTGCCGGTCGAACCCCGCTCATGCTTGCTGAACGAATAAAGAGAACAATCCCGACATGCCATCCGCGAATGCTCCCGAGGCGCCGGCCCAGCGTCCATTGACCCGCAGCGACTACAAGACCCTGTCCCTCTCCGCCCTGGGTGGAGCGCTGGAGTTCTACGACTTCATCATCTTCGTGTTCTTCGCCACCGTGGTCGGCAAGCTGTTCTTCCCGGCGGACATGCCGGAATGGCTGCGTCAGCTGCAAACCTTCGGCCTGTTCGCCGCCGGCTACCTGGCGCGGCCGCTGGGCGGCGTGATCATGGCCCACTTCGGCGACCTGCTCGGGCGCAAGCGCATGTTCACCCTGAGCATCTTCATGATGGCGGTGCCGACCCTGATCATGGGCCTGCTTCCGACCTACGCGCAGATCGGCATCTGGGCGCCCCTGGCGCTGCTCCTGCTGAGGGTGATCCAGGGCGCCGCGATTGGCGGGGAGGTGCCGGGGGCTTGGGTCTTCGTCGCCGAGCATGTACCGGCACGGCATGTCGGTTATGCCTGCGGGACGCTGACTTCCGGCCTGACGGCGGGCATCCTGCTGGGCTCGCTGGTGGCTACTGCGATCAATAGCTTCTATAGCGCGACAGAGGTGCAGGACTACGCCTGGCGGATTCCCTTCCTGCTCGGCGGGGTGTTCGGCCTGTTCTCGGTCTACCTGCGCCGCTGGCTGCACGAGACGCCGGTATTCGCCGAGCTGCAGCAGCGCAAGGCGCTGGCAGAGGAAGTGCCGTTGAAAGCGGTGGTCCGCGATCATCGTGGCGCCGTCCTGGTGTCGATGCTGCTGACCTGGGTGCTGTCGGCCGCGATCGTGGTGGTCATCCTGATGACCCCTACCGTGCTGCAGAGCGTATACGGCTTCGATGCCGCCACGGCGCTCAAGGCCAACAGCCTGGCGATCGTCTGCCTGACCCTTGGCTGCATCGTCGCCGGGCGCATGGCGGATCGTTACGGCGCGGGACTGACTTTCGTTGCCGGTAGCGTGCTGCTGGCGCTGGTGTCCTGGAGCTTCTACGGCAACCTCAAGGCCCACCCGGACTGGCTCTTTCCTTTATATGCACTGACCGGCTTCTTCGTCGGCATCGTCGGCGCCGTTCCCTACGTGATGGTCAATGCGTTCCCACCGGTTGTGCGTTTCTCCGGCCTGTCCTTTTCCTACAACCTGGCCTACGCCATCTTCGGTGGGCTGACGCCGATGGCGGTGGCCCTGCTGCTCAAGCAGAGCCCGATGGGGCCGGCTTACTACGTGGTCACTCTGTGCCTGGTCGGCTTCCTCGTCGGGCTCTACCTGCTGGCGCAGAAAAAGCCGGCTGGCGAGGCGGTTTCGGTGGGCTGAAAGCGCTTCCGGCGGTTATTTGAATTATTTTTGAAATAATCGTTGACGCCAGTTTCTATCTCCCTATAATGCGCACCACTCCCGGCGACGACGAAGAGTAAATGCTTGTAAATCAAGGATTTACGGATTCTCTCCCAGGGGTGGTGAAGCGCTCCGGCAGGTTGTTCGCCGCAGCGGTTCGGTCCCGAAAGGGGCTCGAAACGAAGCTTCACCGAGGTGCTTGACAGCGAATTTGAACGCTGTAGAATGCGCCTCCCGCTGATCGGAAGATGGTTTGAAGGTCGGCGCAAGCGGTTGAGTAGAAAAGAAAATTTTCGAAAATAACGCTTGACGGAACGAGAGGTTGCTGTAGAATGCGCGGCCTCGGTTGAGACGAAAGCCTTGACCAACTGCTCTTTAACAAGTCGAATCAAGCAATTCGTGTGGGTGCTTGTGATGTAAGACTGGTGATCGCAAGATTATCAGCAACGCAAGTAACACTCGTGAATTCGAGAGTTTTATCTCTTTTTAAGAGAATGCGATTGCTGAGCCAAGTTTAGGGTTTTCTCAAAACCCAAGCAGTATTGAACTGAAGAGTTTGATCATGGCTCAGATTGAACGCTGGCGGCAGGCCTAACACATGCAAGTCGAGCGGATGAAGGGAGCTTGCTCCTGGATTCAGCGGCGGACGGGTGAGTAATGCCTAGGAATCTGCCTGGTAGTGGGGGATAACGTCCGGAAACGGGCGCTAATACCGCATACGTCCTGAGGGAGAAAGTGGGGGATCTTCGGACCTCACGCTATCAGATGAGCCTAGGTCGGATTAGCTAGTTGGTGGGGTAAAGGCCTACCAAGGCGACGATCCGTAACTGGTCTGAGAGGATGATCAGTCACACTGGAACTGAGACACGGTCCAGACTCCTACGGGAGGCAGCAGTGGGGAATATTGGACAATGGGCGAAAGCCTGATCCAGCCATGCCGCGTGTGTGAAGAAGGTCTTCGGATTGTAAAGCACTTTAAGTTGGGAGGAAGGGCAGTAAGTTAATACCTTGCTGTTTTGACGTTACCAACAGAATAAGCACCGGCTAACTTCGTGCCAGCAGCCGCGGTAATACGAAGGGTGCAAGCGTTAATCGGAATTACTGGGCGTAAAGCGCGCGTAGGTGGTTCAGCAAGTTGGATGTGAAATCCCCGGGCTCAACCTGGGAACTGCATCCAAAACTACTGAGCTAGAGTACGGTAGAGGGTGGTGGAATTTCCTGTGTAGCGGTGAAATGCGTAGATATAGGAAGGAACACCAGTGGCGAAGGCGACCACCTGGACTGATACTGACACTGAGGTGCGAAAGCGTGGGGAGCAAACAGGATTAGATACCCTGGTAGTCCACGCCGTAAACGATGTCGACTAGCCGTTGGGATCCTTGAGATCTTAGTGGCGCAGCTAACGCGATAAGTCGACCGCCTGGGGAGTACGGCCGCAAGGTTAAAACTCAAATGAATTGACGGGGGCCCGCACAAGCGGTGGAGCATGTGGTTTAATTCGAAGCAACGCGAAGAACCTTACCTGGCCTTGACATGCTGAGAACTTTCCAGAGATGGATTGGTGCCTTCGGGAACTCAGACACAGGTGCTGCATGGCTGTCGTCAGCTCGTGTCGTGAGATGTTGGGTTAAGTCCCGTAACGAGCGCAACCCTTGTCCTTAGTTACCAGCACCTCGGGTGGGCACTCTAAGGAGACTGCCGGTGACAAACCGGAGGAAGGTGGGGATGACGTCAAGTCATCATGGCCCTTACGGCCAGGGCTACACACGTGCTACAATGGTCGGTACAAAGGGTTGCCAAGCCGCGAGGTGGAGCTAATCCCATAAAACCGATCGTAGTCCGGATCGCAGTCTGCAACTCGACTGCGTGAAGTCGGAATCGCTAGTAATCGTGAATCAGAATGTCACGGTGAATACGTTCCCGGGCCTTGTACACACCGCCCGTCACACCATGGGAGTGGGTTGCTCCAGAAGTAGCTAGTCTAACCGCAAGGGGGACGGTTACCACGGAGTGATTCATGACTGGGGTGAAGTCGTAACAAGGTAGCCGTAGGGGAACCTGCGGCTGGATCACCTCCTTAATCGAAGATCTCAGCTTCTTCATAAGCTCCCACACGAATTGCTTGATTCACTGGTTAGACGATTGGGTCTGTAGCTCAGTTGGTTAGAGCGCACCCCTGATAAGGGTGAGGTCGGCAGTTCGAATCTGCCCAGACCCACCAATTGTTGGTGTGCTGCGTGATCCGATACGGGGCCATAGCTCAGCTGGGAGAGCGCCTGCTTTGCACGCAGGAGGTCAGGAGTTCGATCCTCCTTGGCTCCACCATCTAAAACAATCGTCGAAAGCTCAGAAATGAATGTTCGTGAATGAACATTGATTTCTGGTCTTTGCACCAGAACTGTTCTTTAAAATTCGGGTATGTGATAGAAGTAAGACTGAATGATCTCTTTCACTGGTGATCATTCAAGTCAAGGTAAAATTTGCGAGTTCAAGCGCGAATTTTCGGCGAATGTCGTCTTCACAGTATAACCAGATTGCTTGGGGTTATATGGTCAAGTGAAGAAGCGCATACGGTGGATGCCTTGGCAGTCAGAGGCGATGAAAGACGTGGTAGCCTGCGAAAAGCTTCGGGGAGTCGGCAAACAGACTTTGATCCGGAGATCTCTGAATGGGGGAACCCACCTAGGATAACCTAGGTATCTTGTACTGAATCCATAGGTGCAAGAGGCGAACCAGGGGAACTGAAACATCTAAGTACCCTGAGGAAAAGAAATCAACCGAGATTCCCTTAGTAGTGGCGAGCGAACGGGGATTAGCCCTTAAGCTTCATTGATTTTAGCGGAACGCTCTGGAAAGTGCGGCCATAGTGGGTGATAGCCCCGTACGCGAAAGGATCTTTGAAGTGAAATCGAGTAGGACGGAGCACGAGAAACTTTGTCTGAACATGGGGGGACCATCCTCCAAGGCTAAATACTACTGACTGACCGATAGTGAACCAGTACCGTGAGGGAAAGGCGAAAAGAACCCCGGAGAGGGGAGTGAAATAGAACCTGAAACCGTATGCGTACAAGCAGTGGGAGCCTACTTGTTAGGTGACTGCGTACCTTTTGTATAATGGGTCAGCGACTTATATTCAGTGGCAAGCTTAACCGTATAGGGTAGGCGTAGCGAAAGCGAGTCTTAATAGGGCGTTTAGTCGCTGGGTATAGACCCGAAACCGGGCGATCTATCCATGAGCAGGTTGAAGGTTAGGTAACACTGACTGGAGGACCGAACCCACTCCCGTTGAAAAGGTAGGGGATGACTTGTGGATCGGAGTGAAAGGCTAATCAAGCTCGGAGATAGCTGGTTCTCCTCGAAAGCTATTTAGGTAGCGCCTCATGTATCACTCTGGGGGGTAGAGCACTGTTTCGGCTAGGGGGTCATCCCGACTTACCAAACCGATGCAAACTCCGAATACCCAGAAGTGCCGAGCATGGGAGACACACGGCGGGTGCTAACGTCCGTCGTGAAAAGGGAAACAACCCAGACCGCCAGCTAAGGTCCCAAAGTTGTGGTTAAGTGGTAAACGATGTGGGAAGGCTTAGACAGCTAGGAGGTTGGCTTAGAAGCAGCCATCCTTTAAAGAAAGCGTAATAGCTCACTAGTCGAGTCGGCCTGCGCGGAAGATGTAACGGGGCTCAAACCACACACCGAAGCTGCGGGTGTCACGTAAGTGACGCGGTAGAGGAGCGTTCTGTAAGCCTGTGAAGGTGAGTTGAGAAGCTTGCTGGAGGTATCAGAAGTGCGAATGCTGACATGAGTAACGACAATGGGTGTGAAAAACACCCACGCCGAAAGACCAAGGGTTCCTGCGCAACGTTAATCGACGCAGGGTTAGTCGGTTCCTAAGGCGAGGCTGAAAAGCGTAGTCGATGGGAAACAGGTTAATATTCCTGTACTTCTGGTTACTGCGATGGAGGGACGGAGAAGGCTAGGCCAGCTTGGCGTTGGTTGTCCAAGTTTAAGGTGGTAGGCTGAAATCTTAGGTAAATCCGGGGTTTCAAGGCCGAGAGCTGATGACGAGTCGTCTTTTAGATGACGAAGTGGTTGATGCCATGCTTCCAAGAAAAGCTTCTAAGCTTCAGGTAACCAGGAACCGTACCCCAAACCGACACAGGTGGTCGGGTAGAGAATACCAAGGCGCTTGAGAGAACTCGGGTGAAGGAACTAGGCAAAATGGCACCGTAACTTCGGGAGAAGGTGCGCCGGCTAGGGTGAAGGATTTACTCCGTAAGCTCTGGCTGGTCGAAGATACCAGGCCGCTGCGACTGTTTATTAAAAACACAGCACTCTGCAAACACGAAAGTGGACGTATAGGGTGTGACGCCTGCCCGGTGCCGGAAGGTTAATTGATGGGGTTAGCGCAAGCGAAGCTCTTGATCGAAGCCCCGGTAAACGGCGGCCGTAACTATAACGGTCCTAAGGTAGCGAAATTCCTTGTCGGGTAAGTTCCGACCTGCACGAATGGCGTAACGATGGCGGCGCTGTCTCCACCCGAGACTCAGTGAAATTGAAATCGCTGTGAAGATGCAGTGTATCCGCGGCTAGACGGAAAGACCCCGTGAACCTTTACTGTAGCTTTGCACTGGACTTTGAGCCTGCTTGTGTAGGATAGGTGGGAGGCTTTGAAGCGTGGACGCCAGTTCGCGTGGAGCCATCCTTGAAATACCACCCTGGCATGCTTGAGGTTCTAACTCTGGTCCGTGATCCGGATCGAGGACAGTGTATGGTGGGCAGTTTGACTGGGGCGGTCTCCTCCTAAAGAGTAACGGAGGAGTACGAAGGTGCGCTCAGACCGGTCGGAAATCGGTCGCAGAGTATAAAGGCAAAAGCGCGCTTGACTGCGAGACAGACACGTCGAGCAGGTACGAAAGTAGGTCTTAGTGATCCGGTGGTTCTGTATGGAAGGGCCATCGCTCAACGGATAAAAGGTACTCCGGGGATAACAGGCTGATACCGCCCAAGAGTTCATATCGACGGCGGTGTTTGGCACCTCGATGTCGGCTCATCACATCCTGGGGCTGAAGCCGGTCCCAAGGGTATGGCTGTTCGCCATTTAAAGTGGTACGCGAGCTGGGTTTAGAACGTCGTGAGACAGTTCGGTCCCTATCTGCCGTGGACGTTTGAGATTTGAGAGGGGCTGCTCCTAGTACGAGAGGACCGGAGTGGACGAACCTCTGGTGTTCCGGTTGTCACGCCAGTGGCATTGCCGGGTAGCTATGTTCGGAAAAGATAACCGCTGAAAGCATCTAAGCGGGAAACTTGCCTCAAGATGAGATCTCACTGGGAACTTGATTCCCCTGAAGGGCCGTCGAAGACTACGACGTTGATAGGCTGGGTGTGTAAGCGTTGTGAGGCGTTGAGCTAACCAGTACTAATTGCCCGTGAGGCTTGACCATATAACACCCAAACAATCTGATGATTGTGTGTTGTAAGGTGAAGTCGACGAACCGAAAGTTCGCATGAACCGCAAACACCTTGAAATCACATACCTGAATCCGGATAGACGTAAGCCCAAGCGAACGGATATCCAACCGAATTGCTTGACGATCATAGAGCGTTGGAACCACCTGATCCCTTCCCGAACTCAGAAGTGAAACGACGCATCGCCGATGGTAGTGTGGGGTCTCCCCATGTGAGAGTAGGTCATCGTCAAGCTCCTATCCCAAAACCCCTGGTCAGCGATGACCGGGGGTTTTGCTTTTGCGCGCGGAAAAAGGCGTGCTTCCTCGCTTCTTTTCTCGACTGCGAATGCCGGCGGCGACTGTCACAATTGCCCTGGAAACTACCCATCCTGCATGAAACGGATGGACGGCTACCTCCCCCAGGCGGATCGAAAACGCGCTCCAGAGGGCCTCCCGGGCCCCTCCGTGAAAGGCTGGAGCCCTTGTGTTTCCAGGCTTTTAGGGGTGTGGCAGGGCTTCTCCCAAGGCTTGCGGAAAAATGTCGGAAGGCTGATGGCATTTCATCCAACTGTCACATTCCTTTCATAGAGTCTTCATGCGGCCTGACGATACTGGCCCCCGTTCCATCCAACCCCATCCTGTCCAAGGAGCAAGGCATGAAACTCAAGCGTTTGATGGCGGCCCTGACGTTCGTCGCCGCAGGCGTAGGCGCCGCTTCCGCGGTAGCCGCGATCGACCCGGCGCTGCCGGAATATCAGAAAGCCAGCGGTGTGTCGGGCAACCTGTCGAGCGTCGGCTCCGACACTCTGGCCAACCTGATGACCATGTGGGCCGAGGAGTACAAGCGCCTCTATCCGAACGTGAACATCCAGATCCAGGCTGCCGGTTCTTCCACCGCGCCGCCGGCCCTGACCGAAGGCACCGCCAACCTGGGCCCGATGAGCCGCAAGATGAAGGACGTCGAGCTGCAGGCTTTCGAGCAGAAGTACGGCTATAAGCCGACCGCCGTCCCGGTCGCTGTCGACGCCCTGGCGATCTTCGTGCACAAGGACAACCCGATCAAAGGCCTGACCATGCAGCAGGTCGATGCGATCTTCTCCGCTACCCGCCTGTGTGGCAGCAAGCAGGACGTGAAGACCTGGGGCGACCTGGGCCTGACCGGCGACTGGGCGAAGAAGCCGGTGCAACTGTTCGGCCGCAACTCGGTTTCCGGCACCTACGGCTACTTCAAGGAAGAAGCCCTGTGCAAAGGCGACTTCCGTCCGAACGTCAACGAGCAGCCGGGTTCGGCTTCCGTGGTGCAGTCGGTCAGCCAGTCGCTGAACGGCATCGGCTACTCCGGTATCGGCTACAAGACCGCCAGCGTGAAGACCGTGGCCCTGGCCAAGAAGGAAGGCGCTGCCTTCGTCGAGGACAACGAGCAGAACGCCCTGAACGGCACCTATCCGCTGTCGCGCTTCCTCTACGTCTACGTGAACAAGGCGCCGAACAAGCCGCTGGACCCGCTGGAGGCTCAGTTCCTCAAGCTGGTCCTGTCCAAGACCGGCCAGCAGGTCGTGGTCAAGGACGGCTACATCCCGCTGCCGGCCAAGGTGGCCGAGAAGGCGATCAAGGAACTGGGCCTGTAATCCAGTGACTTGAGCGGATGGCCCAGCGATGGGCCGTCCAGGCATGAAAGCTCTGCCGGCGGGCGCTAGGATCCGCCGGCCTTTCCCGCCAGCGAGGCTCTGCTGGCGGGCTTTGTTGCGTCATGTTGCTGTCATCTGTCTGTCATACAGAGCCTTTAGGGTGTCACCCCATGAACGACATGGCCAACTCCCCGATGAACTCCTCCCTTGCTCCCGAGCGGATTGACTTCAATACGCCAGCCCTGCAACGCAAGCGCCGCATCCGTGCCCTCAAGGACCGCCTGACCCGCTGGTACGTGCTGGTCGGCGGCCTGGCCGTGCTGGCGGCGATCACCCTGATCTTCTTCTACCTGGCCTACGTCGTGCTCCCGCTGTTCCGCGGCGCCGACCTGGAGACCCGCGAAGCGCTGACTCCGGCCTGGATGCAGCAGGCGCAGGTGCCCCTGCTGCTCAGCATCGAGGAGCAGAACCAGGTGGCCATGCGCGTCGGCGGCCAGGGCGAGATTCTCTTCTTCAACGCCAAGACCGGTGTCGAACTGAAGCGTGTCGCTCTGCCGCTTCCGGCGGGCAGCGAGATCCGCTCGATCGCCCAGGACCAGCCGGGCAGCCCGACGGTCGCCCTGGGCCTGTCCAACGGACAGGTGCTGGTGTTCCAGCACACCTACAAGGTCACCTACCCGGACAACAAGAAGACCATCACCCCGGAGATCGCCTTCCCCTACGGCGAGACCCCGATCGGTCTCGATCCGCAGGGCCGCCCGCTGGAGCATGTGAGCATCAATGCCGGCGACGACAGCCTGCTGCTGGCTGGCTCCGTCGACAAGCAACTGCTGCTGTTGAGCATGACTCGGGAAGAGAACATGCTGACCGGCGAAAGCACGCTGGACGAGGAGCGCATCGAACTCCCGCAGATCGCCGAACCGGTGAAAGCCATCTACCTCGACCCGCGCAAGCAGTGGCTGTACGTGATCAACGGACGTGCCACCGCCGATGTGTTCGACCTGCACAGCCGCCAGTTGAACGGTCGCTACAAGCTGCTGGAAGACCCCAACGCCGAGGTCACCGCGAGCACCCAACTGCTGGGCGGCATCTCGCTGCTGGTGGGCGACTCCAAGGGTGGCATCGCCCAGTGGTTCATGGCTCGCGATACCGACGGCGAACCGCGCCTGTCGCACGTTCGCGACTTCAACCTGGATGGCGCGCCGATCAGCGCCATCGCTCCGGAACAACGGCGCAAGGGCTTCATCGCCCTGGACGAGAAGGGCAACCTCGGCGTCTTCCACAGCACCGCGCACCGTACCCTGCTGGTCCAGCCGGTCGCCGACTCTTCCGGGGTCATCACCCTGTCGCCGCGGGCCAACCGCCTGCTGCTGGAGCAGGGTGGCAAGATCCACCGCTTCGCCCTGAGCAACCCGCACCCGGAAATCTCCTGGAGCGCGCTCTGGGGCAAGGTCTGGTACGAGAGCTACGACAAGCCGGCCTACGTCTGGCAGTCCACCGCCGCGACCACCGACTTCGAACCGAAGCTGAGCCTCTCGCCGCTGACCTTCGGCACGCTCAAGGCCGCCTTCTACGCGATGATCCTGGCAGCTCCGCTGGCCATCGCGGCCGCCGTCTACACCGCCTATTTCATGGCTCCGGCGATGCGCCGCAAGGTCAAGCCGGTGATCGAGCTGATGGAGGCGCTGCCGACGGTGATCCTCGGCTTCTTCGCCGGCCTGTTCCTGGCGCCCTACGTCGAAGGCCACCTGCCGGGTGTGTTCAGCCTGCTGTTGCTGACGCCGCTGGGCATCCTTCTTGCCGGCCTGCTCTGGAGTCGCCTGCCCGAGCGTATCCGTCTGAGCCTGCCGGCCGGCTGGGAAGCCGCGCTGCTGATCCCGGTGGTGCTTGCCGTCGGCGCCTTCGCCCTGTGGCTGAGCCCGCACCTGGAGACCACCTTCTTCGGCGGCGACATGCGCCTCTGGCTGAGCCACGACCTGGGCATCACCTACGACCAGCGCAATGCCCTGATCGTCGGGCTGGCAATGGGCTTCGCGGTGATCCCGAATATCTTCTCGATCGCCGAGGACGCCATCTTCAGCGTGCCGCGCAGCCTCACCTACGGCTCCCTGGCACTGGGCGCCACGCCCTGGCAGACGCTGACCCGCGTGGTGATCCTGACCGCCAGTCCAGGCATCTTCTCGGCGCTGATGATCGGCATGGGCCGCGCCGTCGGCGAGACCATGATCGTGCTGATGGCGACCGGCAATACCCCGGTGATGGAAGTGAATATCTTCGAGGGGATGCGCACCCTGGCGGCCAACGTCGCGGTGGAGATGCCCGAGTCGGAGGTCGGCGGCAGCCACTACCGCGTGCTGTTCCTCTCGGCGCTGGTACTGCTGACGTTCACCTTCGTGATGAACACCCTGGCAGAGCTGATCCGTCAGCGTCTGCGCAAGAAATACGCGTCGTTGTAAGCGGCGGAGGTATAGCTCTGTGAAACAGAAACAGGAAACCGTCAAAGCCTGGTTCGGCAGCGGCTCGCCCTGGGTGTGGATGAACGCCGGCGCGGTGTCGATCGCGGTGATCATGACCATCGGCCTGCTGGCGGTGATCGCGGTACGCGGCCTCGGCCACTTCTGGCCGGCGAACGTCATCGAGGCGACTTACCAGATCCCTGGCGAAGCCGCCAAGACCGTGATCGGCGAGGTGGTCCAGGCCGAGGAAGTGCCGCGCGCGCGCCTGCGCAGCGCCGGCATGCCGGTCCCGGAGGCCGGCCCCGAATTCATGACCCGCGAGCTGCTCAAGCTGGGCAACCGCGAGCTTTACGGCAGCGATTTCTCCTGGGTCGTCGGCGAGTGGCTGCAGGACATCAAGCGTCCCGAAGCGCTGATGGTTCTCGAACGCCGCGAGTGGGGCAACTTCTACGGCTACCTGCTGAGCGTCAAGGAGAACGGCCAGGTGGTCGCCGAAGGCGACGCCGCGGTAGGCGAACTGCAGAAGCGCATGCAGCGGGTGGATGACCTCTACGCCAAGCTCTACAAGCTGGAGAAGGGCGACATCGGCGGGATCAACCACGGTCTCGAGCGCCTGCGCCTGAAAGAGCGCAAGTTGCAGTTGGACGGCAAGCTGGACGCCGCCGCCCAGGCCGACCTGGCCGCCGAGCGCAGCGAGTTGCAGGCGCGCTACAAGGTCCTGGAAGAGCAGCTCAACGGCCTGCACCAGGAGTTCAACCGCGACAGCGTGGTAATGCGCGACGCCAGCGGCCGCGAGAGCGAAATCACCCTTGGCAAGCTGGTGCATGCCTACCAGCCCAACGCCATGGGCCTGGGCACCAAGATGACGGTGTACTTCAAGAAGCTCTGGGAGTTCCTCAGCGACGATCCGCGCGAGGCCAATACCGAGGGCGGTATCTTCCCGGCGATCTTCGGCACCGTGATGATGACCCTGGTGATGGCGCTGATCGTCACCCCGTTCGGCGTGATCGCTGCGGTCTACCTGCGCGAGTACGCCAAGCAGGGGCCGCTGACCCGGGTGATCCGCATCGCCGTGAACAACCTCGCCGGCGTACCGGCGATCGTCTACGGCGTGTTCGGCCTGGGTTTCTTCGTCTACGTGCTGGGCGGTTCCATCGACCGGCTGTTCTTCCCCGAGGCCCTGCCGGCGCCGACCTTCGGTACCCCCGGGCTGTTCTGGGCCTCGCTGACCCTGGCGATCCTCGCCGTGCCGGTGGTGATCGTCGCCACCGAGGAAGGCCTGGCGCGGATTCCGCGCGCGGTCCGCGAAGGCTCCCTGGCGCTCGGCGCGACCAAGGCGGAAACGCTGTGGAAGATCGTCCTGCCGATGGCCAGCCCGGCGATGATGACCGGCCTGATCCTCGCCGTGGCCCGTGCCGCCGGCGAAGTGGCGCCGCTGATGCTGGTCGGCGTGGTGAAACTGGCACCGTCGCTGCCGGTCGACGGTAACTATCCGTACGTGCATCTCGACCAGAAGATCATGCACCTCGGTTTCCATATCTACGACGTCGGTTTCCAGAGCCCCAACGTCGAGGCCGCACGGCCGCTGGTATACGCTACGGCGTTGCTGCTGGTCGTGGTGATCGCCCTGCTGAACTTCTCCGCCATCGCGATCCGCAATCGCCTGCGCGAGAAGTACAAGGCCCTGGAAAACTGATTGAGGGAGCTTCCCATGCAAAACGAGACCGCCAGCCACGGCATCAACTTCGATGCGCTCGGCCGCGACCGCCAGAGCCTCGACCTGGCTTCCGAAAGTGTCGAACTGGAAGTGCCCGGGCTGAACCTGTTCTACGGCGCCAAGCAGGCCCTTTTCGACGTCCGGATGAACATTCCGAAGCAGCGCGTGACCGCCTTCATCGGCCCGTCCGGCTGCGGCAAGTCGACCTTGCTGCGCTGCTTCAACCGGATGAACGACCTGGTGGATGGCTGCCGCGTCGAAGGCGAGATTCGCCTCGATGGCCACAACATCTTCGCCAAGGGCGTCGACGTCGCCGAGCTGCGCCGTCGCGTCGGCATGGTGTTCCAGAAGCCCAACCCGTTCCCCAAGAGCATCTACGAGAACGTGGTCTACGGCCTGCGTATCCAGGGCATCAACAAGAAGCGCGTACTTGACGAGGCCGTCGAGTGGGCGCTGAAGGGGGCTGCGCTGTGGGAGGAGGTGAAGGATCGCCTGCACGAGCCCGCCCTCGGCCTGTCCGGCGGCCAGCAGCAGCGCCTGGTGATCGCCCGGACCATCGCGGTGGAACCGGAAGTGCTGCTGCTCGACGAGCCGTGCTCGGCGCTGGACCCGATCTCCACGCTGAAGATCGAAGAGCTGATCTACGAGTTGAAGTCGAAGTTCACCATCGTCATCGTTACCCACAACATGCAGCAGGCCGCGCGGGTTTCCGACTATACGGCGTTCATGTACATGGGCAAGCTGATCGAGTTCGGCGACACCGATACGCTGTTCACCAACCCGGCGAAGAAGCAGACCGAAGACTACATCACCGGCCGCTACGGCTAGCGGCGCGTCCGGAGGCGCGGCGATACCGCTGCCTCCGGCGCTCTCCGTAGCTCGTTGATGTCACCGGTCGCAGCGGCTCCAGAAGGATTCCCCACATGATCAACAAAGACAGTCTCACCCATCACATCTCCCAGCAGTTCAACGCCGAGCTGGAGGATGTGCGCAGCCACCTCCTGGCCATGGGCGGGCTGGTGGAAAAGCAGGTCAACGACGCGGTCAACGCGCTGATCGACGCCGACTCCGGCCTCGCCCAGCAGGTCCGCGAGATCGACGACCAGATCAACCAGATGGAGCGCAACATCGACGAGGAGTGCGTGCGTATCCTCGCCCGGCGTCAGCCGGCGGCCTCCGACCTGCGCCTGATCATCAGCATCTCGAAGTCGGTGATCGACCTCGAGCGGATCGGCGACGAGGCCTCCAAGGTCGCCCGCCGCGCCATCCAGCTGTGCGAGGAAGGCGAGTCGCCGCGCGGCTACGTCGAGGTTCGGCACATCGGCAGCCAGGTACAGAAGATGGTGCAGGAGGCACTGGACGCCTTCGCCCGCTTCGATGCCGACCTGGCGCTGTCCGTGGCGCAGTACGACAAGACCGTCGATCGCGAGTACAAGACCGCCCTGCGCGAGCTGGTCACCTACATGATGGAAGACCCGCGGGCGATATCCCGCGTGCTCAACATCATCTGGGCCCTGCGCTCGCTGGAGCGCATCGGCGACCATGCGCGCAACATCGCCGAGCTGGTGATCTACCTGGTTCGCGGCACCGACGTTCGCCACATCGGCCTGACCCGCATGAAGGAAGAGGTCGAGAACAACCGCGGCGAGTGATCTTCCGCAGGCAAGGCTCCCTTGACCTGGAGCCTTGTTTCTTCGCGCGACTGCAGCAAGGCTTGGCATCCTGCCAGCAGGGGAGGCTATCCTAGGCGGACCTGTCCAGGAGAAGTCGATGAGCAAAGTCAGCGCGCTAGTGGTGGATGACGCCCCCTTCATCCGAGATCTGATGAAGAAAGGGTTGCGCGACAACTTCCCCGGCCTTCATATCGAGGAGGCCGTGAACGGCCGCAAGGCCCAGCAACTGCTCAGTCGGCAGAACGTCGACCTGATCCTCTGCGATTGGGAGATGCCGGAGATGTCCGGCCTCGAACTGCTGACCTGGTGCCGTGCCCAGGAAAACCTCAAGACTACCCCGTTCATCATGGTCACCAGTCGCGGCGACAAGGAGAACGTGGTCCAGGCGATCCAGGCCGGGGTGTCGGACTACATCGGCAAGCCATTCTCCAATGACCAACTGGTGGCCAAGATCAAGAAGGCCCTGAGCCGCAGCGGCAAGCTGGAAGCCCTGGCGGCCCACGCGCCGCGCCGGGAGATCGCCAGCGGCATGGCCAACGATTCGCTGGCCGCCCTGACCGGTGGTCGCGCCGAGGTGATCAAGCCCGCCGCCAGTCCGGCAAAACCGGCCCCGCGCCGAAGCCGGCTTCGGCTCCCCAGGCCAGCGCGCGTCCCGCCGGCAGCGGCAACCCGCTGGGGCAGGCGCAATTGCGCCTGCCGCAGAGCAGCATGCCCTGCGTGATCAAGGCGGTCAGTCTGAAGGAAGCGCAACTGGTGGTGAAGCGCGCCGACCCGTTGCCGCAGGTGCTGGAAAGCGCGGTGCTGGACCTCGAGGAAAACAGCGACGTGGCGCGCCTGAACGGCTACCTGCACGCCATCGCCGCGCTGGAGCCGAAGCCGGATAGCGATTGGCTGCTGTTGACCCTGCGTTTCGTCGACCGCGACCCGCAGAAGCTCGACTACCTGTCGCGCCTGATCGCCCGCGGAAGTACCCAGAAGCACTACGTTCCCGGCGCCTGAGCGGTTTTTTCCCGACGATCCGTTCACAGCCCGCTCGCTGTCGTCTCGCCCTGGCAATAAAGCGCTGCTAGTCTTGCCGATTCGGGATAACCAGAACGACACGATCCGTGCAGTCATGCTAGGGCGCCTTCTCCTTCTCTGTGGCCTGTTCGCCGCGGCAGCTCCGGCTGCGGCCCTGACCATCTACAAGTACACCGACGCCAATGGCGTGGTGACCTACTCCGACCGCGCCGTGGCCGGGGCGCAGGTGTTCGTCTTCCGCGACCGGATGGTCGAGCACCTGGAACGGGAAGTGAAGCTGGAGACGAAGAAGCACGCGGGTGGCGAGACCCTGCAGGTGCGCAACGACCTCTACGCGCCGGTCGAGGTCGAGTTGCGGATCCGCAACCCGCGCAATGCCGTTGGGGTGCCCGACGGGCCGATTCGCTGGGTGGTCCCGGCGCGCAGCCAGGTGCGCCTGGCGACCCTGGCGCCGCGCAAGGCCGGCAAGCCGATGAGCTACACCCCGAAGCTGCGTTACGCGCTCGGCGACCCGCGCCAGCAGCCGCTGCTCTATCGCTATCCGCTGCCCTGGCGCGGCGGGCCGTTCCGCCTGTCCCAGGGCGCCAATGGCAAGTACAGCCACTTCACCCCCAAGGGCCGCTACGCGATGGACATCGCCATGCCCGAGGGCACGCCGATCATCGCCGCCCGCGGCGGCACCGTGGTGAAGATCGAGAACAACCAGAGCGGGCGCGGCAACAATCCCTCGGGCAACTTCGTCCGCATCCTGCACGACGACGGCACCATGGGCGTCTACCTGCACCTGATGCGCCATTCGGTACTGGTCGCCGAGGGCCAGCGGGTCCAGGTCGGCACGCCGCTGGCGCGCTCCGGCAACACCGGCAACAGCAGCGGGCCGCACCTGCACTTCGTGATCCAGCGCAACGTCGGCCTGGCGCTGGAGTCGATTCCCTACGACTTCGCCCAGCCGGTCGACAGCCTGCCGAACTTCGCCATCGTCCGCGAGCCTTGAAAAGTCGCCGGCGCCGTGGCGGCGCCGGCTCGTCTCAGTCGAGCTTGACCACCTTGGCCAGGACGATCTTCGGACCGCGCATCTTCTTCACGATGATCCGCAGGCCCTCGGTGTCGAGGACTTCCTCTTCCTCCGGCACCCGCTTCAGGGTGTCGTAGACCAGCCCGGCGAGAGTGTCTGCCTCGACATGATCGAGGTCGATGCCGAGCAGGCGCTCGAGCTTGAACAGCGGTGTGTCGCCGCGCACCAGCAGCTTGCCCGGCTGGTAGGCGAGGATGCCGCGCTCGGTCTTGCGGTGTTCGTCCTGGATGTCGCCGACCAGCACTTCCAGCACGTCTTCCATGGTCAGGAAGCCGACCACCTTGTGATCGGCCTCTTCCACCACGGCGAAGTGCGCGCCGCCCTTGCGGAACTGCTCCAGCAGGCGCGACAGCGGGGTGTGCTTGGTGACGATCTCCAGCGGGCGCACCAGTTCGTCGAGGTCGAAGGTCTCCGGCAGGCTGTCCAGGGCGGACAGCGCCAGCAGCAGGTCCTTGATGTGCAGCAGGCCGATGAACTCGCCCTTGTGGCTGTCCCAGACCGGGTAGCGGCTGTACTTGTGGCGGCGGATCACCGCGAGGATGTCCGCCAGCGGCGCGTCGTGCTCGAGGTAGACCAGGTCTTCGCGGGAGTTGGCCCAGTCGACCACCTCCAGCTCGCCCAGCTCCACCGCCGAGGCCAGCACGCGCATGCCCTGGTCGCTGGGGTCCTGGGCGCGGCTGGAGTGGAGGATCAGCTTCAGTTCGTCGCGGCTGTAGTGATGCTCGTGGTGCGGGCCGGGCTCGCCCTGGCCGGCGATCTTGAGGATGGCGTTGGCGCTGGCGTTGAGCAGCCAGATCGCCGGGTACATCAGCCAGTAGAAGAGGTACAGCGGCACCGCCGTCCACAGCGACAGCAGTTCCGGTTTGCGGATCGCCCAGGACTTGGGCGCCAGCTCGCCGACCACGATGTGCAGGTAGGAAATGATGAAGAACGCGGTGAAGAAGGAGATCCCGCGGATCAGTTCGTCGGAATGCACGCCGATCATCGCCAGCAGCGGTTCCAGGAGTTCGGCGAAGGCCGGCTCGCCGACCCAGCCCAGGCCCAGGGAGGCCAGGGTGATGCCCAGCTGGCAGGCGGACAGGTAGGCGTCCAGCTGGTTGTGAACCTTGCGCAGGATGGCGCCGCGCCAGCCGTGCTGCTTGGCGATGGTTTCCACGCGGGTGGCGCGGAGCTTGACCATGGCGAACTCGGCGGCGACGAAGAAGCCATTGAGCAGGACGAGGAAAAGCGCGAAGAGGATCAGGCCGGCATCGGCGAAATAGGTGGCGATGCTGGTACTAGGAGAAGGGTCCATGGGGGTGTGCGGTAGCCAAAAGGCCCTTAAGAATGAGGGGCTGTGTCGTCGCTTGCAAGCCTTGGCCGTGCCGACGCCGGCGGCGCGGCACTGCGACGAGGTTCACTTCGGCGCCTTGCGCTCGGCCTCGGCGACCTGCGCCGGGGCGAAATGGCAGGTGAAGGTGCTGCCCTTGCCGGGCACGCTGCTGATTTCCAGGCGCGCGCGGTGGCGGATCAGCACGTGCTTGACGATGGCCAGGCCGAGGCCGGTGCCGCCGGTGTTGGAGGCGCGGCTGGAGTCCACCCGGTAGAAGCGCTCGGTCAGGCGCGGCAGGTGCTTGGGGTCGACGCCGATACCGGTGTCCTGCACCGACAGGTGCGCGCCCTGTTCGTCGGCCCACCAGCGGATGCGGATCTCGCCTTCGTCGGGGGTGTACTTCACCGCGTTGAATACCAGGTTGGAGAAGGCGCTGCGCAGTTCCGCCTCGCTGCCCTTGAGCTGCACAGCGGGGGCGGCGTCCAGGCTGATGCGGTGGTTGCGCCCGGCGGACAGGGCCTGGGCGTCGTTACGGATGCTGGCGAGGAGAGCGTCCACCGCCACCGGCTTGTTGTCGCCGGGGTAGTCGGTGGCCTCCAGCTTGGCCAGCAGGAGCAGGTCGTTGAGCAGGTTCTGCATGCGTCCGGCCTGCTGCTGCATCTGTTGCAGGGCGCGCAGCCAGCGCGGGTTCACATCCTCGACGTTGTCGAGGAGGGTCTCCAGGTAGCCGGCGATCACCGTCAGCGGCGTGCGCAGCTCGTGGGAGACGTTGGCCACGAAGTCCTTGCGCATCTGCTCCAGCTGGTGGACGCGGGTGACGTCGCGGACCAGCATCAGGTGCTCGCGGTTGCCGTAGAGGGTGATGTGGAATTGCAGGCGCAGGCGCTCGTTGATCGGCGAGGGGATTTCCAGCGGCTCGCGGTAATCCTCCTGGTCGAAGTATTCCTTGAAGCGCGGATGGCGGATCAGGTTGCTCACCGGCTGGCCGCCGTCCTGCGGGGTCTTCAGGCCGAGCAGGTTTTCCGCGGCGAGGTTCCACCATTCCAGATTGCCGTCGCTGTCGAGCATGATCACCGCGTCACGCAGCGCCGCGGTGGACTCCTGGATCCGGTCGATCACCGCCTGCAGGCGGCCACGGGCGCGCTGGTTGCGGCGTTGCAGGTGGTAGATATTGTCGAAGACTTCGCCCCAGAGGCCGTAGCTGTCCGGCGGTGGCTCGTCTGGCTGGTGGTTGCGCAGCCACTGGTGCAGGCGTAGTAGCTGCCAGAGGGTCCAGCCGAGGTAGAGAGCCAGGCCGAGGGCCAGGGCCCAGCCGTAATGGCCGCTGACCACGCCGAGCACGAGGCTGGCGGCCAGCACGAGAAGCAGGTGGCGGATCAGCGCTCCACGCCAGTCTTGGTTCACGACGGATTGCATCCTGTCCAGTGGCGGTCCGTCACGGACCGTCCAGGGGAAACGACTCCGGCCGCCGAGCGGCCGGGCGCGGGGTCAGCTCTTGGTGGAGAAACGATAGCCGGTCCCGCGGACAGTCTGAACCAGATTTTCGTAGACCTCGCCGAGCGCCTTGCGCAGGCGGCGGATATGCACGTCGACGGTGCGCTCCTCGACATAGACGTTGCCGCCCCAGACCTGGTCCAGCAGTTGGCCGCGGGTATAGGCGCGTTCCTGGTGAGTCATGAAGAACTGCAGCAGGCGGTACTCGGTGGGGCCCATCTCGGCCGGCTTGCCGTCGATGGTCACGCGGTGGCTGATCGGGTCCAGCAGCAGGCCGCCAACCTCGATCGGCGCCTCGCTGTCGCCAGGCCCGGTGCGGCGCAGCACGGCCTTCAGGCGGGCGACCAGCTCGCGGGGCGAGAACGGCTTGGTGATGTAGTCGTCGGCGCCGACCTCCAGGCCCTGGATCTTGTTGTCCTCCTCGCCCTTGGCGGTGAGCATGATGATCGGGATGTCGACGGTCAGTTCGTCACGCTTCAGGCGTCGCGCCAGTTCGATGCCGGAAGTGCCGGGGAGCATCCAGTCGAGCAGGATCAGGTCCGGCTTGCGGTCGACGATCACCGCGTGCGCCTGCTGGGTATTTTCCGCCTCCAGGCACTCGTAGCCGGCCATCTCCAGGGCCACGGCGATCATCTCGCGAATCGGTGCTTCGTCATCAACGATGAGGATTGTCTTGCCAACCATGGTCTTGCCTCGGGTCGATCTGTCTTGCGCCGCATTAGATAACGAAATTGTGTCAGGTATGTGACACAACGGCGTAGTTTCCGCCGACTGCCTGCGGCGGGGCTATGCTCAACAGGTTCCGGTGCCGTCCCTGCGGGCGGCGAACGCTCCACCTGAAGACACAGGAGAGAGACGCGATGAACAGAATCCACCTGGCGCTGGGTCTGGCGCTGGCCCTGCCGGCGTTCGCCGCGCTGGCCCAGGAAACGGTGGCGCCGGCCACCGAGAAGGACGGCGTGCTGGTCGATGGCAAGGGCATGACGCTCTATACCTACGACAAGGACAGCGAAGGGCAATCCGCCTGTTCCGGGCAGTGCGCGAAGAACTGGCCGCCGCTGGCAGCGGCCCAGGGAGCGCAGGCCAGCGGCGACTGGAGCCTGGTCGCTCGCGAGGACGGCACCCAGCAGTGGGCCTACTACGGCAAGCCCCTTTATACCTTCATCCAGGACAAGAAGCCTGGCGACAAGAACGGTGACGGCAAGATGGGCGCCTGGCACGTCGCCCAGCCGGACATGGACTAGATGGTCGCCGGCCTGCGCGCCGCTCAACGCAGCGCGTAGTCGGCGACCGTGCCGAGGAAGATCGCCAGGCCAGCCCAGTGGTTGTGCAGGAAGGCGCGGAAGCAGGCCTGCGGGTCGCGGTCGCGGGTCGACCAGGCTTCCCAGACGAAGCAGGCCGCCGCCACCGCCAGGCCGAGGTAGAAGCACAGGCCCAGTTCGAAGCGGTTGCCGGCCAGCACTAGCAGGAGCAGGGTCAGGCCCTGCAGGCTGCCGATGATCAGGCGGTCGGCATCGCCGAAGAGGATTGCGGTGGACTTGATGCCGATCTTCAGGTCGTCCTCGCGGTCGGTCATCGCGTAGTAGGAGTCATAGGCGACCGTCCACAGCACGTTGGCCAGGAACAGCAGCCAGGCGCTGGCCGGCAATTCGCCGCGCTCGGCGGTGAAGGCCATCAGGATGCCCCAGGAATAGGCGGCGCCCAGCACCACCTGCGGATAGTAGGTGTAGCGCTTCATGAAGGGGTAGAGCGAGGCCACGGCTACCGCGCCGAACGACAGCCAGACGGTCGTTGCATTGGTCAGCAGGACCAGGCCGAAGCTCAGCGCGACCAGGACGGCGAAGGTGATCCAGGCCTCGCGCACGCTGATCTTGCCGGTGGCCAGCGGGCGCGCCTTGGTGCGTGCGACATGGCCGTCGAAATTGCGGTCGGCGAAATCATTGATCACGCAGCCGGCGGCGCGCATCAGGATGACGCCGAGGACGAAGATCAGCAGGTTCTTCAGTTCCGGCACGCCGTCCGCGGCGATCCACAGCGACCAGAGGGTCGGCCAGAGCAGCAGGTAGATGCCGATCGGCCGGTCCAGCCGCACCAGTTGGACGAAGTCCCAGGCGCGGGGGTGCAGGCGGGCCAGCGGCTTGATCAGGGTGACGAACATGGGGACCTCCGGAGTCGACCGGGGGATTATACGTCGGCGATTCCCGCCTGGTCCCACAGGCGCGGTAGGTACACCTCCGCCACCAGCACCCCGAGCGCGCCGCGGGAAAACCGTGAGCGACGGCCCCAGAGACCCTCGGCGCGGACCTCGGCGGGCAGACCGGCCGCCGGATAGCGGCAGACTTCGATGGGCCCGCGCTCGAAGGCGCTGTCGCTGAACAGCAACTCGCCCAGCGAGCGGGTGCCGAGCAGCGCCAGGTCGAAGCCCGAGCCTTCCAGGGCGCTGCGCGCCGCCACGCTGCGGGCGAACACCCAGGGACGGTCGTGGCCATGCAGGTAGACCTCGCGGACCCAGCCGCTACTGCCGGTAGGGACGTCGAGCCCCTGGCATTCGTCGTCGCGCAGGGTCTGCCAGCCTTCCAGCAGGGGTTCGACGCGGAACGCGCCGTCGGCCAGGGCGGTCAGGCGCCGGGTCAGCGACCCCTCGTCGAACAGCCAGTCGAGGACGGCGGGGGAGACGCTGGACAGTTGGTCGGCGCGAAGCCAGAGCGCATTGCTGGGCATGACGGGACTACGAGACGGCGGCAGAAGGCGGCGAGGGTAGCATGTTCGGCCGGCGGCCGGTCTGCGACGCGGTGGCGCGTCAGCCCCAGCCGTTCAGGCGCAGGGTGGCGCGGACCAGGCGCTGTTCTTCCTGCTCGATCTCCCGCAGGTTGTCGCGGATGCTGTGGATATGTTCGCGCGCCGCCCGTTGCGCCTGGTCCGGCTGGCGCTCGCGGAGGGCCGCGTAGAGGCGCGCGTGCTGGCGGTCGATCTGGCGCTTCTGCGGCGGCCGGTGATAGAGGTTGTTCACCGAGGCGAACACCGTGCTCAGCAGCAGTTCGTTGAGCGATTGCAGGGTATGCACCAGCACCGGATTGTGCGATGCCTCGCTGATCGCCCGGTGGAACGCGTGGTCGCGGCGGGCGTGCTCGCGGGGATCGATCGGCTGGGTTTCCTCGTGGCTGGCGAGCATCTCTTCGTAGCGCCGGGCGAGCAGGACGAAGTCTGCCTCGGTGCCGCGTAGCGCTGCCAGGCGGGCCGCCTCGCCCTCCAGCAGGGCGCGGACTTCGAGCAGGTCGTAGAGGGTGCGCGGCTGGGAGCCGAACAGGTGCATCAGCGGGCTGGCGTCGGCGTTGCGGTCGAGATCGGCGACGAACGACCCACGGCCATGCTCGGTATCGATGATGCCGCGCCCGCGCAGCGCCCGCAGGCCCTCGCGCAGGGCCGAGCGCGAGCAGCCGAGCTTGGCCACCAGGCGCCGCTCGGACGGCAGTGCCTGGCCGACCTTGAGCACGCCGTCGACGATCAGCCGCTCGATACGCTCGGCGACCTGGTCGGCCACCCGCTGTTTCTGCATGGAAGCTCCCGTTGCACTGGTAGGACCAGTTGGCTGTCGTTATTCACTATAGAAGCTCACGGGCTTTCTAGCATGCGCCTCATGTTCATGGGGCCTGGCGATACTGGTAGGACCAGTTCGACGCCTGCTGGACCCCGGCCGTCCGCGCGGTACAGGCTGTGGACGCTTGCTGATCCCGCCGATAACCACAACAAGGACAGCCGCCATGAACATCCTCTACGACGAGCGTCTGGACGGTCCGCTGCCGCAGGTGGACAAGGATGGCCTGCTGGCCGAGTTGCGCCTCCGCCTGCCCGACCTCGAACTGCTGCACGCCGCGGAAGACCTGCGTCCCTACGAGTGCGACGGACTCTCGGCGTATCGCTGCACGCCGTTGCTGGTGGCATTGCCGGAACGCATCGAACAGGTTCAGGGCCTGCTCGCCCTCTGCCATCGGCTGAAGGTGCCGGTCGTGGCGCGCGGTGCCGGCACCGGCCTGTCCGGCGGCGCGCTGCCGCTGGAGAACGGCGTGCTGCTGGTGATGGCGCGTTTCCGGCGGATCCTCGAGATCGATCCGCTGGGTCGTTTCGCCCGGGTCCAGCCTGGCGTGCGCAACCTGGCGATCTCCCAGGCCGCTGCCCCTCATGGTCTGTACTACGCACCGGACCCGTCCTCGCAGATCGCCTGCTCCATCGGCGGCAACGTCGCGGAGAACGCCGGCGGCGTGCATTGCCTGAAGTACGGCCTGACCGTGCACAACCTGTTGCAGGTGGACATCGTGACCCTGGAAGGCGAGCGCCTGAGCCTGGGGTCCAGCGCCCTGGACAGCGCTGGCTTCGACCTGCTGGCGCTGTTCACCGGCTCCGAAGGGCTGCTCGGCGTGGTGGTGGAGGTCACCGTCAGGCTGTTGCCGCGCCCGCCGGTGGCGAAGGTCCTGCTGGCCAGCTTCGACGATGTGGAAAGCGCCGGGCGGGCGGTGGCCGACCTGATCGGTGCCGGCATCGTCCCGGCCGGGCTGGAAATGATGGACAACCTGTCGATCCGCGCCGCCGAGGATTTCATCCACGCCGGTTACCCGGTCGACGCGGCGGCGATCCTGCTCTGCGAACTGGATGGCGTGGAAGCCGACGTGCACGAGGATTGCGAGCGGGTCCGCGAGCTGTTCGAGGCGGCTGGCGCCACCTCGGTGCGACAGGCCCAAGACGAGGCCGAGCGCCAGCGCTTCTGGGCCGGGCGCAAGAATGCGTTTCCGGCGGTCGGGCGGATTTCCCCCGATTACTACTGCATGGACGGCAGCATCCCGCGCCGCGAGCTGCCGCGGGTGCTGCATGGCATCGCCGAGCTTTCGCGCGAATACGGCCTGCGGGTGGCCAACGTATTCCACGCCGGCGACGGCAACATGCACCCGCTGATCCTCTTCGACGCCAACCTGGCGGGCGAGCTGGAGCGCGCCGAAGCGCTGGGCGGCAGGATCCTCGAGTTGTGCGTGGCGGTAGGCGGCAGCATCACCGGCGAACATGGCGTCGGCCGCGAGAAGATCAACCAGATGTGCGCTCAGTTCAATGCCGACGAGCTGACCCTGTTCCACGCCGTGAAGGCGGCGTTCGACCCGGCCGGGCTGCTCAATCCCGGCAAGAACGTGCCCACCCTGCATCGCTGCGCCGAGTTCGGCGCCATGCACGTCCGCCACGGTCGACTGCCGTTCCCCGAACTGGAGCGTTTCTGATGAGCCAGCCGTATTTCGATCCGGACGCTGGCGCCGACCATGCCGGCGCGCTGCTCGAGCGGGTCCGCGACGCCCTGGCGCGGCGCGCGCCGCTGCGCATCGTCGGTGGCGATAGCAAGGCGTTCCTCGGCAGGCCGGTTGCGGGCGAACCGCTGGCGCTCGCCGAACACCGTGGGATCGTCGCCTACGATCCCTGCGAACTGGTGATCACCGCCCGTGCCGGTACGCCGCTGGACGAGCTACAGGCCGTGCTGGCGCGCGGCGGGCAGATGCTTGCCTGCGAGGCGCCGGGTTTCGGCGGCCGGGCGACGGTCGGCGGGGTGCTCGCCAGCGGCCTGTCCGGACCGCGCCGGCCCTGGGCGGGAGCGGTACGCGATTTCGTCCTCGGGACGCGGCTGATCAGTGGCCTGGGCACCCACCTGCGCTTCGGCGGCGAGGTGATGAAGAACGTCGCCGGCTACGACCTGTCGCGGTTGCTGGCGGGCAGCTTCGGTTGCCTCGGGGTGGTCACCGAAGTGTCCTTCAAGGTGCTGCCCATGCCGCGCTGCCAGGCCGGCCTGAGCCTGGACCTGCCGGTGGCGACGGCGTTGCGCAAGCTGGCCGAGTGGGGAGGCCAGCCATTGCCGATCAGTGCGGCCTGCCACGACGGCGAAGCCCTGCGCCTGCGCCTGGAGGGCGGCGAGGGCTCGGTACGCTCGGCGCGCGACCGCCTCGGTGGCGAAGCGCTCGAGGACGGCTTCTGGGCCGACCTGCGCGAGCAGCGCCTGCCGTTCTTCGACGACCCGCGACCGCTCTGGCGCCTGTCGCTGCCGGCGCTGGCGCCGGAGACGCCGTTGCCCGGTCGTCAGTTGCTGGACTGGGGCGGGGCGCTGCGCTGGCTGAAAAGCGACGCGCCGGCCGCGGACATCCGTGCGTGGGCCGCCGCCCATGGCGGTCACGCCACCTGCTACCGCGCCGGCCATCTCGATGCGCCGTTCCAGCCGCTACCGCCTGGACTGCTCGGCCTGCACCGGGCACTCAAACGCCAGCTCGACCCGCAGGGCATCTTCAATCCCGGGCGGATGTACGCCGAACTCTGAGGAGGCGCGATGCAAACCAACCTCTGCGATTCCGCCCGGCAACGCGCCGAGGCCGCCGAAGCCGAGCGCATCCTGCGCAGCTGCGTGCACTGCGGTTTCTGCAACGCCACCTGCCCGACCTACCAGGAGCTGGGCGACGAACTCGACGGCCCGCGCGGACGGATCTACCTGATCAAGCAGTTCCTCGAGCGCGACGAGGCCAGCGAGCGCACCCGCCTGCACCTCGATCGCTGCCTGAGCTGCCGCAACTGCGAAACCACCTGCCCGTCCGGAGTCGAGTACCACAAGCTGCTGGATATCGGCCGCGACCTCCTCGCCGAACGCCTGCCGCGCGGCTTCCGGCAACGCCTGCTGCGCGACGGGCTGCGCCTGCTGGCCCCGCGCCCGGGGTTGTTCGGCGCGCTGGCCGGCACTGCCGGGCGGCTGAGGCCTCTGCTGCCTGAGGCGATGCAGGGCAAGCTGCCACGTCGGGTCGCGGCGCCGGGCAGGCGGCCGCAGCCCCGGCATGCGCGGCGCGTGCTGCTGCTCGAGGGTTGCGTGCAGCCGGCGCTGTCGCCGAACACCAACGCCGCCGCCGCGCGGGTTCTGGACCGCCTGGGAATCAGCGTGACGCCGGCGGCCGCGGCCGGCTGCTGCGGCGCGCTGGATTTCCACCTGGATGCGCAGGAGCGCGGCCGCCAGCGCGCGCGGCGCAATATCGACGCCTGGTGGCCGTTGCTGCGCGAGGGTGCCGAGGCCATCGTGCAGACCGCCAGCGGCTGCGGCGCCTTCGTCAAGGACTACGCCTACCTGCTGCGCGACGACCCACGGTACGCGGACAAGGCGCACGAGGTCGCCGCCGCTGCCCGCGACCTGGTGGAAGTGCTTCGCGACGAGCCGCTGGAGTCCCTCGGCCTGCGCTGCGACCAGCGCCTGGCGTTCCACTGCCCATGCACACTGCAGCACGCGCAACGACTGGGCGGGGCCGTGGAGGCGGTGCTGCGGCGACTGGGCTTCCATCTCACCGAGGTGGCCGACGGTCATCTCTGCTGCGGGTCCGCCGGCACCTACTCGCTGACCCAGCCGGCGCTGTCCCGGCGTCTGCGCGACAACCGCCTGGACGCCCTGGAAAGCGGCGCGCCGGATGTCATCGCCACGGCCAACGTCGGTTGCCAGGCCCATCTCGACGGGGCCGGACGGACCCCGGTACGCCACTGGATCGAGCTGCTCGACCAGGCCTTGCCCGGAGGAGAGTGAAACCATGCACAGCAAGCCGGTACTAGGCCGCGAGGAGGTCGCCCGCGTCCTTGGCGCGGCCCGCGAGGAGGCACAGCGCCAAGGCTGGGCGGTGAGCATCGCGGTGGTCGACGACGGCGGCCACCCGCTGGCGCTGGAGCGCCTCGACGGCTGCGCGCCGATCGGTGCCTACATCGCGACGGAAAAGGCCCGCAGCGCCGCCCTCGGACGCCGGGAAACGAAGCGCTACGAGGACATGATCAACGGCGGACGCAGTGCCTTCCTCTCGGTGCCGCTGCTGCAGGCCACCCTGGAGGGCGGCGTGCCGATCCTGGTGGACGGACAGGTGGTCGGCGCGGTCGGGGTTTCCGGCGTACGCGCCGAAGAGGACGCCCAGGTGGCGCGGATCGGAGCCGAGGGGCTGTGAGGCGACCGGTGGGCACCACCCATCTTTGGTTGGCCCGTTCGGCACCACCTTGCCTTTCGGGCAGGTTGGCGGACAGGGTGGATTTGTTATAGGTTGCCGGCGCTGAACCGTGGTAACCCGCCCGAGGTAAACAATGAAGAAGTGGCAATGCGTGGTGTGTGGACTGATCTATGACGAGGCCAAAGGCTGGCCGGAAGAAGGCATCGAGGCGGGAACGCGCTGGGAAGACGTGCCTGAAGACTGGCTGTGCCCCGACTGCGGCGTCGGCAAGCTGGACTTCGAGATGATCGAAATCGGCTGAGCCCCGCTCGCCGGCGAAGAAGGCGGCCCTGGCCGCCTTTTTTCATGCCTGGCCAGCGGCCGTCCAGGGGTTATCCTTGGGGCTTGGGTCCGGTCATTGACTGTCCTGCCGGGAACGCCCGGCAGCCTTGCCGTTGGCCGGCCACCGACGCTGAGCTAGGTTCGACGAACGAGGAGGGTGGCTATGCGCAAGTGGCAATGCGTGGTCTGCGGCTTCATCTACGACGAAGCCCTGGGCCTGCCCGAAGAAGGCATTCCGGCGGGAACCCGTTGGGAGGACATCCCGGCGGACTGGGTCTGCCCGGACTGCGGTGTCGGCAAGATCGATTTCGAGATGATCGAGATCGCCTGAGCGAAATCCACAGAAGCGGCGCCCGGCGCCGGCAATCACAGAGGAACGGAAATGAGCGAGCGTGCGCCCCTGGTAATCATCGGAACCGGCCTGGCGGGCTACAACCTGGCCCGCGAGTGGCGCAAGCTGGACGGCGAGACGCCGCTGCTGATGATCACCGCCGACGACGGCCGTTCCTATTCCAAGCCGATGCTCTCCACCGGCTTCTCGAAGAACAAGGACGCCGACGGCCTGGCCATGGCCGAACCGGGCGCCATGGCCGAGCAACTGAACGCGCGCATCCTGACCCATACCCGGGTCACCGGTATCGATCCGGGCCATCAGCGGATCTGGATCGGCGAGGAAGAGGTGCGTTATCGCGACCTGGTCCTGGCCTGGGGTGCGGAGCCGATCCGGGTGCCGGTCGAGGGCGATGCCCAGGACGCGCTCTACCCGATCAACGATCTGGAAGACTACGCGCGCTTCCGCCAGGCGGCTGCCGGCAAGCGCCGGGTACTGCTGCTCGGTGCGGGGCTGATCGGTTGCGAATTCGCCAACGACCTCTCCAGCGGCGGCTACCAGCTCGACGTGGTGGCGCCTTGCGAGCAGGTCATGCCGGGCCTGCTCCACCCGGCCGCGGCAAAGGCCGTGCAGGCCGGCCTGGAAGGCCTCGGCGTGCGCTTCCACCTGGGGCCGGTGCTGGCCAGCCTGAAGAAGGCCGGCGAGGGGCTGGAAGCGCATCTTTCGGATGGCGAGGTGATTCCCTGCGACCTGGTGGTCTCCGCCGTCGGCCTGCGTCCGCGCACCGAACTGGCCTTCGCCGCCGGGCTGGCGGTCAACCGCGGGATCGTCGTCGACCGCTCGCTGCGCACCTCCCACGCCAACATCTACGCGCTGGGCGACTGCGCCGAAGTGGACGGCCTCAACCTGCTCTATGTGATGCCGCTGATGGCTTGCGCACGCGCGCTGGCGCAGACCCTCGCCGGCAACCCCAGCCAGGTGGCCTACGGTCCCATGCCGGTGACGGTGAAGACCCCGGCCTGCCCGCTAGTGGTGTCGCCGCCGCCGCGCGGAATGGATGGCCAATGGCTAGTGGAAGGCTCTGGAACGGACCTCAAGGTCCTGTGCCGGGATACCGCTGGTCGAGTGATCGGTTATGCCCTGACCGGAGCGGCGGTGAACGAAAAATTGGCCCTGAACAAAGAGTTACCCGGCCTCATGGCTTGAATGCCATTGGTTCCGGCCGTTATGCCGTCGAGACTTGCGGCAAAATTGTCGGACGATACTGGCGCAGTCCTCGGGAGCATGCCATCCTCCATCGCGTCTACCGCAGTCTAGAGCCTATGGTTCCGGTGGACTGCGGTGCCTTTGAGCGCTGCTGGGAAGACAGCACGGACACAAAAACAACAAACCGTCAAAGAGGCAACTATGCGTAAACCAGAACTAGCCGCCGCTATCGCCGAAAAGGCCGATCTCACCAAGGAACAGGCCAATCGCGTTCTCAACGCCCTGTTGGATGAAATCACCGGCGCGCTGAACCGCAAGGACAGCGTGACCCTGGTCGGTTTCGGCACCTTCCTGCAACGCCATCGCGGAGCCCGCACGGGGAAGAACCCGCAGACCGGCCAGCCGGTGAAGATCAAGGCCAGCAACACCGTCGCCTTCAAGCCGGGCAAGGCCCTGCGCGACGCGGTCAACTGACCGCCGAGAGCCCGGAGTCAGAGCGGCTCCGGGCTTCGTCGAAGACGCTTCCGCGCTCATCGAAAGGACAGCTGTAGTCCTCCTCGCGAACAGCTACAATGCGCCGCTCATCTCCCCGGATATCGAGGCGCGTGCATGAAATTTCGTCTTCTCCTGTGGATGCTTGGTCGCCTGATGGCCAAGGCCAGCCGCGACAATCCCGCTTTCCAGAAGCAGCTCGAGGGCAAGGACCTGGTGTTCCAGTTGCATACCCTCGACGGCAAGGTGGCGCGCCACTACCTGGTCAGGGACCTGCGCGTCAGCAGCAAGCGCGGTACCCATCCGCAACCGGCATTTTCCCTGGGGTTCAAGGACGGAGCCTACGGTTTCGCCGCGATGACTTCGAAGAACCCACAGTTGGCCTTCATGCAGGGCATCCAGAACAAGGACATCCAGATACAGGGCAATCCGGCGCTGGTGATCTGGTTCCAGGGTCTGGTGAAGTACCTCAAGCCGAAGAAGAAGGCTCCGGAGAAGAAAGCCGCCTGAGGGCGGCTTTCGATCTCATCCGGGCTGCGGCCGCAGCCTTTCGGTAGTGCGTTTCGCAGCGGACTACCCGGTCACCCCGGCAAGCGATTGAACTGGGCCGCCAGTTCGCGCAGGGCCGCTTCCGCTTCCAGCACCTTTTTCACGGCGTCCCCGGCCTTCTCCGGGGTGATCCCCAGGCGCTCGTACAATGCCGCCGGAATCGCTTGCTGCGGGCCATCGCCGATGCCGCTGTTGCGCAGCAACCGGTTGGTCAGGCAGATCAGGTTGGCGTAGACCGCGTTCGGCCCGGTGTAGCTGGGGTCCTGCTGGAAGCGCAGGGCGCAATAGAGGTCGTCAGGCATGTCCCAGACGCGCATCAGCCAGGCGCCGATCTGCTCGCGGGTGATCCCCAGCAGGTGCTGTTCGATATAGGCATGGCCGAGGTGCGGGTTGACCTCCAGGTGCCGGCAGATCAGCGAGAAATGCGGCGGGAAGACATGCGCCAGGACCAGGTAGCCGAAATTGTGCAGCAGGCCGCCCAGGTAGCTCAGGCCGGACTCCGGGCGCAGCTCGCGCGGCATGGCGCGGGTCAGGCCCTCGATCACCGCGGCGGTGTAGATCGCTTGCTGCCAGTAGGGCGTGGCCTGCTGTGGCTGGTCCTTGGGCAGGCTCAGGCTCTTGCCCAGGGCGAGGCCGAGGGCCAGGTTGATCACCAGGTCGAAACCGAGGACGCGGACGATCGCGTCTTCCACCGAGCGGATCTTGCCCGGAGCGGCGTAGTAGGGCGAGGCCGCCCAACTGACCACCTGGGCGGCGAGCGCCGGATCGGTTTCCACCAGACCGGTGATGTCGTCGACGCTGGCGTTGGGGTCGACCCGCAGCTTGATGATCTTCTGCGCCGTCTGCGGCAGCGGTGGAATCTCGATGGTCTGCTCCAGGCGCTGCTGGATGCGCCGGGCGGTGAAGGCCTGCACGGCCTGGCTGATTTCCGCGCGGTCGTCGTCCGGGCGGTCAAGGTTCAGGTTGATGTTTTCCAGCGGTTCGCCGAAGCGCGCGGCGCTGGCCTTGCCCAGCAGGCCGCGGAAGTCGTTGCTGGCGATCTCCAGGAGGATGCCGGGCTGGCCGGACTCGATCAGCAGGCGCGGTTCCTGCAACAGGCGCTCGTCGTACAGGCAGGGCGAACTGGTCAGGGGCGGCAACGCCGGCAGGCGGTGCAACTCGTGCTTGCCGAGCATTCGTTCCAGGCGCTCGGGCTTGATCGCCAGCAGCTTGCGGCCGGTCAGTTCGGTGAGCCGGGCGAGGTCCAGCAACTGGCTCTGCGGGAACAGCACCAGCAGGGTGCCGACGGCGTCGTCCAGCAGCACCGCCTGGACCCGGCGGGCGGCAGGCAGCTCCGCGCTGTCGCTGACCTCGCGGCAGGCGATGCCTAGCTTGGCGAGCAGCTGGAGGATGACCTGGGGGGCGTGCGGAGCATCGGCGGAGGCCAGGGCGGCTTCTGTCATGACGAGACCATGCGAGCTGGATTTTCCCTCAGTATAACCAGAGCTGCTTCAAGACTGAGACCTACGCCGGTCAGCGAGAGCGAAATAGATCACACTTGACCGTATTGCTGGCCGTGGCGCAACCACCGTTCGAGCAGCGGGCTGACATGCTGCGGCCAGTGCGCCAGGAGGGATTGGGCGGCATCGCGGACCGCCGGCAGCAGGTCTGCGTCGCGCATCAGGTCGGCGACCTTGAATTGCAGCAGGCCGGTTTGGCGGGTGCCGAGCATTTCGCCGGGGCCGCGCAATTCCAGGTCCTTCTCGGCGATGACGAAGCCGTCGCTGGTTTCGCGCATGATGCCCAGCCGCTCGCGGCCGATCTGCGACAGCGGTGGGTGGTAGAGCAGCACGCAGTGGCTGGCGGCGCTGCCCCGGCCAACCCGGCCGCGCAACTGGTGCAGTTGGGCCAGGCCAAGGCGCTCGGGGTTCTCGATGATCATCAGGCTGGCGTTGGGCACGTCGACGCCGACCTCGATCACCGTGGTCGCCACCAGCAGTTGCAACATGCCTTCCTTGAAGGCTTCCATCACCACGGCCTTGTCCGCCGGCTTCATGCGCCCGTGGATCAGGCCGACGCGCAGTTCGCCCAGCGCCGAGGAAAGCTCTTCGTAGGTGGTCTCGGCGGCCTGGCAGGTAAGCTCCTCGGACTCTTCGATCAGAGTGCACACCCAGTAGGCCTGGCGCCCTTCGCGGCAAGCCGCGCGGACTCGCTCGATCACCTCGATACGGCGGCTGTCGGCCACCAGCACGGTATTCACCGGGGTACGCCCGGGCGGCAGCTCGTCTAGGATCGAGGTGTCGAGGTCGGCATAGGCGCTCATCGCCAGGGTCCGCGGGATCGGCGTGGCGGTCATGATCAACTGGTGTGGGCAGAGCCTGCCGTCCACGCCCTTCTGGCGCAGGGCCAGGCGCTGCTGCACGCCGAAGCGGTGCTGTTCGTCGATGATCGCCAGTGCAAGGCGCTTGAATTTCACTTCATCCTGGAACAGCGCGTGGGTGCCGACCACCATCGGCGCGCCGTCGCCGATGCGTTCCAGTGCCGCCGCGCGGGCCTTGCCCTTGAGCTTGCCGGCCAGCCAGGCGACTTCGATGTCCAGCGGCTGGAGCCACTTGCTGAAGTTGAGGAAATGCTGCTCGGCGAGGATCTCGGTCGGCGCCATCAGCGCCACCTGGTAACCGGCCTCTATGGCTTGCAGGGCGGCGAGGGCGGCGACCACGGTCTTGCCGGCGCCGACGTCGCCTTGCACCAGGCGCAGCATCGGTTCGTCCTGGGCCAGGTCGTAGGCGATCTCCGCGCCGACCCGGCGTTGCGCGCCGGTCGGCTGGAAGCCGAGGTTGGCAAGGAAGCGTTTCGGCAAGCGGCTGGCCGCCGGCAAGCGCGGCGCTGCCTGCGAACGCACGGCTTCGCGCAGGCGCTGCAGGGATAACTGGTGGGTCAGCAGTTCTTCGAAGGCCAGGCGCAACTGCGCCCAGTGCCGGCCTTCGGCCAGTTCCTCGATGTCGGCATCCGGCGGCGGCCGGTGCAGGTAGCGGATCGCCTGGTCGAGCGGGCCAAGTTGGTAGTCGCGGGCCAGTTCCGCCGGCAGCCAGTCGGGCAGGCTGCTGGGGCCGAGCATGGCCAGGGCCTGTTGGCTCAACTGGCGCAGGCGCTGCTGGGTGAGGCCCTCGGTAGTCGGGTAGATCGGCGTCAGGGTCTGCTCCACCGGAATCGGCTCGTCGCCGTTCAGCGCGCGGTATTCCGGATGGTAGATCTCCAGGCCCGAGGCACCCGGCCGGACTTCGCCGTAGCAGCGCAGGTGGGTGCCGCGCTTGAGACCGTCCTTCTGCGCCTGGCTGAAATGGTAGAAGCGCAGGCTCAGGGTGCCGCTGCCGTCCTGCAGGCGCACCAGCAGGCTGCGGCGGCGCCCCATCACCACGTCGGCGCCGGCCACCACGCCCTCGACCACCGCGTCGGCCCCTGGCCGCAGGGCGCCGATGGCGGTGACGCGGGTACGGTCCTGGTAGCGCAGGGGCAGGTGGAACAGGATATCCTGCAGGGTTTCCAGGCCTACCCGAGCGAGCTTCTCCGCCAGCGCGGCGCCTACGCCCTTTAGCGCGGTAACCGGGACCCTGGACAGCTCGGTCATGCGATTTGCGGTTGTTCCTGGGTTTGCGGACGGGCCACCGAGCACAGGCGGATCGAGTCGGCCAGCACTTCGATGGCGCGTGGACGCGGGAAGCTGGCGCGCCAGGCGATGGCAACGGTACGGAACGGCACCGGCGCGCTGAACGGGCGCACTTCGATGACGCCCGGCGCGTAGTGGTGGCTGTCCACCGCGGAGAACGGCAGCACCGAGACGCCCAGTCCGGAGGCGACCATGTGGCGGATGGTCTCCAGCGACGAGGACTCCACCGTGGTGTGCTTGTTCTCGTCGCCCTTGCGCACGGTCGGGCAGGCTTCCAGCACCTGGTCGCGGAAGCAGTGGCCTTCGCCGAGCAGGAGCAGGCTCTTGTCGTTGAGCAGCTCGGAATCGATGCTGGCCTTGGCGGTCCAGGGATGGTCGGCCGGCATCAGCACATAGAAGGGCTCGTCGAACAGCGGCTTGGTCAGGACGTCGGCTTCCTGGAACGGCAGGGCGATGATGATCGCGTCGAGTTCGCCGGTACGCAGCTTGTCGCGGAGGATATGGGTGAAGTTCTCCTCGATGTACAGCGGCATCTGCGGCGCGACCCGGTGCAGCTGGGGAATCAGGTGCGGGAACAGGTAGGGACCGATGGTGTAGATGGCGCCGACCTTCAGCGGCGCGGCCAACTGGTTCTTGCCGGCCTGGGCCAGCTCGCGGATGCCCTGGGCCTGTTCGAGGACCTTCTGCGCCTGGGCGACGATGCCTTCGCCCACTGGCGTCAGGCGCACGGCGCTCTTGCTGCGCTCGAAGATCAGCACCCCCAGCTCGTCCTCGAGCTTCTTCACGCCGACCGAGAGGGTCGGTTGGCTGACGTGGCAACGCTCGGCGGCGCGGCCGAAGTGCTGTTCCTGGGCGAGGGTGACGATGTAGCGCAGTTCGGTGAGGGTCATGGCTGCTCATCCGTTAAGATCGGCCAAGCATAGCGGCTGCACCGCCGCGAACCAACCTCCGGGGGCATGATCGGGCGTGCATTGCAGACGATTCGACGCCTACACTGCCCGCCTTGTTGTAGGAAGGAGACGGCTTCATGTCGCAAACAGTGATGATCGCCGGCTGCGGCGATGTCGGCGGGCGCCTCGGCGAGGCGCTGCTGGCCGATGGCTGGCGGGTCCATGGCCTGCGTCGCTCGGTGGACGCCTTGCCGCAGGGGATCCTGCCGGTGGCTGGCGATCTGCAGGCTCCGGAGTGTCCCGCGCAGTGGCCGAGCGAGCCGCTCGACTACCTGGTGTACAGCGCCGCCGCCAGTCAGCACGACGAGGCTGGCTACCGTGCCGCCTACGTCGACGGCCTGCGCCATGTGCTGGGCTGGTTGCAGGCCCGCGGCCAGCGGCCCAGGCGCCTGCTGTTCGTCTCCAGCACCGGGGTCTACGCGCAGACCGATGGCGGCTGGATCGACGAGGAGTCGCCGGCGCTTTCCCAGGCCTATTCCGGACGGATCATGCTCGACGCCGAGCAGGTCGCGCTGGACAGCGGGATACCGGCTACCCGCGTGCGCCTGGCCGGCATCTACGGTCCGGGGCGGGAGTGGCTGCTCAACCAGGTGCGCCAGGGGTACCGGGTGGTCAGCGAGCCGCCCCTGTATGCCAACCGGATCCACGCCGACGATGCGGCCGGGCTGCTGGCCTTCCTGTTGCGCGCCGATGCCGGCGGCCAGGCGCTGGAGGACTGCTACATCGGTGTCGACGACGCGCCCGTGGCGATGCACGAGGTGGTCGACTACCTGCGCCAGCGCCTGGGCGTCAGCCAATGGGCCGACGAACATTCGGTACGCCGCGCCGGCAGCAAGCGTTGCAGCAATCGCCGCGCCCGGGCGCTCGGCTGGGTGCCGCGCTATCCCAGCTACCGCGAGGGCTACGCGGCGGTACTCGGGGACGCCTGATGGCTGCCAACCGGTTGTTGGCGCGTCCCTGGCTGCCTGGCGTGGAGCTGTTCCATGCGGACTTCTCCGGCCAGGCGTTCGGCCGCCACAGCCATTCGGCCTTCGCCATCGGCTCGATCCTCCACGGCGTCGGCGGCTACCAGTGCCGCGGGCGGCGCCATGCGCTGCCGGCCGGCACCCTGTCGCTGATGAACCCGGAAGAGCCACATACCGGGCACGCCGAATCCGAGCGGCTGGTCTACCGGATGCTCTATGTCGAGGAAACGCGCCTGCTCGGCCTGCTCGGCCGCAAACAGTTGCCGCGCGGCTTCGGCGAACTGAACCCGGCCGACGACGGCAGCGTGGCGGCTGGCCTGGCGTGGCTGGCCGAGGATTTCCAGCGCAGCGACGCATTGGGGTTGGAAAGCCGCCTGCTGGCCTTGCTCGAACAGGTCTTCGTGCGTCACGGCGGCTTGCGCCCGGCGGCCGCGGCGCCCCGCGACGGCGGAACCACCGCACGCCTGCGCGATTACCTGGAAGCGCATGCTACCGAGGCGCTCGGTCTGGACCAACTGGCGCAGTTGCTGCAGCGCCACCCGCGCCACCTGATCGAGGCTTTCCGGCGTGCCTACGGCGTGCCGCCGCATACCTACCAACTGCAATGCCGGGTGCGCCAGGCCAAGCGCCTGTTGCTGGAAGAACGGCCGCTGGCGGAACTCGCCCAGCACCTCGGCTTCTACGACCAGGCGCACTTCTCCACGACCTTCCGGCGTTTCACCGGGGTCACTCCGGGGCAGTTCCGGCGCAGCGCCAAGACCTGAGTTTTTTCCAATACGGCGCCCGCCGCGCTGCACAGACTGGAGGCCTTCGCGTTTCGAGGGGCCTTCATGTTCGCCGCGTTCGTCCTTGTCGCCAGTACCCATTTCGCCGCCCTGCTGTCGCCGGGGCCGGACTTCTTCCTGTTGGTGCGCGCCGCCCTGCTGCGCGGCCGGCGCCAGGCCGACGGGGTGGCCGCCGGCATCGCCCTGGCCAACCTCCTGAGCATGCTGCTGGTGCTCGGCCTGTTGGCCAGCGTGCCGGACTCGGCGCACAGCGCCTTGCGCTGGCTGCAGGCGCTCGGCGGACTGTACTTCCTCTGGCTGGCGGGCCAGGCGCTGCTTGCGCAGAGGCGACTGGAAATGCCGGCGCAGCGCGACGTCCCGTCCCGCGGCGGCTATCTGCGCGGGCTGCGCGACGGCCTGCTGGCGAGCAGCCTGAATCCCAAGCTGCCGATCTTCTATGCGGGGCTGTTCGGCGTGCTGGCGCGCTTCAGCCTGCCGGGCTGGGCGCTGGCCCTGTGCCTGGCGTGGATGAGCCTGGCGGTGCTGTGCTGGGACATGGCGCTGGTGCGCCTGCTGGACAGGCCGCGCTGGCGCGGCTGGTTGCAACGGCGGGTAGGTGCGCTGGACCGGCTGTGCGGCGTCCTGCTGCTGGCGCTGGGCGGCTGGCTGGTGCTGGCCGCCCTCTGAGAGGTGTCAGCGCTCCAGCAGCCAGACGCGCTTGCCGGGCACGTAGCTGGGCATCTCGTTGGCGCCGGCGGTATTGACCGCTTCGAACAGTTGCAGCTCGTCGTCGTCGAGGCTGAACAGCAATTCGCGGCCGCGGTTGCCTTGTTGCAGCCAGATGCTGTCGTTGTCGCCGCTCATCGCTGCGCAATCGCCGGCCAGGCACAGCGCGTAGCGTTCGGCGCCGGGCAGACCGCTGACCAGGCCATTGGCCTGGAACTCGACCTTGCCGCCCTGGCCCTGGCCTTCGCGGATCTTCCAGCTGCCCTTCAGATAGCTGCCATACAAGGCCCGCTCGAAACCGCTGCCGGCAGGGCTGTTGGCCGCGGGTTGCGGGTCGAGACGGCGGAAACGCTGTTCCGGGCCGTTGGCGCTGGCCTGCTGGATCAGCTCCTTGCCGTCCAGTTCGAGACTCTCCTGGTTGTCGTCGCCATAGAAGGCAACCTTCCAGTGCTCGTCATCGCTCTTGCTCAGGGTCCCTTCGCCCAGTTCGAAGCCGTTGCTGAAGGTGGCTTCGCCTGCCTTGCTGTCGAGCTTCCATTCCAGGTTCGGGCCATAGGCGAGCAGGGCCTCGCGCAGCTTGCCGTCCTTGCTCGCGGCGTCGATCGCGGCCTGGTTGATCCAGGTGCCGGACGGATCGGCCGTGCCGGCGCAGCCGGCCAGCAGGGTGGCGGCTGCGGCGAGGAAAATCACGCGGCGCATCGTGCTACTCCATGCAGAGCGACGGGGCCTTGGGCCCCGTCGCGAACATCCGGCTTACTCGAGGACGACGATGGCGTCCATTTCCACCTGTGCGCCCTTCGGCAGGGCGGCTACGCCGATAGCGGCGCGCGCCGGGTAGGGCTGGGTGAAGTAGCGGCCCATGATCTCGTTGACCTTGGCGAAGTGCGACAGGTCGGTGAGGAAGATGTTCAGCTTGGCGACGTCGTGCAGGTAGCCGCCGGAAGCCTCGATCACCGCCTTGAGGTTCTCGAACACCTGGACGGTCTGCTCCTCGAAGCCTTCCACCAGTTCCATGGTCTTCGGGTCCAGCGGGATCTGCCCGGACACGTAGACGGTATTGCCGGCCTTGATGGCCTGGGAGTAGGTGCCGATGGCGGCCGGGGCGTTGTCGGTGTGGATAACGGTCTTGGTCATGGGAACTCCTTGCTGAAATCGAGTGGGCGCGGGGGCGCCGGATGACACAGGAAAAAGCGGGTCAGCTACGCAGGCGGGTGATCCGGATCACTCCCTTGAGGGCGCGCAGCTTCTTGATGACGCGGGCCAGGTGGACGCGATCGTGCACGCTGACGACCAGTTGGACCACGCTGATGCGACCGTCGCGCTCGTCCATGCTGATCTTCTCGATGTTGCCGTCGGCCGCGTTGACGCTGGTGGCGAGCAGGGCGATCAGGCCACGCTGGTGCTCCAGCTCGACGCGCAGTTCGACATTGAATTCGCCGGTGACATCCTTGGCCCAGCTGAGCTGGATGCATTTTTCCGGGTTGTGGCGTACTTCGCTGATGTTCTTGCAGCTTTCCAGGTGCACCACCATGCCCTTGCCGGCGGACAGGTGGCCAACGATCGGGTCGCCGGGAATCGGCGTGCAGCACTTGGCGTAGCTCAGGACCAGGCCTTCGGTGCCGCGGATCGCCAGCGGACCCTCGGCGCTTGGCGCTTCCTCGCCCTCGCTGGACAGCAGGCGGCGGGCGACCACGTAGGCCATGCGGTTGCCCAGGCCGATCTCTTCCAGCAGGTCCTCGAAGACTTCCATGCGGTACTCGGCGAGCACGGCCTGGATGCGTTCCTGGGGAATCTTCTCGAGGTGGCTGTCGAAGCCGGTAAGGGTCTTGTTCAGCAGGCGCTCGCCGAGGTTGATCGACTCGGAGCGGCGTTGCAGCTTGAGCGCATGGCGGATATGGGTGCGCGCCTTGCCGGTGACCACGAAGCTCAGCCAGGCCGGGTTCGGCCGGGCGCCCGGGGCGGTGACGATTTCCACCGTCTGGCCGCTCTGCAACGGCTCGGAGAGCGGCGCCAGGCGACGGTTGATGCGGCAGGCGATGCAACTGTTGCCGACGTCGGTGTGCACCGCGTAGGCGAAGTCGACCGCGGTGGAACCCTTGGGCAGTTCCATGATGCGGCCCTTGGGCGTGAACACGTAGACCTCGTCCGGGAACAGGTCGATCTTCACGTTCTCGATGAATTCCAGCGAGTTGCCGGCGCGCTGCTGCAGTTCCAGCACGCCCTTCACCCATTGCCGGGCGCGGGCATGGGTGCCCTTGGGCGTCTCGTCGTTGGACTTGTACAGCCAGTGAGCGGCGATCCCGTGGTTGGCCATCTCTTCCATCTCGCGGGTACGGATCTGGATCTCGATGGGCACCCCGTGCATGCCGAACAGGGTGGTATGCAGCGACTGGTAGCCGTTGGCCTTGGGAATCGCGATGTAGTCCTTGAAGCGTCCGGGGAACGGCTTGTACAGGCTGTGCACGGCGCCCAGCACGCGATAGCAGGTATCGACCTTGTCGACGATGATGCGGAAGGCGTAGACGTCCATGATCTCGTTGAACGCCTTACGCTTGCCGCGCATCTTCTGGTAGATGCTGTAGAGGTGCTTCTCGCGGCCGATCACCTGGCCTTCCATGCCTTCGCGGGCGAGGCAGTTGACCAGCGACTCCTGGATCTTGCCGACGATCTCGCGGCGGTTGCCGCGGGCCTTCTTCACCGCCTGGCGGATGCGCTCGGCGCGCATCGGGTGCATGGCCTTGAAACCGAGGTCCTCGAACTCCACGCGCATGGTGTGCATGCCCAGGCGGTTGGCGATGGGCGCGTAGATTTCCAGGGTTTCCTTGGCAATGCGCCGGCGCTTTTCGCCGGACAGCACCTCGAGGGTGCGCATGTTGTGCAGGCGGTCGGCCAGCTTGACCAGGATCACGCGGATATCGCGGGCCATGGCCATGGCCATCTTCTGGAAGTTCTCGGCCTGGGCCTCGGCCTTGGTCTCGAAGTTCATCTGGGTCAGCTTGCTGACCCCGTCGACCAGTTCCGAAACCGTCTCGCCGAACTGCGCGGTGAGCGCTTCCTTGGCGATGCCGGTGTCCTCGATCACGTCGTGCAGCATCGCGGCCATCAGGCTCTGATGATCCATGTGCATGTCGGCGAGGATGTTGGAGACCGCCAGCGGGTGGGTCACGTACGGTTCGCCGCTGCGGCGGCGTTGCCCGTCGTGGGCCTGCTCGGCGTAGTAGTAGGCGCGGCGGACCAGGTTGACCTGGTCCGGCCCGAGGTAGCTCGACAGTCTGTCGGCGAAGGCGTCTATGCCCGGCAAGGGTTCACCCCCTGCCCGTAGGCGGGTTGCGGCGCTCGCAGGCGACGTCGAGCCGAGGCCATGGCTTACAGGGCCTCGGTGTTGGCCTCGTCGTCGAACGCTGCGAACAGCGGTTCGTCCTCGACGATGTCTTCCTGCTGGACGACGTTCTCATCGACCAGGCCGGAAGCGATCTCGCGCAGGGCGACGACGGTCGGCTTGTCGTTTTCCCAGGCCACTTTCGGCTCCTTGCCGCCGGTAGCCAGCTGACGGGCGCGCTTGGTGGCGAGCATGACCAGCTCGAAACGGTTATCGACGTTGTCCAGGCAGTCTTCAACGGTGACGCGGGCCATGGTGTTCCTCGTAACGAAAAGTGAGCCCGACGTTTGCCGGGCGGACTGAATAGTCTAAAAAATCGCCAATCTTTATGGAAGAGCCGATTTAGGCGAGCAGACGACCGAGCAGTTCGGCGTGGCGTTGCTGCTGGGCGTCCTGGCGCAACTGGCGGGCGCGGAAGATCGCCTTGAGGTCGTCCAGGGCGTGGGCGAAATCGTCGTTGATCACCAGGTGATCGTACTCCACGTAGTGGCTCATTTCGCTGACGGCTTCGCGCATGCGCCGCTCGATCACCTCGTCGCTGTCCTGGCCGCGGTTGGTCAGGCGCTGGCGCAGGGCTTCCTGGCTCGGCGGGAGGATGAAGATCGATTGGGCCTCGGGCATCAGCCGGCGCACCTGCTGGGCGCCCTGCCAGTCGATCTCGAGGATCAGGTCGAGGCCTTCGGCGAGGGTTTTCTCGACCCAGCGCTGCGAGGTGCCGTAGAGGTTGCCGAAGACTTCGGCATGCTCGAGGAACTCGTTGCGCTCGAGCATGGCGAGGAATTCCTCGCGGCTGGTGAAGTGGTAGTTGACCCCGTCCACCTCGCCCGGACGCATGCCGCGGGTGGTATGGGAGACGGACACGCGGACCTCGGGGGCGGCGTCGAGCATGGCCTTCACCAGGCTGGTCTTGCCGGCGCCGGAGGGAGCGGAAACGATGTACAGGGTGCCGGACATGAGGTGTTCCTGGTGCTTCGTACGGGTTGGAAAGAGATCGGGCGGAGGCGCCCGCCGGTCATTCGATGTTCTGGACCTGCTCGCGCATCTGCTCGATCAGGACCTTGAGGTTGACCGCCGCCTGGGTCGAGCGCGGGTCGAACGCCTTGGAGCCTAGAGTGTTGGCTTCCCGGTTGAGTTCCTGCATCAGGAAGTCCAGGCGCCGACCGGCGGCGCCGCCGGCCTTGAGGACCCGGCGGACCTCGCCGACGTGGGTGGCGAGGCGGTCCAGCTCCTCGGCGACATCGCTCTTCTGCGCCAGCAGGACCAGTTCCTGCTCCAGGCGCTGCGGATCGAGTTCGGCCTTGAGTTCGGCGAAGCGGTCGAGGATCTTCTGCCGCTGGTTGGCCAGCATGGTCGGCACCAGTTCGCGCAGGTTGCCGACTTCCACCAGCATCGCGTCGAGCCGATCGTTGAGCAGCTTCGCCAGCTCCAGGCCTTCGCGCGAGCGGCCGGCCTTGAGTTGCTCCAGGGCCTGGCCGAAGGCTTCCAGGGCGGCGGCGTTGAGCGCCTGCGGATCGGCCGAGTCGGCCACCAGTACGCCGGGCCAGGCCAGCACGGCGAGCGGATCGAGCGGCGCCGGCTGGCGGATCAGGGCGGCTACGCCTTCGGCGGCGGCGACCAGTTGGCGGGCGCGCTCCTGGTCGACCTGCAGGCTCTTGCCGGCGGTTTCCTCGGCGAAGCGCAGGGTGCATTCCACCTTGCCACGCGACAGGCCCTGGCGCAGCGCCTCGCGCACCGCGCCTTCGAGGTCGCGGAAGGCGTCGGGCAGGCGCAGGTGGGGCTCCAGGTAACGGTGGTTGACCGAGCGCAGCTCCCAGCTCAGGGTGCCGTGGGTACCGGCCTGCTCGACGCGGGCGAAGGCGGTCATGCTGTGCACCATGGGTCTACCTCGATAGTCGTGTGGGGAGTGCGTTCGGCGCCGGACGCGCGCGGCTGCCGTGATTCGAGCCGGGCATTGTAACCCACGTCCGGCGGGGCCCGCACGCCGACGGTGGTTGAGAGCCCGGGCTGGCCTCTATAATGGCGGCCAATTCCGCTTTCTCAGTACAGGATATCCACGATGAATCGTCCCAGTGGCCGTGCCGCCGACCAGCTGCGCCCGATCCGCATCACCCGCCATTACACCAAGCACGCAGAAGGTTCGGTGCTGGTCGAGTTCGGCGATACCAAGGTGATCTGCACCGTCAGCGCGGAGTCCGGGGTGCCGCGCTTCCTCAAGGGCCAGGGCCAGGGTTGGCTGACCGCCGAGTACGGCATGCTGCCGCGCTCCACCGGCGAGCGTAACCAGCGCGAGGCCAGCCGCGGCAAGCAGGGCGGTCGTACCCTGGAGATCCAGCGCCTGATCGGCCGCTCCCTGCGAGCGGCGCTGGACCTCAGCAAGCTCGGCGAGAACACCCTGTACATCGACTGCGACGTGATCCAGGCCGACGGCGGCACCCGCACCGCCTCGATCACCGGCGCCACCGTGGCGCTGATCGACGCCCTGGCGGTGCTGAAGAAGCGTGGCGCGCTCAAGGGCAATCCGCTGAAGCAGATGGTCGCCGCCGTTTCCGTGGGCATCTACCAGGGCGTGCCGGTCCTCGACCTGGACTACCTGGAGGATTCCGCCGCGGAAACCGACCTGAACGTAGTGATGACCGATGCCGGCGGCTTCATCGAGGTGCAGGGAACCGCCGAAGGCGCGCCGTTCCGTCCCGCCGAGCTGAACGCCATGCTCGAACTGGCCCAGCAGGGCATGCAGGAGCTGTTCGAACTTCAGCGCGCCGCGCTGGCCGAATGAGCAGACGCCCGGCACTGCCTGCCGGGCCCCGGAGAAGGAGCGCTACATGAACGATGTATCCGAAGAGGTCGCCGCGACCCCCGGCCAGGAAGCCCGGCAATGGGCGATGTTCTGCCATTTCGCGGCGTTCATCGGCCTGGTGTTTCCCTTCGGCAGCCTGCTCGGGCCGCTGATCGTCTGGCAACTCAAGCGCGAGAGCGATCCGTTCGTCGACGCCCAGGGCAAGGAAGCGCTGAACTTCCAGATCACCGTGGCGCTGGCGATGTTCGTCAGCTTCCTGCTGATGCTGGTGGTGATCGGCTTCTTCCTGCTCGGCCTGGTCTGCCTGGCGGCGCTGGTGTTGACCATCATCGCCGGCATCAAGGCCAACGAAGGCAAGGCCTATCGCTATCCGTTCTGCCTGCGGCTGATCAAGTAGGCCGCACGGGAAATAGAAAAGCCGGCGCATGCGCCGGCTTTTTCGTGTCTGACAGGGCTCAGATGCTCAACTGCCAGTCGTAGTCGACGATCAGCGGCGCATGCTGGGAGAAGCGCGGCTGGCGCGGCAGCTTGGCGTTGCGCACGAAGCGGCGTAGGCCGGGGGTCAGCACCTGGTAGTCGAAGCGCCAGCCGAGGTTGAGCATCTCGGCCTGTTCGCTGTCCGGCCACCAGCTGAACTGGTCGCCTTCGCGGCTGACTTCGCGCAGGGCGTCGGCATAGCCGAGGTTGCCGAACACTTCGTCCAGCCAGGCCCGTTCGGGCGCGAGGAAGCCCGGCATCTGCTGACATTCGCGCCAGTTCTTCACATCCATCTTCTGATGGGCGACGTACAGCGAGCCGCAGTAGATGTATTCGCGGCGCTTGCGACGCTGCTTGCTCAAGTAATGGGTGAAGTCGTCCATGAACTTGAATTTCTGGTTCAAGCTCTCGTCTCCGCTCTGCCCGGAAGGCAGCAGCAGGGTGGCGATACTCACCTTGTCGAAGTCGGCTTGCAGGTAGCGCCCGTAACGATCGGCCGTTTCGAAACCTAAGCCGCTGATCACAGCTTTGGGCTGCAAACGGCTGTAGAGTGCGACACCGCCCTGTTCGGGTAGCTCGGCATCGCAGGCATAAAGGAAGTAGCCGTCCAGTTGGAAGGACGGGTCATCCAGATCGAAGGCGGAGGCTCGGGTGTCCTGCAAGCAGATCACGTCGGCATTCTGTGCTTGCAGCCAACTGAGCAAACCGCGCTCGGCCGCAGCCTGAATACCATTCACGTTCACACTGATGATCCGCATAAATGGCCCCCAAAATCACGTGCGTGTATGATACCCGAGCTCAAACGGTTTAGCTAAATTCATGCGGCTTGGTGTCATTCATGCAGGCGTATCAGCGCGATTTCATTCGTTTCGCCATCGAGCGCGGGGTTCTGCGCTTCGGTGAGTTCACCCTCAAGTCCGGGCGCACCAGCCCCTATTTCTTCAATGCCGGCCTGTTCGACAGCGGCCTGGCGCTGGCCCGCCTGGGACGCTTCTACGCCGAGGCGGTGATCGACAGCGGAATCGACTTCGACGTCCTGTTCGGCCCGGCCTACAAGGGCATTCCCCTGGCCGCCACCACCGCGGTGGCCCTCGCCGAGCAGCACCAGCGCGACCTGCCCTGGTGCTTCAACCGCAAGGAAGCCAAGGACCACGGCGAAGGCGGCACGCTGGTCGGCGCGCTGCTGAGCGGCCGGGTGCTGATCATCGACGACGTGATCACCGCCGGCACCGCGATCCGCGAAGTGATGCAGATCATCGACGCCCAGGGCGCCAGGGCCGCGGGCGTGCTGATCGCGCTGAACCGCCAGGAGCGTGGCAAGGGCGAGCTGTCGGCGATCCAGGAGGTCGAGCGCGACTTCGGCATGCCGGTGGTGAGCATCGTTTCCCTGGAGCAGGTGCTGGAATATCTTGCCGAAGATGCTGAACTGAAGAAGCATCTGCCGGCGGTAGAGGCCTATCGCGCCCAATACGGTATCTGAACCTTTCACAAGGGACTGGCATGGTCGGACAGGATGTAATGCGTTGCCTGATGGCCCTGGGGCTGGTGCTCCAGGGGCTTTCCTTCGGCGCCCAGGCGGCGCCGGGCGGAGCGGTGGAGCTGTACCGCTACGTCAACGACAAGGGCGTGGTGGTGCTCGACCGCCAGGGTGTGCCGCCGCAGTACATCGGCAAGGGCTACCAGGTCCTCAACGACCAGGGCCGGGTGATCCGCACCGTACCGCCGGCGCCGACCGCCGAGGAACTGCGGCAGCGCAAGGCGGCCCAAGCCCAGGCCAGCTCCGATGCGCAGCTGCTGCGCCTGTATTCCAGCCTCGAGGACGTCGACCGCGCTCGCGAACGGCGCCTGGCGGAACTGGACGGGCTGAGCAGCGTGGCGCGCGGCAACCTGCAGTCGCTCAAGCTGCAACAGGCCAACCTGCAAGGCCAGGCGGCCAACCAGGAGCGTGCCGGACGTCCGGTGGCGCAGGCGCTGGTGGACCAGTTGGACGATCTCAAGCAGGAGGAAAAGCGCCTGCAGGGCGAGATCGGGCGTTTCCAGAAGGCCCGCGAAGACGCGGAAAGAACCTATGCCGCCGACCGCGCGCGGCTCTCCCAGCTACTCGGCGTGAGTCCCTGATTCCACTGGCGACTGTCGCTCGAACGCCCTGATCTTCTCGCGCAGCCAGTCCGGCAGGGGCTGGCTCTGTCGCTCGTTCGCATCCGCATAGACGTAGACCAGCTCGCCGACGGTGAGCAACTGCTCGTCGCGCCAGATGCCCAGCTCGAAAACCAGGCTGCTGCGCCCCAGCCGCGCCACGCGGGTGCCGATGTCCAGCCAGTCGTCGAAATGCGCCGGGGCGCGGTATTCCAGGGTGCTCTTCACCGCGAACAGGTCGCCTCCGCCGCGCAGCAGGTCGGCCGGGTAGGACATGCCGAGCTGGCGGTAGTACTCGGTGGTGGCGACGTCGAGATAGGTCAGGTAGTTGCCGTTGAAGACGATGCCCTGCGGATCGACCTCCGCCCAGCGAACCCGCAGGGAATGGAAGAAGGTGTAGTTCTGGCGCTGTGCTGCGCTGCTCATGCCGGCTCCTCGACGCTGCTGCAGACATCGACTCTAGACCGCCATCGCGCGGTGCGAAAGGGCTGGCCGCAGAACCCCCCGTCGCTGGCCCGCATTGCCCTCATCCTCGGGGCGTCGCGGCCTTAGTGTTGTTCGACGAGAACGCACGCCGTGCGCAACGAGAGAGGAACACCATGTCGTCCACGCTCCGCCCCGGACCGGGCAACTCGCGCCTTTGCCGCCCGGGGTTGCTGCTTGCCCTGGGCCTGATGCTGGTGGCCTGCGGAGAATCCACGGAGCCGCCGGCGCGGGCCGCCGATTCCCAGCGTGTCCCTGCGGACCCTGCGTTGGCGCAGGTGTATTCCGCCAGTTGCAAGCTCTGTCACGCCAATCCCGCCTCCGGCGCGCCGCTGACCGGCGATGCCGCTGCCTGGGCGCCACGCCTGGCGCAGGGCATCGACACCCTGCTGGACCACAGCATCAACGGCTACAAGGGCATGCCACCCATGGGCATGTGCATGCAGTGCTCGGAAGAACAGTTCCGGGCTTTGATCGATTTCATGTCCGCAGCGCAGGACCGATAGGGGATACCGGCATGCCAAGTCATCTGTCGCGACGCCAGCTCCTGCAACGGGCGGGAGCGCTCGGTGCGTTCGCCGCCATGGTGGGAAACCCCGCGCTGGCGGAGTTGCTCCGCGCACCGCGCCTGATTCCCTGGCGCAACTGGTCCGGCGCGCAAAGCTGCCTGCCCCTGGCGCGGGAGGCACCGAAAGACCTCGACGAACTGGTCCGGATCATCCGCCAGGCGTCCGGCAGGATCCGCCCGGTGGGCTCCGGGCATTCGTTCAGCGCGTTGGTCCCGACCGACGGCACCCTGCTCTCGCTCGCCTACTTCAGCGGCTTGCTCAGCCACGACAGCGCGACCCTCCAGGCCGAGTTCGGCGGCGGTACGCCGATGTCGCAGATGGGCGCTCCGCTCAAGGATATCGGCCAGGCGTTGGTGAACATGGCCGATATCGATTACCAGACCCTGGCCGGCGCCATCGCTACTTCCACCCATGGCACCGGGGTCGGCTTCGGTTCCTATTCCGCCCAGGTTCGCGGTCTGCAACTGGTCACCGCGAGCGGCGAGGTGCTCGAGTGCGACGCCAAGCGCAACGTGGAGGTGTTCGATGCCGCGCGGGTCTCGCTGGGGGCGCTGGGCGTCGTGACCCGGGTGCGCCTGCAGAACCGCGCGGCCTACCGCCTGCGTGAACGGCAGTGGATCGCCCGGACCGAGGAATTGCTGGAAGACGTGGAGAAGAATACGCGCGAGAACCAGCACTGGGAGATGCTGGTGGTGACCCATTCCGACTACGCCCTGTCGATCGCCCTCAACGAGACCGACGAGCCGAAGACCCCGCCCCTGGACCCGGCGAAGGAAGGCGGCAACGAGTTCGTCGGCCTGATCGAAGGTCTCGACAAGTACCTCAGCGACTTCCCGGAGACCCGCCGCACCCTGCTCAACAGCCTGCGCCATTTCGCCCGCTTCGACGAGCGGGTCGACGATTCCTATGCGGTCTACGCCAACGTGCGCAACGTGCGCTTCAACGAGATGGAGTACTCGGTCCCCGCCGAGCATGGCCCCGCCTGCCTGCGGGAGATCCTCGCGCTGATCCGCGACAAGGACCTGCGCACCTGGTTTCCCATCGAGTACCGCTACGTGAAGGCCGACGACATTCCCCTGAGCATGTTCGAGGGCCGCGACAGTTGTTCCATTTCCGTGCATCAGCACTACAGCATGGACCACCACAACTTCTTCGCCGCGGTGGAACCGATCTTCTGGAAATACGCCGGGCGGCCGCACTGGGGCAAGCTGCATGGCCTCAACGCGCACCAGTTGCAGGGGCTCTATCCGCGCTGGAAGGCATTCGCCGAGGTGCGCCAGGCGCTGGATCCCCGCGGGCGGTTCCTCAATGCGCACCTCTCTTCCATCCTGGGCGTGACCTGAAAGGAGCGACGCCGTGAATCGACGCAAGTTCATGTTCGCCGGCCTCGGGGCCGGCGCGCTGCTGGCGGGAACTGCCGCCTGGATGCGTCCCGCCGACCGTGGCGGGCCGTACGACGACTATTTCCGCGCGCTGAACCGCGAACTCAAGGCCAATGGCCCGATGTGCCCGGTGCTGCTCATCGACCTCGATCGCCTGGACCACAACATCGATGTGGTGATGCGTTCGGTCCGCCGCGGCGGCAAGCATCTGCGGCTGGTGGAGAAATCGCTGCCTTCGCCCGGCCTGCTGGCGTACATCGCCAGGCGCGCCGGCACCCGGCGGCTGATGTCCTTCCACCAACCGTTCCTCAACCACGACGCGGTCGCTTTTGCGGATGCCGACATCCTCCTCGGCAAGCCGTTGCCGGTGCGTTCGGCGGAACTGTTCTACCGCGAGCACAAGGGTGCGTTCGACCCGGCGCGGCAGCTGCAATGGCTGATCGATACGCCGCAGCGCTTGCGTCAGTACCTGGCGCTGGCCCAGGGGCTGGGTACCCGGATGCGCGTCAACATCGAACTGGACGTCGGCCTGCATCGCGGCGGAGTGGCCGACCAGGCCGCGCTGGGCGAATTGCTGGCGCTGATCGCGGCGCATCCGCAGTACCTGGAGTTCGCTGGTTTCATGGGCTACGACCCCTTCGTCGGAATGGGGGTGCCGGGCATCCTCGGTTCGCCCGAGGAGCTGTTCGCCAAGGTCATGGCGCTCTACCAGGGACATGTCGACTTCGCCCGCCAGCGCTTCGCCGCGCTGTGGACACCACAGCTGACCCTGAATACCGCCGGCAGCCCCAGCTATCGCATGCACGAGAAGGAAACGCTGAGCAGCGAGGTCTCGGTGGGCACCGCCATGCTCAAGCCGAGCCACTACGACCTGGCGTCCCTGGCCGAGCATGTGCCGGCCGTCTACATCGCCACGCCGGTACTCAAGAGCACCGGCGCGGTGCAGATCCCGGCGCTGGACGGCAAGTCCCGGCTGTTTTCCTGGTGGGACCCCAACCAGCGCGGCACCTTCTTCATCTACGGCGGCAACTGGATGGCCGACTTCGCCTCGCCCGAGGGACTGCGCAGCAACGGCATCTACGGGCGCAGCTCGAACCAGGAAATGGTCAACGGCTCGCCTTCGGTGGGCCTGGAGGTGGACGACCAGGTCTTCCTGCGGCCGACCCAGAGCGAGTCGGTGCTGCTGCAATTCGGCGACCTGCTGGCGCTGCGCGGCGGGCGGATCGTCGAGCGCTGGCCGGTTTACGCCTAGGACGCCTGGCGCTTTTCCTCGTCGATGGCGGCAGCCCGCGGATACCGGGCTGCCGCTTCGTTCCGATGCCTCAGAGTTCGAACGGAATGGTCAGCTTGGCCCAGAGCATGTCGCCCTCGGGGCGGTTCTCCACGTCGAATTCCTTGGCCCAGCGGATCTCCGCGCTGGCGTACTTGAGGAAGGTCAGGTGCACGGCCGGGCCGATGGCGAAGACCTGGCCGCGTACGCCGTCGTCGACTTCCTCGCCGAAACCGAACACCCGTACGGTCTCGCCGTTCTGTTTGTCGTCGGTGGTCTGCTTGAGGTAGTAGCCGTTCAGGCCGAGGCGCAGGTTGTCGGTCACCCGGTAGCTGGCGGAATAGTCGAAATGGAAGATCTGCCCCGAGCGATAGTCGGTGTCGTGGTTTTCCATGTTGAAGCTGTAGGTGGCCTTCAGCGACAGCTCGGTGCGTTCGGTGGGCAGCCAGGTGAAGGAGAACAGCGGCTTGTAGGTGTAGAAGTTGTTGCTGGTGTTGGCCAGCCGCTCGGCATCGTACTTGCCGGTGGGCACGGTGACCTCCACGGCGGCGGCCAGGGTCAGGTCCTTGCCCATGTCCCAGAGGATGATCGGCGCGAAGGTGGTGTCGCCCATGCTTTCCCGTTCGTCGCTCAGGCCGAACGCGGCCACCCGTTGGCGGAGATAGGGCTGGGCGATGTAGCCGCCCAGGCGCCCGCCGAAGATCCGCAGCGGGCTCAGGTAGTCCAGGCGAGGGATGATCGCATCCGAGCTGATCTTCACGTCGGACACCTTGCCGCCGAAGGAGCTGATGTTCAGCTTCCTGGCTTCGTAGTGGTTGTAGTAGACGTTGAAGGCGAACATGTGGTCGGGGAGGTTGTCGACGTCCAGTGGCAGGGTGAAGAAACCGTCGGTTCCTGGACCAATGTTGTCCACGCCGCCTTCGCTGGCGTGGGTGCAGCAGCTGACGGCGAGGGTGACGCAGGCGGCCAGGCGCAGGGGCCTGTGGGGGCGGATCGGGTTCATGGGCGGGCTCTTATTATTGTTGGCGTGGCTCGGGGCACGGCATAGGAATAAGCCCTAACGGCAGGCCGAGGCAGGGCATTGACGGTCAGCGAGGGGGGGATTTGCGGACACTGCGCAATGCTTTGTTACATCTGTGCGGAACGCTATATGATGGGACGCTCATCCCATGTCGCGATCCACCGCCAGAACAAGAACGAAGCCGAGACCGGCTCAGGATTTCGCCCATGCACAACAATGCCGCCGATGCGCGCTACGAACTCGCCCAGGTATCCACCTTCCTGCTGCAGACGCTGGCCGAGGTGGTCGAAGGCCATGGTGTCGATCCCGCGCGGCTGTGCCGGGGCCTGGGCTTCACCGTCGAAGACCTGCAGGACCCTACCCAGCGCATCTCCTACCGCCAGGCCGTGAGCATGATCCAGCGTGCCCTCCAGGCCCTGCCGGAGCGGGGACTGGGGCTGTGGGTCGGACACCAGAACGTGCTCGGCACCCTTGGCCTGCTGGGCCATGTGCTGTCGCTGTGCCGGACCCTGCGCGACGCGTTCGACATCGGCGTGCGCTACCAGCACAGCTCGGGCGGTATCGTCACCTCCAGCGTCTACCAGCAGGGCGACACCTTCTTCGTCGAGGTCGAATGCCACCTGCCCAGCAGCGAGGTGCAGGTGTTCGCCATCGAGGAGTTCTTCGCCAGCCTGCTGGTGTATGGGCGTGCCCTGGTCAGCCCGGCGTTCGAACCGCTGGGCATCGAACTCATCCATGCCGCTCCGCCCTACGCGGGCGAGTACCTGCGCCTGCTGGGCCCCCAGGTACGCTTCGGCTGCCTGCACAACCGCATGGCGATCGCCAGCCACTGGCTGGACATGCGCCTGCCCAACCACAACCTGCCGGCGTTGCGCCAGGCGCTGGCCCTGCTGGAGCAGGAAAGCACCCAGGTGCACCGGAAACTCGACCTGGTCCAGGCGGTGGAACGGGCCATCGCCCGCGACCTCAGCCTGGGCAGCCAGATCGAAAGGATTTCCGCCGAACTGAACATGAGCAGCCGCACCCTGCGGCGCCGGCTGGCCGAACACGGGCTGACCTTCGAGGCGTTGCTGGAACAGGTGCGACGAGGGCGGGCGATGAGCCTGCTGGGCAACCCCGGGATGTCCATCGAACGCATCACCGAGGAAGTGGGATACCGTGACATCCGCAGTTTCAGGCGCGCGTTCAAGCGCTGGACGGGAGTGAGCCCGGCGACCTTCCGTAGCGAGGGCACGAGCCCGTTGGACCAGGTCTTCACGCTGGCCGCGCGACGCTAATGGAGGAACCGCCATGGCGCGCCGGAGCGCGCCGTGGCGGGCGATCAGTGACGCTTGCGGTTGCTGATCAGGGTGCCGACGCCGCTGTCGGTGAAGATTTCCAGCAGCACGGCATTCGGCACCCGGCCATCGATGATGTGCGCGCTGGTCACGCCGCCCTGCACCGCTTCCAGGGCGCAGCGGATCTTCGGCAGCATGCCGCCGTAGATGGTGCCGTCGGCGATCAGCTCGTTGACCTGTTCGGTGGACAGCCCGGTCAGCACCTGGCCCTGCTTGTCCATCAGGCCGGCGATGTTGGTCAGCAGCATCAGTTTCTCGGCCTTCAGCGCTTCCGCCACCTTGCCGGCCACCAGGTCGGCATTGATGTTGTAGGACTCGCCGTTGCTGCCCACGCCGATCGGCGCGATCACCGGAATGAAGTCGCCCTTGACCAGCATGTTCAGCAGCCCGACGTTGACCCCGGTGACTTCGCCCACGTGGCCGATGTCGATGATCTCCGGCTTGGTCATCTCCGGGGTCTGGCGGGTCACGGTGAGCTTCTTCGCGCGGATCAGCTCGGCGTCCTTGCCGGTCAGGCCGATGGCGCTGCCGCCGTGGCGGTTGATCAGGTTGACGATGTCCTTGTTCACCTGGCCGCCGAGGACCATCTCCACCACGTCCATGGTCGCCGCGTCGGTGACGCGCATGCCGTCGATGAAGTGGCTCTCGATCGACAGGCGCTTGAGCAGGTCTCCGATCTGCGGGCCGCCGCCATGCACCACCACCGGGTTGATGCCGACCGCTTTCATCAGCACCACGTCGCGGGCGAAGCCGGCCTTCAGCTCCTCGCTCTCCATGGCGTTGCCGCCGTACTTGATCACCAGCGTCTTGCCGACGAAGCGGCGAATGTAGGGCAGGGCCTCGGAAAGGACCTTGGCAACCTGGGCGGCGTCATCGCGACTCAGGGTCATGGGGAGCTCCGACATGTCAGAAGGGCACGGGCAGCGAGGAATCCACTGCCTTCAGTTGGTTACGGAAGACGGTCTTGATGCGCTCCAGCTCTTCCTCGGTGTCCGCTTCGAAGCGCAGGACCAGCACGGGAGTGGTGTTGGAGGCGCGTACCAGGCCCCAGCCTTTGGGGTAGTCGACCCGCACGCCGTCGAGGGTGGTGATGTTGCCTTCGCCCCATTGGGCGTCGCGTTGCAGCGCCTCGATGATGGCGAACTTGCTGTCCTCGGTGACGGTGATGTTGATTTCCGGGGTGGAAATGTCGCTCGGGAAGGCCGAGAACACGTGCTCGCTGTCACGCTGATCCTGGCTGAGGATTTCCAGCAGGCGGGCGGCGCTGTAGATGCCATCGTCGAAGCCGAACCAGCGCTCCTTGAAGAACACGTGGCCGCTCATCTCGCCAGCCAGCAGGGCGCCGGTTTCCTTCATCTTCTTCTTGATCAGCGAGTGGCCGGTCTTCCACATCACCGGACGGCCGCCGTAGCCGCTGATCAGGGCGATCAGACGGCGGGTGCACTTGACGTCGAAGATGATGTCGGCCCCCGGGTTGCGCGAGACCACGTCCTTGGCGAACAGCATCAGCAGACGGTCCGGATAGATGATGGTACCGGTATTGGTGACCACGCCGACGCGATCGCCGTCGCCGTCGAAGGCCAGGCCCAGGTCGGCGTTCTCGGCCTTGACCTTGGCGATCAGGTCCTTCAGGTTCTCCGGCTTGCCCGGGTCCGGATGGTGGTTCGGGAAGTTGCCGTCGACCTCGCAGTACAGCGGGATCACGCTGCAGCCCAGGGCCTCGATCAACTGCGGGGCGATCACCCCGGCCACGCCGTTGCCGCAGTCGACCACCACCTTCATCGGCTTGGCCATGGCGATGTCGTCGCGGATCTGCTTGAAGTAGCGCGGCAGGATGTCGACCTGCTCTACGCTGCCGACGCCGGATGCCAGGTCGTTTTTCTCGATGCGCTCGCGCAGGGCCTGGATCTGCTCGTTGGCCAGGGTCTCGCCGGCGACCACGATCTTGAAGCCGTTGTAGTCCGGCGGGTTGTGGCTGCCGGTCAGCATCACCCCGGACTTGCCCTCGAGCACGTTGGCCGCGTAGTACAGCACCGGGGTAGGCACCATGCCCACGTCGCTGACCTGGCAACCGCAGTCCACCAGGCCCTGGATCAGCTGCTTGACCAGCTCGGGACCGGACAGGCGGCCATCGCGGCCGACAGCGACGCACGGTTCGCCGCGGGCGAGGCTTTCCGAGCCGATGGCGCGACCGATCCAGTAGGCGGTCTCGGCGGTGAGGGTATCGCCTACCACGCCACGGATGTCGTAGGCGCGGAAGATGCTGGCGGGCAGCGTCGGTGCTTTTGCAGTGCTCATGATGGGGGTTTGCTCCAATCCCAGGAGGTCCTGGTCTTCATCGAGAATGTCGATATCCAGAATGTCGGTGTTCTGGAACAACGGATCTGCCAATGCCGGCTCCTCGCGAGGAGGCGCTTTCGCCACCGCCACCGGCGCCACCGGCGCTGCCTTGGCAGGGCTGGGCACGCTGGTCGGCTCCGGCTTGCGCCGCGGCTGGCGGGCCAATGCCTGGATCAGCGGGGCGAAGCCCGGCAGGCTAGGCACAGGGGGTTTGGCAGTGCGTTGCCCGCCGAGTTCCTGAAGATACTGACCGAGGGTCAGGACATCCTGATGCAGGCGGCGCAACAGCGACGAACGGGTGAGGTAGGTGCCGAGGATGCCGCCGAGCAGCGCCAGCAGCGCCGCGAGTGCCAGCAGCAGCGGCGAGGCCTGGGTCGAAGCGACGCTGCCGGGCGTGTAGTTCAGTTTCCAGTTCGGATTGCCGCTGTCCAGCGCTTGCGCACCCTTGCCCGGCGCCGGCGTACCGCGTTGCAGCAGCACCTGGGCCGGTGCGCCGGAGAACTGCTGGACCAGTTGTACCTGGCCGGCATCGCCCGGCAAGGGCGGCAGGGCGCGCAGCAGCCGTTGCAGGTCGACCGCCAGCAGCAGCGTGCCTTGCAGGCTCTGGTCGGCGCCGCGCACCGGCGCGGCGCTGTACAGCAGCCAGCGCTGGCCGACCTTGTAGGCTTCGGCGGCGACGTTCTGGCCACTTTCCACCCGGTGCAGGATATCCAGGGCGGCGAAGCTGACCGGGCCGGGGCTGTCGTTGTCCTGGGCGGCCTGGCCGGGCGCGTTCAGGTGGGCATCGACCACGCCGTCCCAGGCCAGCAGGCTGCGCTGGGCGGCCTCGATGCGGGTGGCGTCGCCGCTTTGCAGGGCTTCGAGGGCGAGGGGCTGGCCGCGGCGGCGCGGGTGTCGGCGGCGAGTTGCTGCAAGGCCTGGCGCAAGGCGCCGGCCTGGCCTTCGGCCCAGGCCGCGTCCAACTGGCGCTGCTGCGCCTCACCGGCGCCGCCGAAGACGCCGAACCAGAGCAGGGCGCCGGCGGCCGCCACGCCCAGTAGGCTGGCGCCTATGCCGGGCAGCAGGTCCTTGCCGTCAGCGCGTTCGGACGCTGCCTTGCGCGGCTTCTTTTCCGGTTCGAGCAGGTCGCCCAACTCGTTCCCATCCTTGGCGGTGCGCTGGAAAAGCTTCATGCCGCGTCTCCTCGGCGTCTCGTCCTGTGTTCGGGGTCAGTGGCTGCCGGAATGGCCGAAGCCGCCGGCGCCGCGCTGGCTTTCGTCGAACGCTTCGACCAGCTCGAAATGCGCCTGCACCACCGGCACCAGTACCAACTGCGCGATGCGCTCGCCGACGGCGATGGTGAACGGCGACTCGCCGCGGTTCCAGCACGACACCATCAGCTCGCCCTGGTAGTCCGAGTCGATCAGGCCGACCAGGTTGCCCAGCACGATGCCGTGCTTGTGCCCCAGGCCGGAGCGCGGCAGGACCAGGGCGGCGAGGCCGGGATCGGCGATGTAGATGGACAGGCCGGTGGGAATCAGCAGGGTCTGGCCCGGGCCGAGGACGCTGTCTTCCTTGAGCATGGCGCGCAGGTCCAGGCCGGCCGAGCCCGGCGTGGCGTACTGCGGGAGCGGGAAGTCGGAGCCCAGGCGGGGGTCGAGGATCTTGGCTTGGAGAGAGTGCATCAGTAACTCATTGCTGGTTGAGGCGGTCGGCGATGAAGGCGACCAGCTGGCGAGCGATCTTGCCCTTGCTGGTCTGGGCGAAGGTGCTCGGATGCAGGTCGCGGTCGATCACCGTGATCGCGTTCTCGTCGCTGTTGAAGCCGATCGAGGGGTTGGCCACGTCGTTGGCGACGATCAGGTCGAGGTTCTTGTCCTTCAGCTTGCGTGCAGCATAGTCCAGCAGGTTTTCGGTTTCTGCGGCGAAGCCCACGCTGAAGGGACGATCCTCGCGCTGTGCGAGGGTGGCGAGAATGTCGGGATTGCGCACCAGCTGCAAGAGCAAGCCCTCGCCGCTGGTAGGGTCTTTCTTCAGTTTGTGCGCGGCGACCACTTCCGGGCGGTAGTCGGCGACCGCTGCGGAGGCGATCAGCAGGTCGCAGGGCATCGCCGCCTCGCAGGCGGCCAGCATGTCGCGGGCGCTGACCACGTCGACGCGCTGCACCCGGTCGGGCGTGGGCAGGTGCACCGGGCCGGTGACCAGGGTCACCCGTGCGCCGGCTTCCACCGCCGCCTCGGCGAGGGCGAAGCCCATCTTTCCGGAACTGTGGTTGGTGATGTAGCGCACCGGGTCGATGTTTTCCTGGGTCGGGCCGGCGGTGATCAGCACATGCACGCCGGTCAGCGCCTGGCGCTGGAAGCAGTCGGCGGCGCGCTGCGCCAGTTCCTCGGCTTCGAGCATGCGTCCGAGGCCGACGTCGCCGCAGGCCTGGCTGCCCGCTGCCGGACCGAACAGGTGGAAGCCGCGCTGGCGCAGCAGCTCGGCGTTGGCCTGGGTCGCGGTGTCGCGCCACATGGCCTGGTTCATCGCCGGTGCCAGGGCGATTTGCGCGTCGGTGGCCAGCACCAGGGTGGTCAGCAGGTCGTTGGCCACGCCCTGGACCAGGCGCGCCATGAGGTCGGCGGTAGCCGGTGCGATCAGCACCAGATCGGCCCAGCGGGCCAGTTCGATGTGGCCCATCGCGGCTTCCGCCGCCGGGTCCAGCAGATCGGTATGCACCGGATGGCCGGACAACGCCTGGAGGGTCAGGGGCGTGATGAACTCGCGGCCGCCCTGGGTCATCACCACTCGGACTTCAGCGCCCTGGTCGCGCAGGCGGCGGACCAGTTCGGCGCTCTTGTAGGCGGCAATGCCGCCGCCCACGCCGAGGACGATGCGTTTCCGATAGAGCCGCTGCATAGGCTTGCCTTAATAAGGAAATGGATGACATGCGCTTCGGCAAACGCGCCTCCCCAGGTCGTCTGCCGCGCAAAAAGGATGGGCTAAGATAGCACAGCGTCCGCACGGGAACAGCGGGCGGGCTCGATGGGGAAAGCGAATGAGCATCCGCGATTGGCCCGAAGCCGAACGGCCTCGGGAGAAGCTTCTGGAGCAGGGCGCGGCGGCCCTTTCCGATGCCGAGCTGTTGGCGATCTTCCTGCGCACGGGAGTGACCGGTTGCAGTGCGGTCGAGCTGTCGCGGCGGCTGTTGAGCGAGTTCGGCGGGCTGCGTGCCCTGCTCGAGGCGGACCTCGCCTCGTTCTGCGGCCATCTCGGGCTCGGCGTGGCCAAGTATGCGCAATTGCAGGCCGTGCTGGAGATGGGCCGGCGCCACCTGGCCGAGCGCCTGCGTCGCGATTCGATACTGGAGAGCCCGCAGGCGGTGCGCGACTATCTCAAGGCGCGCCTGCGCCACGAGCAGCACGAGGTGTTCGCCTGCCTGTTCCTCGACACGAGGCACCGGGTCCTGGCGTTCGAGGTGCTGTTCCAGGGCAGCATCGATGGCGCCAGCGTCTACCCGCGCCAGGTGGTCAAGCGCACCCTGGCGCACAACGCGGCGGCGCTGATCCTGACCCATAACCACCCCTCCGGCGACGCCCGTCCGAGTCTCGCCGACCGCCAGCTCACTGCGCGCCTCAAGGAAGCCTTGGCGCTCATCGACGTGCGGGTGCTCGACCACTTCATCATCGGCGACGGCGAGCCGCTGTCGCTGGCCGAATACGGTTGGCTGTGAGCGTTCGACGAAGGGCTCAGCCCAGGCGCCGCTCGATGCCCGCCAGCAGGCGCCGGCGGATCAGCCCGCTGACCGGGCGGATCGCCAACCAGTAGGGGGTGAAGCGCAGGCGGCTGGCGCGATCAGGGCAGAACACCCGGGTTTCCGTGTGCAGCAGGGTACCGCTGGCGCTGGGCGTGCAACGGAAACACAGCACGAGCTTGGCCACTCCGGGCTGGTCGTAGCAGCGGAAATGCTCGCCGTCCGCGATGCGTTCCAGGGCGAAGTCGGCGCGCCAGAAGCGGCCGACCAGGCCGTAGGCGATGGCCTGGTCGGCGCGGCGCTCCAGGCGGGTGAACTCATGCAGGCCGAAGCGTGGGCGGCCGGCCAGGTCGTTGCGCCGGCCCAGCAGGCCGGCCAGCCTTCCCGGCGCTTCGCGCAGGACGAGGAAGGCGCGCACCAGCGGGTCGTCGAAGCGCAGCAGGTCTTCCACCGCGTCGAGTACCGCTGCGGCCGGCGCGTCGATCAGCCGCTGGTGGTGTTCGCTGAACTGCCAATGCGGCAGGTAGAGACGGTCGAGATCCATCGCTGGGTTCTCCCGGGCGTGGCCTTCAGCGTTTCACGGCGACCCGAGAGAAATCCTGGCGACCGAACGGATTGACCTGGTAGCCCTGCACCTCCTGGCGGGTAAGGGCGAAGGCGGTCGGGTGGGCCAGGGGCAGCCAGAGCGCCTGTTCGTGGATCAGTTTCTGCGCCTGGTGGTACAGACCGGTGCGTTGTTCCTGGCTGCTGGCGGCCTTGCCGTCGGCAATCAGCTTGTCCAGGCCGGGGTCGCAATAGCGCGCGAAGTTGAGCCCCGACTTGACGCTGGCGCAGCTGAATTGCGGAGTGAGGAAGTTGTCCGGATCGCCGTTGTCGCCTGCCCAACCCATGAACAGCAGGTCGTGTTCGCCGTTCTTGGCGCGACGGATCAACTCGCCCCATTCGATGACGCGGATGTTGGCCTTGATCCCGGCCTCCGCCAGGTCGGCCTGGAGCAGTTGGGCGCCGAGGCTCGGGTTGGGGTTGAGCAGGCTGCCGGACGGGCGGGTCCAGATGTTCAGCTCGGGAAGCTGCTTGCCGGCCAGCAGCTTGCGCGCCTGTTCGGGGGCGTGCGGGTAGGCGGGAATATCCCTGGCATAGCTCCAGGTGTTCGGCGGATAGATGCCGGTGGCGGCACTGGCGCTGCCTTCGAATACCGCCTGCAGGTAGCTGGTGCGGTCGAAGGCCAGGTTGATCGCCTGGCGCACCTTGGGATCGTCCAGCGGCGGATGCTGGGTATTGAGGGCGACGAAGGCGGTCATGAAGGCCGGCGTCTGCTCGACCTTCAGGCTGGCGTCCTTGCGCGCGCTCTCCACGTCCAGCGGCTTCGGCGACAGGGCGATCTGGCATTCGCCGCGGCGCAACTTCTGCAGGCGCACGTTGGCGTCCGGGGTGATGGCGAAGATCAGCGCGTCGACCGCCGGCTTGCCGGCGAAGTACTCGGGGTTGGCGGCGTAGCGCACCACCGCGTCCTTCTGGAAGCGCTTGAACACGAACGGGCCGCTGCCGATCGGCTCGGCGTTGAGCTTTTCCGGGGTTCCGGCCTTCATCAACTGGTCGGCGTATTCCGCCGAATAGATGGAGGCGAAGCCCATGCTCAGCATCGGCAGGAAGGTCGCGTCGGGGTGGTCGAGAACGAACAGCACCTGGTGGTCGCCGCTTTTCTCCACCCGCTTGATCAGCTCCGGCAGTTGCATCGACTGGGCGTGCGGGAAGCCGTTCTGCGCCACCTTGTGCCAGGGATTGGCCGGATCGAGCATGCGCTGGAAGCTGAACACCACGTCGTCGGCGTCGAGCGTACGGCTCGGCTTGAAGTAGGCGGTGCTGTGGAAGTGCACACCCTGGCGCAGGTCGAAGCGATAGCTCAGGCCGTCGTCGGACACCGACCAGCGCTCGGCCAGCGAGGGCACCACCGTCCCCTTGCCGGCGTCGAACTCGACCAGGCGATTCATCAGCACATCGGCCGAGGCGTTGGTGGTGGTCAGCGAGTTGTACTGGACCACGTCGAAGCCCTCGGGGCTGGCTTCGGTGCACACGCTCAAGGCGGCAGCGGCGGCGGGCTGGGCGAGCAGCAGGGGGGCGAGGAACAGGGAGAAAGCGGCGAGGCGCATGACGGGCTCCATTCGAACGGTTAACATGCCCATCCGCAGCGGTTGGGCGCAGTCATGCAAGGCCGTTGGCGACCTTGAATCGCTACCCTAGACCATGCGGCGGGCAGCGACAACGAGGCAAGGCGACGAACGGCCGCGGTGCGAAGCCCGCAGTGAGGCGGGCCGCGGCTGCGCCATGGTCTTCACCCTTGCGGCGCGGGGCGCCTTTCTGATATAAAGCTGCGCTCTTTTCTGGGGCCACGCTCTCCTTCGTCGGGATGCAGCGGGTAAGACCCCGGTGAAACTGAGTATCGAACTTGAGTTAAAGCAGCCAACCCATGCCGGGTTGGGCATGAGGTTATAGAGGGCTGAGGCATGTCTAGAGTCTGTCAAGTAACCGGTAAGGGTCCGGTTACCGGGAATAACATTTCCCACGCACACAACAAAACCCGCCGCCGTTTCCTGCCGAACCTGCAGCACCACCGTTTCTGGGTCGAGTCCGAGAAGCGCTTCGTACGTCTGCGCGTTTCCGCCAAGGGCATGCGTATCATCGACAAGCGTGGCATCGAGGCCGTCCTGGCTGACCTGCGTGCCCGCGGCGAAAAATTCTAAGGAGCTGAATCATGCGTGAATTGATTCGTCTGGTGTCCAGCGCCGGTACCGGCCACTTCTACACCACCGACAAGAACAAGCGTACCAAGCCTGAGAAGATCGAGATCAAGAAGTACGATCCGGTTGTTCGTCAGCACGTGATCTACAAGGAAGCCAAGATCAAGTAATTGATCCGGCACCTTGCGAAAGCCCGCCCCTGGCGGGCTTTTTCATTTCCGGCGTACGAACCCCGGGCCGCGCACAAAAAAGCCCGCCAGGTGGCGGGCAAGGGTAACAAGCATTCTGAATGAAGCCGGGGCTCAGGCCTTGGCTTCGAAGATCACATACACCTTGCGACAGGCTTCGAGCACTTCCCAGGTGCCCTGGAAGCCGGCAGGGATCACGAAGCGGTCGCCGGCGCGCACGGTCTTGGCGTTGCCGTGCCGGTCGCGCAGCACCGAGACGCCCTGGATGATCTCGCAGTACTCGTGTTCGGTGTAGTTCACCGTCCACTGGCCCACGGCGCCTTCCCAGATACCGGCGTTGAACTGCCCGCAGGGGCTGCCATAGTGGTTGCGCACGCTCTGTTTCGGGTCGCCCTTGAGGATTTTCTCCGGCGCCGGGCTGTAGTGCTCCGGGGCGCTGTTGGCCTGGGCGAAGTCGACGATCTGTTCGATGTTCATGCTGACTCTCGGTTCTTGTGGTTCTGGCCAGTTGGGGGGCAGGGCGGCGCCAGCCGCCCGCCTGGATCAGACGCTGGCGCGGATGGCCTGGGCCAGGCGCTCGACGATCTGGTCGATGTGGGGCTTGTCGATGATCAGCGGCGGCGACATGGCGATGATGTCGCCGGTCACCCGGACCATCAGGTCGTGCTCCCAGAAGCAGCGCTCGAAGACGTCGTAGCCGCGCTTGCCGGGGCCGTCCGCGTGCGGCGCCAGTTGCACGCCGCCGACCAGGCCTACGGCGCGGATGTCGACCACGTTGGGCAGGTCGCGCAGGCTGAACAGCGCGTCCTGCCAGTAGCCTTCCAGTTCGACGGCCCGCTGGAACAGGTCGTCGCGACGGTAGATGTCCAGGGTCGCCAGGGCGGCGGCGCAGGCTACCGGATGGCCGGAATAGGTATAGCCGTGGAAGAACTCGATGGCGCCCTGCGGGCCTTGCATGAAGGCAGCATGGATCTTCTCGTCGACGAATACGGCGCCCATCGGGATGCTGCCGTTGGTCAGCCCCTTGGCGCAGGTCAGCAGGTCCGGGACGACGCCCCAGCGCTGCGCGGCGAAGGCTTCGCCGACGCGGCCGAAACCGGTGATCACTTCGTCGAAGATCAGCAGGATGCCATGCTTGCGGGTTATCTCGCGCAGCCGCTGAAGGTAGCCCTTGGGCGGCAGCACCACGCCGGCCGAGCCGGACATCGGCTCGACGATCACCGCGGCGATATTCTCGGCGCCGTGCAGGGTCACCAGGCGTTCCAGCTCCTCGGCCTTTTCCACGCCATGCTCGGGCAGGCCGACGGTGAAGGCGTTGCGGGCGACGTCCAGGGTGTGCGGCAGGTGGTCGACCCCCGGCAGCAGGTTGGCGGAGAAGGCCTTGCGGTTGTTGACCATACCGCCTACCGACAGGCCGCCGAAGCCGACCCCGTGGTAGCCCAGTTCGCGGCCGATCAGGCGGGTGCGGGTGCCCTGGCCGATGGCGCGCTGGTAGGCAAGGGCGATCTTCAGCGCGGTGTCCGCCGATTCCGAGCCGGAGTTGGTGAAGAACACTTTGTTCAGGCTCGGCGGGGCGATTTCCGCCAGCCGCGCGGCGAGTTCGAACGGCAGCGGGTGACCCATCTGGAACGGCGGGGCGTAGTCGAGGGTGGCGATCTGCCGGGCCACCGCTTCGCTGATCTCGCGCCGGCCGTGGCCGGCATTGCAGCACCAGAGGCCGGCGGTGCCGTCGAGGATGCGGCGCCCGCCCTGGGCGATATAGTGGATGCCTTCGGCGCTTTCCAGCAGGCGCGGCCGCGCCTTGAACTGGCGGTTGGCGGTGAAGGGCATCCAGAAGTTGTCGAGGCTGCTCGACTGCGGCTCGTTATTCATTGTCATAGGGCCACCCAGGTTGCACGCGAGGGATGAAGACGCTAGTCCGGGCGAGTCTATGTTTAAAATAATGAACGTGACAAGGGAGTTAGAGGGGTCCCTGTCAAATATATTGAAAACAGACGCTGCTCTGGTTTAGGGTGGCGGACACCACGGGCTGCGCGCCCGCCTTGCAGAATCTGACAGCGCGCCTGTCTCCCAGGCGCCCAGAACACCAATAAGAGGACACGTTGTCATGACCACCCTGACCCGCGCCGACTGGGAAGCCCGCGCCAAAGACCTGAAGATCGAAGGCCGTGCCTTCGTCAACGGCGAATACAGCAACGCCGCCTCCGGCGAGACCTTCGATTGCCTGAGCCCGGTGGATGGCCGCTTCCTGGCCAAGGTCGCCAGTTGCGACCTGGCCGATGCCGAGCAGGCGGTCAAGGTCGCCCGCAATGCCTTCGATTCCGGCGCCTGGTCGCGCCTGGCGCCGGCCAAGCGCAAGCAGACGATGATCCGCTTCGCCGATCTGCTGCTGGAGAACGCCGAGGAGCTGGCCCTGCTGGAAACCCTGGACATGGGCAAGCCGATCAGCGACTCGCTGCACATCGACGTCGCCAGCGCCGCCAACAGCCTGCGCTGGAGCGCCGAGGCGATCGACAAGATCTATGACGAAGTCGCCGCCACTCCCCATGCCGAGCTGGGCCTGGTGACCCGCGAGCCGGTCGGCGTGGTCGCCGCCATCGTGCCGTGGAACTTCCCGCTGCTGATGTCCTGCTGGAAACTCGGTCCGGCCCTGGCCACCGGCAACTCGGTGATCCTCAAGCCCTCCGAGAAGTCGCCGCTGACCGCCATCCGCATCGCCCAGCTGGCCGTCGAGGCCGGCATTCCGAAAGGCGTGTTCAACGTGCTGCCGGGCTATGGCCACACGGTAGGCAAGGCGCTGGCATTGCACATGGATGTCGACACCCTGGTGTTCACCGGTTCGACCAAGATCGCCAAGCAACTGATGGTCTATGCCGGCGAGTCGAACATGAAGCGCGTCTGGCTGGAGGCCGGCGGCAAGAGCCCGAACATCGTATTCGCCGACGCCCCGGACCTGAAGGCCGCCGCCGAAGCCGCTGCCGGCGCCATCGCCTTCAACCAGGGCGAAGTCTGCACCGCCGGTTCGCGCCTGCTGGTGGAGCGCTCCATCAAGGACAAGTTCCTGCCCCTGGTGATCGAGGCCCTCAAGGGCTGGAAACCGGGCAACCCGCTGGATCCGGAAACCAACGTCGGCGCGCTGGTGGACACCCAGCAGATGAACACCGTGCTGTCCTACATCGAGGCCGGTCACAACGACGGCGCCAAGCTGGTCGCCGGCGGCAAGCGGACCCTGGAAGAAACTGGTGGCACCTACGTCGAGCCGACTATCTTCGACGGCGTGACCAATGCGATGAAGATCGCCCGCGAGGAAATCTTCGGCCCGGTGCTCTCGGTGATCGAGTTCGAGGATGCCGAGGAAGCCGTGCGCATCGCCAACGACACGCCCTATGGGCTGGCGGCGGCGGTCTGGACCAGCAACCTGTCCAAGGCGCACCTGACTGCCAAGGCCCTGCGCGCCGGCAGCGTCTGGGTCAACCAGTACGACGGCGGCGACATGACCGCTCCGTTCGGCGGCTTCAAGCAGTCGGGCAACGGTCGCGACAAGTCGCTGCACGCCTTCGACAAGTACACCGAGCTGAAGGCGACCTGGATCAAGCTCTGATCGCCTAGGTCGGCCCTTCCGGGCCGGCTCTCTCGAGCCACACCCGCGGCCGGGTTTCCTTCTGGAAGCCCGGCCGCTGTGCTTCGTGCGCCGGATATATCCGCTCGCCCCGGCAAGGCTTCCGGGGTGCCAACGGGAGAATCGCAATGCGTTGGGGAAGCTATTTCGCCGTCTGTTCCGCAGTCATCAGCATCGGCCTCGCCCTTGGCCTGACCATGCCGCTGGTCTCGTTGCGCCTGGAGAGCTGGGGCTACGGCAGTTTCGCCATCGGCGTGATGGCCAGCACGCCGGCAGTGGGCGTGCTGCTCGGCGCGATGATCGCCGGGCGCCTCGCCGCGCGCGTCGGCACGCCGCGGCTGATGCAGTTGTGCCTGCTCACCGGGGCAGCCTCCGTCGGCCTGCTGGCGCTGCTGCAGAGCTACCCGGTATGGCTGTTGCTGCGCCTGCTGATCGGCGTGCAGCTCACCGTGGTGTTCATCCTCGGGGAAAGCTGGATCAACCAGTTGGCAGTGGAGAAGTGGCGTGGCCGGCTGGTCGCGCTGTACGGCACCGGCTACGCCCTCAGCCAACTGTCCGGGCCGGTACTGCTGACCTTCATCGGTACCGCCGACGACCGTGGCTTCTGGTTCGGCGTCTGCCTGCTGATTGCTGGCTCGTTGCTGCTGCTGGGCCGCAGCGGTGCGCCCAGGGTCGATCCGCACAGTGCCTCCGGGCGCGGTTTGTGGGCCTTCTGCCGGGGTCTGCCGGCGATCGCCTGGGCGGTGGTGTTGTTCGCTGCCTTCGAGGCGATGATCCTCACCCTGCTGCCGGTATACGGGTTGCGCCAGGGCTTTCCGCAAGCGGTGGCGCTGGCCATGGTCAGTACCGTGGTGGTGGGCGATGCATTGTTGCAGCTGCCGATCGGCTGGCTCGCCGACCGGGTCTCGCGCAGCGGCCTGTTCGGCGGCTGCGGCCTGGTGCTGCTGCTGAGCAGCCTGGCGATTCCCCTGCTGCTGCAGACGCCGTTGATCTGGCCGCTGCTGGTGCTGTTCGGGGCCAGCGCCGGCGGGTTGTTCACCCTGGCGCTGATCCTGATCGGCGAGCGCTACCGAGACGATGCCCTGGTCCGGGCCAATGCCCATGTCGCGCAGCTATGGGGCATCGGCTGCCTGCTCGGCCCGCTGGCCACCGGCGCCGCCAGCCAGTGGATCAGCGGTCACGCCCTGCCGTTGATGATGGCGCTCGGCGCGGCGGGCTTCGTGGTGCTGGTGCGGCTGCGCGGGGCGATTCCGGCGGACGACGAGGCGACAGGCCTGGAAGCCTCCGAGTGACCCTCAGAGCATCTTTTCCAGTCCGATCATTCCCGCGACCCAGGCGTTCAGGCGTCGCCACAGGCTGCCCGGCTCGTGGCGCAGGACCTGGGGCCGGCCGTCGCGTTCGTCGATCCAGACCAGCTTCGGCCGGCTACCGCTGCGGTCGATGCGCACCTGGTAGCTGACGCTCGGCGCCATGCCCTCCAGCGCCAGTTGGCGGACCTGCTCGGCCAGCAGCGGACTGTCGACGATGACCCCGACTTCGGTGTTCCACAGGATCGAGCGCGGATCGAAGTTGAACGAACCGATGAATACCTTGCGCCGGTCGAAGACCATCGCCTTGCTGTGTAGGCTGGCGCTGCTCGATCCGTGCAGGCGCCAGGGCGCGCCGCTCAGCGGCTGGTCGGGATTGGCGCGCAGCTCGTAGAGCTTAACGCCATGCTCAAGCAGCGCCATCCGATAGGGCGCGTAGCCGGCATGCACGGCGGGCACGTCGGTGGCTTCCAGGGAGTTGGTCAGCAGGCGCACGCGGACGCCGCTGTCGGCCTTGCCGGTGAGGTAGTTGAGACCGTCCTTGGCCGGAACGAAATACGCCGAGACCAGGATCAGTTCCTTCTGCACGCCCTTGAACAGGCCCGCCAGGTGCGGACTGAGCAATAGGTGCGGGTCGGGCTCGCCGCGGCTCAATACCTTCAGCGGCGCATCCCAGATCGCCTCGGCGCGGGCCCAGGTGAGATTCTCCAGCCAGTTGCCCAGGCGTGGCTGGTCGCCGCGGTCGAACAGGTGGCGGATGTAGCCGGACTCCTTCACCGACTCCTTGCGCAGGTAGCGCTGCAACTTGCGTCGGGCCGACTCCAGTTCGCCGGGATAGGGCGCGCGCCAGAGGAAATCCTCGATCGGCCGGCTGATGGCGCTGTTCCAGTACTGGTCGAAGCTGTGCGAGAGCTGGTTGGCGATGGGGCCGACGCCGAGCAGGTCGAGGTCGGTGAAGTTCATCTCCGGCTTGGCGTTGAAATACTCGTCGCCGAGGTTGCGTCCGCCTACGATGGCCGCCGTGCCGTCGGCCAGCCACAGCTTGTTGTGCATGCGCCGGTGTTGCTGGGACAGGTTGAACAGGCGGCCGACGCCTCGCGTGATGCCGGTGGCGCGGCCCAGGTGCAACGGGTTGAACAGGCGCACCTGGATGTTCGGATGGGCGGAGAGCACACCGATCTCGTAGTCCCAGCCATCGCTGGCGGTGTCGTCGATGAGGATGCGTACCCGCACGCCACGGTCGGCTGCCTTGAGCAACTCGTAGGCGAGGGCGCGCGTGGTCAGTCCGTCGTGGACGATGTAGTACTGGATGTCGAGGCTGCGCTGGGCTGCGCGAATCAGCGCCGCGCGGGCGACGAAGGCATCCTCGCTGGCGCCCAGGAGGTGGAAGCCGGACTGGCCGGGGTGGTCGCGTCCCTGGATTTCGGCCTGCCTGGCCAGCCAGGTACCCTCGGCGGGCAGTGCCGACGACGGTTGCGGCGGAGGAGTGCTGGCGCAGCCGGAGAGGGCCAGGAGGGCCAGCAGGAGGAATCGGCGAAGCAAGGATATCTCCCGTGGAAACTCGAACGACCGGCTCATCCCGGTCGTGCGAATTCTAGGAGTTTTCCTCGGAAGAGCGATGCCCCGCCTGATTTTTTCAGAATCCACCGAGCCTCGGATGGGCTCAGCTACCGAGTTTTTCCTTCAGCCGGTACCAGGCCATGCCCAGCGCCAGCAGTGGCGAGCGCAGCAGCTTGCCGCCGGGGAAGGTGATGTGCGGCACCTTGGCGAACAGGTCGAAGCCGTCGCTCTGCTGGCCGCCGATGGCTTCGGCGAGCAACTGCCCGGCGAGGTGCGTGGCGTTCACCCCGTGTCCGGAATAGGCCTGGGCGAAGTACACGTTGGGCTGCCCCGGCAGGCGGCCGATCTGTGGCAGGCGATTGGCGCCGATGCCGATCATGCCGCCCCATTGGTAGTCGATGCGGACGTTCGCCAGTTGCGGGAATACCTCCAGCATCTTCGGCCGCATGTAGGCGGCGATGTCGCTGGGGTCGCGGCCGGAATAATGGCAGGCGCCACCGAACAGCAGGCGGTTGTCGGCGGAGAGCCGGTAGTAGTCGAGGGCCACGCGCTGGTCGCACACCGCCATGTTCTGCGGCAGCAGTTGGCGGGCCAGTTTCTCGTCCAGCGGTTCGGTGGCGATCACGTAGCTGCCGGCCGGCAGTACCTTGCCGCCGAGCAGCGGGTTGAGGTCGTTCATGTAGGCGTTGCAGCCCAGCACCAGGGTCTTCGCCCGCACTTTGCCGGTGGCGGTATGCACCTGGACTTCCGTGCCGTAGTCGATCCGCGTCACCGGCGAGCGCTCGAACAGGCGGACGCCCAGCGACTGGGCAGCGGCGGCTTCGCCGAGGACCAGGTTGAGCGGGTGCAGGTGGCCAGAGCCCATGTCCACCAGGCCGCCGACGTAGCGATCGGAGCCGACCACGCTGCGCATCTCCGCGGCCGGCACCAGGCGCATCTCGTGGCGATAGCCGAGGGCCTGGAGTTCCTCCATGTCCTCGCGGAAGCCCTGGTAGTCGCCGGGCTTGTTCGCCAGGTCGCAGTAGCCCCAGCGCAGATCGCAGTCGATGGCGTACTGCTCGACCCGGCGACGGACGATCTCCACCGCCTCCAGGCCCATCAGCTTGAGTGCCTTCACGCCGTCGGCGCCGATCACCGGGAGGAACTGCTCGACGTCATGGCCGACGCCGCGGATCAACTGGCCGCCATTGCGTCCACTGGCGCCCCAGCCGATCCGGTGCGCTTCCAGCAGGACCACGGAGAAGCCGCGCTGGGCCAGTTCCAACGCCGTGTTCACTCCCGAGAAGCCGCCACCGACGACGCACACGTCGGCCTGTTCTTCGCCGGCCAGGGGAGGGCACTCGATGCGTCGGTTGAGCGTGGCGGCGTAGTAGGAGGGGGCGTGTTGGGCGGTATGCACCGGCTGGTGAACGCGGGCGTTCATGTGTGAAATCCTGATTATTATGTGTGGAAAATTTGACGGAGCATAAACGTCAGTCGAGGCGCTCGCCAAGGGCGAAAAAGGAAAAAACTGCGAGGTGTTGCGGGGATCGTGTACAGAAAAGACGGTGTTTCCCGTCTATGCCGGGAGTCCTGGCGGACTCCCGGAAAGTGCCTTGGGTCAATCCGGAACCGGTAGGTCGAGCGATTCCTTGACCTCTTCCATGACGATATAGCTCTTCGACTCGCGTACGTGCGGCAGTTTCAGCAGGATGTCGCCGAGCAGCTTGCGGTAGGACGCCATTTCCGAGATGCGAGCCTTCACCAGGTAGTCGAAGTGGCCGGACACCAGGTGGCATTCCAGCACATGGGGCAGCTTGAGCACCGCCCGGCGAAACTCTTCGAAGGTATCGCCGGACTTGTAGTCCAGGCTGATCTCGACGAACACCAGCAGGCTGGCCTTCAGATGCTGCGGATTGAGCCGGGCGTGATAGCCCATGATCAGGCCTTCGCGCTCCAGGCGGCGCACGCGTTCGGTGCAGGGTGTGGTCGAGAGGCCGACGCGTTCGCCCAGCTCGGTGAAGGAAATGCGACCTTCCTCCTGCAGGATGCGGAGGATGTTGCGGTCGATCTTGTCCAGCTCGCGCTTGCTCTGATGCTGGGTACGCATGGATGGAGGCTCCCCGTCTGGCTCGGAAAATCCGGAAATTTTCCGCCAATATAACGTCGAAAGCAGGGAAAAACACTGGCCAGGGAAAACGCCTTGATCTTGCACGAGGGCCCCGCCACCCTTGGCCGGGTCGGCAACGGACAGAGGTAGGACATGCGTTTGCGCAGAAGGACGACGTTGCTGCTGGTATTTGCAGTGCTGTTGCTGCTGGCGTTCGGCTACGGCTGGCATGCCTGGCGCAGCCTGTTGCGCGAGCAGGGTGTCGAGCGCCTGGAGTGGCAAGGCCTGGGCCTGTCCGCCGAAGGCATCGGGCTGCGACGGCTGGCGCTGGAGCGGCGCGGCGCGGATGGCGCCAGCCTGCGACTGGACGTGGAACACGCGCTGCTGCGCTGGCCCGGGCTGTCGGGTTGGCGTCCGCGTCTACCCGGCCTGCGCGTGGAGCAAGTGGCGCTCGCCTGGCAACCGGCTGCCGCGAGTTCCGACGACGACTCCGCTGCGCTGGACTGGACGTCCCTGCGCGAGACCCTCGCCTGGCTGCCGGAACAGATCCACCTCGAACGCTTCCATCTCGACCTGCCTTGTCCCGCCGGCCGCTGCGAGCAGGACGGCGGACTGGACATCGGCCGCCCGTCGGGAGCGCTGTTTCCGCTGGCTGCGCAACTGCGCCTGCAACAGGAGGCGCAGCAGGCCCAGCTCGACGCCCAGCTCTTCGAGGAGCCTACCGGTTGGCGCCTGCGGACGCGCGCGCAACTCGACCGGCAGGCGCTGCTGACGCTGGACAGCCAGCTCGCGCCGTCCGATGGCGACGGCCTCTGGCAGGGGCGCCTGGAGGCGCCCGGCCTGCCGGACACCCGTGGCCTGGTGGTCTGGCTCAATCGCTGGTTGCCGGAAGCCCAGCGCCTGCCCGACGCACCGCAAGCCCTGCGTCTGCAAGCGGACTGGACGATCCGCCTGGCGCCTGGCAGCGACTGGCTGGAGCCGCGCCGGGTGCTCGACGGCGGTGGCTCGGCGGCGCTGCTGGTGCAGGCTCCGCAAGCCTGGCCGCTGCCCGGTCTGGGTAATGTACAGGGCGAACTGCAAGTCCAACTGGATGGAGACGAGGGCGCCTGGTTGCCACGCCAGCTGCGCAGCGACTTGCGCCTGAGCCAGTTGCACGGCGAGTGGTTGCAGGCGCTGCCGGCCGAGTTGCGGCCGAGCGCGCTGGGCTTGCGCAGCGAGCCGCTGGAGCGCGATGCCGATAGCGTCACCGCGTTGCGCCTGGCGTTCACCAGCGAGGGCGCGAGTACGCTGAAGCTGGAGACGCGGCTCGACCTGCTGGGCATCTCGCCGTGGGCCGCCAGGCTGGTGGAGGGTCGCTTGCAGGTGGACGCGCCGCGCCTGCAATACCTGGGCTGGAAAGCCGAGCGACTGGTTGCGGAGATTCCCCTGGAGGGCCGGCTGGACGGGCAGCGCGCCAACCTCTCCTTCGGCAGGGGCGCGCGGTTGCAGGCGGCGTCCCTGGCCGAGCCGTCGACGCTGCACCTTGGCCAGCCCCGCCTCGACCTCGCCGGGGCCGCTCTCGAACTGGCCTACCAGCCGCTGGCGCTGCATTTCGCCGGGCCGCTGCAGGCGCAGGTCGGACAACTCCGCCAGGCCAACCTCAAACCGTTGGCCTGGACCTTCGAGGGGCCGCTCGACACCACCCTCGAGCGCACCAGCCTGAAGGGACGGCTGAGCAACGGCGCGGGGTTGGCGGCGGACATCCAGCTGCAGCGCGACGCGAAGACGCCCCTGGCGCTCTCCGCCAGGCTGGCCGAGGTGTTCTTCCGTACCGGCAATCCGCTGGCCGCGACCCTCGCCGACTGGCCGGGGCTGCTCGAACTGGGCAATGGGCGAGCGACCGCCGCGGCCGGCTGGAAGCTCGATGCGGCGGGCGCCTCGTCCCTCGACCTGGACCTGACCCTGAAAGGCCTCGACGGTATCTACGACCGCAGCGAGCTGAAGGGGCTGGGCGGCAGCCTGGCCTTGCGCCTGCGTGGCGGTCAGTTGAGCCTGGACAGCCCCGGCCTGAGCCTGGCCGAGGCCAATCCCGGCCTGCCGCTGGGGCCGGTGAGTTTCCGCGGGCGCTATGAGGCCCCGCTTTCCGCGCCGGGCAGCGGCCGTTTGAGCTGGCAGACGTTGCAGAGCGGCCTGTTCGGCGGGCAGGCCTCGGTCCCCGCGGGGAGCATCCGCCTGGGTCAGGCTGAGCAGAAGTTCGCCTTGCGTATCCAGGGCATACAACTCGGCGAGATTTTCCGGGTCTATCCGGCGGAGGGCCTGGCCGGCGAAGGCGCCCTGGACGGCGAGCTGCCGCTGATGCTGAACCGCTGGAAGCCCAGCGTCTCCGGCGGCCAGGTCAAGGCCCGCGAGCCCGGCTACCTGCGCTTCCGCTCGGCGAAGATCGAGGCGCTGGGGCGCAGCAACCCGGGGATGAAGCTGGTCGCCGATGCCCTCGACGATTTCCACTACGACGTCCTGCAAAGCAGCGTCGATTATCATGAGAACGGCAAGCTGTTGCTCGGCCTGCGCTTGCAGGGCAGCAACCCGGACCTGGAGAAGGGGCGCCCGGTCAACCTCAACGTCAATCTGGAGGAGGATATCCCGGCACTGCTGACCAGCCTGCAACTGAGCGACCGGGTCAGCGAAACCATTCGCCAACGTGTGCAGGAGCGCATGCAGAAACGCAAGGCTTCGGCGCCATGAGCCATACAGGAGAACCCCCGATGCGCCTCTGCGCTCTATTCGCTGTCCTGCTGCTGGGCAGCCTGACGATGGCCTGCACGCCCACCGTGCAGCTGGCGGCTCCCAGCGAGCCGATCAACATCAATCTCAACGTGAAAATCGAGCACGAGATCTACATCAAGGTCGACAAGGCTCTGGACGGCATCATCAACGAGAACAGCGGCCTGTTCTAAAGGAGCGGATCCATGACAACCCGTAGCAAACTCGGTATCGCCCTGCTGGCCCTCGGCATCAGCCTTTCCGCCATGGCGATGGACCTCGGCCAGGCCATGTCGGCCCTTGGCGGCGCCAAGGCCCAGGGCCTGGTCGGCGAGCAGGCGGACGGCTACCTTGGCGTGGTCAGCAACAGCGGCCAGGCGGCGGACATCGCCGCGCAGATCAATGCCGCGCGGCGTGCCGAATACCAGAAGGTGGCCAACAGCAGCGGCGCTTCGCTGGCCGACGTGGAGGCCATGGCCGGCAAGAAGGCGATGGAGAGAACCCCTGCCGGGCAGTACGTCCAGGTCGGCGGCAAGTGGGTGAAGAAATAGCGCGAAGGCTCCGCGAGCGCTCTGGGACGCTGCTCCGGTCGCAAGGGCCGGGCAGTGTCCGCGGAATTTTTCCTGTCGCGAGCGGTTCCTTCAGGGACTCCTGCCGTTTTCCATGGCTTCTGCGACAGGCTTTCCCGAAAAAGCGACTCCCGGCCTGAGTTCGATCATTTAAATATGCGGTATTTTTCCAGTTTTATGGTGGATGCGCCTCGGTAAAACCCCTAATTGTCCGGTTTTTTACCTGAGTAACCGCCTAAAATTGGTGATTATTTCTGCCTGCCTCTTCCTATACTGCGCGCATCTACACGCTCAAAATAACAAACGTCCGCGGTTCCTCCGCGACGTGGGAGGCGACAATGCGAGTTCTGGTCCTTGGCAGCGGTGTCATCGGTACCGCCAGTGCGTATTACCTGGCCCGTGCCGGGTTCGAGGTGGTGGTGGTCGACCGTCAGGACGGTCCCGCGCTGGAAACCAGCTTCGCCAACGCCGGCCAGGTGTCTCCCGGCTACGCTTCGCCCTGGGCAGCCCCGGGCATTCCCCTGAAGGCCATGAAGTGGCTGCTGGAAAAGCACGCGCCGCTGGCCATCAAGCTCACCTCCGATCCCAGCCAGTACGCCTGGATGCTGCAGATGCTGCGCAACTGCACCGCCGAGCGCTACGCCGTGAACAAGGAGCGCATGGTCCGCCTGTCCGAGTACAGCCGCGATTGCCTCGACGAACTGCGCGCCGAGACCGGCATCGCCTACGAGGGCCGCACCCTCGGCACCACCCAACTGTTCCGCACCCAGGCGCAGCTGGACGCCGCCGGCAAGGACATCGCCGTGCTCGAGCGCTCCGGCGTGCCCTACGAGGTTCTCGACCGCGATGGCATCGCCCGCGTAGAGCCGGCCTTGGCCAAGGTCGCCGACAAGCTGGTCGGCGCTTTGCGCCTGCCCAACGACCAGACCGGCGACTGCCAGCTGTTCACCACCCGCCTGGCGGAAATGGCCAAGGGCCTGGGCGTGGAGTTCCGCTTCGGCCAGAACATCGAGCGCCTGGACTTCGCCGGCGACCGCATCAACGGCGTGCTGGTCAACGGCGAATTGCTCACCGCCGACCACTACGTGCTGGCCCTGGGCAGCTACTCGCCGCAACTGCTCAAGCCGCTGGGTATCAAGGCTCCGGTCTATCCGCTGAAGGGTTATTCGCTGACCGTGCCGATCACCAACCCGGAGATGGCGCCGACCTCGACCATCCTCGACGAGACCTACAAGGTGGCGATCACCCGCTTCGACCAGCGCATCCGCGTCGGCGGCATGGCGGAAATCGCCGGCTTCGACCTGTCGCTGAACCCGCGCCGCCGCGAGACCCTGGAAATGATCACCACCGACCTCTATCCCGAGGGCGGCGATATCAGCCAGGCGACCTTCTGGACCGGCCTGCGCCCGGCGACCCCGGATGGCACCCCGATCGTCGGCGCCACCCGCTACCGCAACCTGTTCCTCAATACCGGCCACGGCACCCTGGGTTGGACCATGGCCTGCGGGTCGGGTCGCTACCTGGCCGACCTGATGGCGAAGAAGCGCCCGCAGATCAGTACCGAAGGCCTGGATATTTCCCGCTACAGCAATTCCCCGGAGAACGCCAAGAATGCCCATCCAGCGCCAGCACACTAACGAGCGTATGAGCCAGATCGTCGTCCACAACGGCACCGTCTACCTGGCGGGCCAGGTGGGCGAGGACATGTCCGCGGGCGTCGAGCAGCAGACCCGCGAGACCCTGGCGGCCATCGAGCGTCTGCTGGAAGAGGCCGGCACCGACAAGACTCGGATCCTCTCGGTGACCATCTACCTGAAGGACATCGACGCCGACTTCGAAGGCATGAACCGCGTCTGGGACCAGTGGCTGCCGCGCGGCGTCGCGCCGGCGCGCGCCACCGTCGAAGCCAAGCTCTGCGAGCCGGAGATCCTGGTAGAGATGTCGGTGGTCGCTGCGCTGCCCTGAGTTTTGTCTGGCCCGGCCGGAGAGCCGGGCTTTTTTTCGCCTGATGAAAGGTGCGCGATGCCGCACCTCGCTGAAGAGAGACCCGTCGCCATGCGCCCCGCCCGTGCCCTGATCGACCTGCAAGCCCTTCGTCACAACTATCGGCTGGCCCGCGAGGCCACCGGCGCCCGTGCGCTCGCGGTGATCAAGGCGGACGCATACGGCCACGGCGCAGTGCGCTGTGCCGAAGCGCTGGCGGCCGAGGCCGATGGCTTCGCCGTGGCCTGCATCGAGGAGGGCCTGGAGCTGCGCGAGGCCGGTATCCGCCAGCCGATCCTGCTGCTGGAGGGCTTCTTCGAGGCGTCCGAGCTGGAGCTGATCGTCGCCCACGACTTCTGGTGCGTGGTGCATTGCGCCTGGCAATTGGAGGCGATCGAACGCGCCAGCCTGGCCCGCCCGCTGAACGTCTGGCTGAAGATGGATTCGGGCATGCACCGCGTCGGCTTCTTCCCCGAGGACTTCCGCGCCGCCCACGAGCGCCTGCGGGCCAGCGGCAAGGTGGCGAAGATCGTGATGATGAGTCACTTCTCCCGCGCCGACGAACTGGATTGCCCGCGCACCGAGGAACAGCTCGCCGCCTTCGCGGTCGCTAGCCAGGGCCTGGAAGGCGAGATCAGCCTGCGCAATTCGCCAGCCGTGCTCGGCTGGCCGAAGGTGCCCAGCGATTGGGTACGTCCGGGCATCCTGCTCTACGGAGCCACGCCGTTCGAGCGCGCACATCCGCTGGCCGACCGCTTGCGCCCGGTGATGACCCTGGAATCGAAGGTGATCAGCGTCCGCGACCTGCCGGCCGGCGAACCGGTCGGCTACGGCGCGCGCTACAGCACCGAGCGTAGCCAGCGCATCGGCGTGGTCGCCATGGGCTACGCCGATGGCTATCCGCGCCACGCCGCCGACGGCACCCTTGTGTTCATCGACGGCAAGCCGGGGCGCCTGGTTGGCCGGGTATCGATGGACATGCTCACCGTCGACCTTACCGACCATCCCCAGGCCGGGCTGGGCAGCCGGGTCGAACTATGGGGCCCGAACGTGCCGGTCGGCGCCCTGGCGGCGCAGTTCGGCAGCATTCCCTACCAGCTGCTGTGCAACCTGAAAAGGGTGCCGCGCGTCTATTCCGGGGCTTGAGAAAAACTTTCCGAATTCTTTGCGCAGGCATGTCGACCGATCTGTTGTAAATACTGAACAGTGTTGCCATGATACGGCCGACTTGGGGTCGCCAGCCGTGTGCGGCCTCGTTTTGCCTTGCCTGCCAGAAGAATAAGGAGGACTCCACCCTTGGACGTCGGTGCTCGTCTGCAAACCATCCGAAAGCTCAAAGGTCTTTCCCAGCGCGAACTCGCCAAACGGGCGGGTGTCACCAACAGCACTATCTCGATGATCGAGAAAAACAGCGTGAGCCCTTCCATCAGTTCGCTGAAGAAGGTGCTGGGCGGTATCCCCATGTCCCTGGTGGAGTTCTTCTCCCTGGACCTGGAGCAGGACAGCCATACCCAGGTTGTCTACAAGGCAGACGAACTGATCGACATTTCCAGCGGCGCGGTGTCCATGCGCCTGGTGGGCAAGGCGCACCCGAGCCGGGCGATCGCCTTCCTCGACGAAACCTACCCGCCGGGCTCCGACACCGGCGAGGAAATGCTCAACCACGAAGGCGAGGAGGCCGGCGTGCTGGTCGACGGGCGCCTGGAACTGACCGTCGGCAGCGAGACCTATGTGCTCGAGCGCGGCGACAGCTACTATTTCGAGAGCAACAAGCCGCACCGTTTTCGCAATCCCTACGATGTGCCGGCACGCTTGATCAGCGCCACCACGCCCGCAAATTTCTGACCTGAAGCACAAGACCCCGCCGGGCCCGAAGGGCGCCGGCCGACAAGGGGCATGCGGGGCTGCGACCTAATGCCGCAAGGCTTTGCGAGGGTGTGCAATTGTTTCTGCCGGGCTTTCTTTGCCGTTATACTTGCGCCCGCCCGCGCGGCCCGCAGTGATCGGTATCGTGCCCGGGTGTGATAAGCCACGATGAGGGTGTAAGGGTGAACCTGATTAAAAAAATGCTGGCGGCCCAAGCTGCCGTGTTGGCCCTGTGGGCTGTAAGCGCTCAGGCTACGACCACTGACGATGCGATCGCCAAGCGCCTCGAGCCGGTAGGCAAGGTCTGCGTACAAGGCAAGGAATGCGAAGGCGTCGGCGCCGTCGCGGCAGCCGCCGGTGGCGGCGGTGCGCGTTCCGGCGAAGACATCGTCGGCAAGACCTGCAACACCTGCCACGGCACCGGCCTGCTGGGCGCGCCGAAGGTTGGCGACAAGGCCGAGTGGGGCAAGCGCGCCAAGGAGCAAGGCGGCCTCGATGGCCTGCTGGCCAAGGCGATTTCCGGTATCAACGCCATGCCGCCGAAAGGCACCTGCGCCGATTGCTCGGACGACGAGCTGAAAGCCGCGATCAAGCATATGTCCGGTCTGTAACAACGCCGGGACAGTGTCGCGAAAAGCCGCCTCCTGGCGGCTTTTTCGTATCCGCGGTGCGGGTTTTTCCCGCTGGCGGATCGTCCCGCCGGCAAACAGGGTCCAAACTTCCGGCTACCCATTCGCCGGAGGGCATCGTCTTGAGCCGAACCTGTTCCATCGACGCCGCAGTCGATCACTTGCTGCAGACCATCGAGGGCCCGATTCGCATGGGCCTGCCCCTCGGGCTGGGCAAGCCCAACCGACTGGTCAATGCGTTGTACCAGCGCCTGCGGACCCTGCCGGAGCGCCAGCTGACGCTGTATACCGCGCTTTCCCTGGGGCGTCCCGCCGCTGGCGGCGACCTGCAACGGCGTTTCCTCGAGCCTTTCGCCGAACGGGTCTTCGCCGACTACCCGGAGCTGGATTACCTGCACGCCCTGCGCCGCGACGAACTGCCGGCGAACATCCGCGTCGAGGAGTTCTACCTGCAGCCCGGCAGCCTGCTGGACAGCGCGCCGGCGCAGCAGCACTACATCAGTTGCAACTACAGCCACGTCGCCCGCGACATCAATGCCAAGGGCGTCAACGCGGTGGCCCAGCTGGTGGCGCGGCATCCCGAGCGGCCGGGCAAGCTGAGCCTGGCCTGCAACCCGGATATCACCCTGGACCTCCTGCCGATGCTGGAGAAGCGTCGCGCCGCTGGCGAGACCATCGTCGCCATCGGCGTGGTCCACGATGACCTGCCCTACCTGCCGGGCGACGCCGAGGTCGAGGAGTCGGTATTCGACCTGCTGATCGACGCGCCGGCGGAAAGCAGCCGGCTGTTCTCCACGCCGAACATGCCGGTCAACCTGCAGGATCACTGTATCGGTCTCCACGCCAGCGCGCTGGTGCGCGACGGCGGCACCCTGCAGATCGGCATCGGCTCGATGGGCGACGCGCTGACCGCCGCCCTGCTGCTGCGCCAGCGCGACAACGCCACCTACCGGGCGTTGATCGACGAGCTGGGTGTGCGTGCGCGCTGGGCCGAGACGATCGAGCGCGACGGTGGCCTGGAGCCGTTCCGCCGGGGGCTTTACGGTTGCAGCGAGATGTTCGTGCCGGGTCTGCTGGCGCTGGCCGAGGCCGGCGTGCTGAGCCGCCGGGTCTACCCCGACGAAGCGCGGCAGCGTGCCGCCGAGCGCGGTGAGGCGCCGGTGGAGGGCGGGGTGTGGCTGCACGGCGGCTTTTTCCTCGGTCCGTTGGCGTTCTACCGGCGCCTGCGCGAGATGTCGCTGGAAGAGCGCGCCGGGATCGGCATGACCGGCATCGGCTTCGTCAACAACCTGTACCGCCAGGAAGAGCTGAAGCGTCTGCAGCGGCGCGACGCGCGCTTCATCAACAGCGCCTTCACCGTGACCCTGCTCGGCGCCGGGGTCGCCGACCAGTTGGAGGACGGCCGGGTGCTCAGTGGCGTCGGCGGGCAGTACAACTTCGTCGCCCAGGCTCACGAGCTGGAGGGCGCACGTTCGATCCTGATGCTGCGTAGCTGGCGCGAATCCGGCGGGGAGGTCAGTTCGAACATCGTCTGGCAGTACGCCCACACCACCATTCCCCGGCACTTGCGTGACATGGTGGTGACCGAGTACGGGATCGCCGACCTGCGCGGCAAGAATGACGCGGAAGTGATCGCCGCGCTGCTGGCCATCGCCGACTCACGCTTCCAGCAGGCGCTGGCCGAGCAGGCCCAGTCGGCCGGCAAGCTGCCGAAGGATTTCGTCCTGCCCGAACGCTATCGCAACAATACCCCGGAGCGCCTGCAGGCCTTGCACCAGGCCCACGCAGCGGCGCTGCCGGAGTTTCCCCTGGGCAGCGATTTCGACGAGGTCGAGCAGGACCTGCTGCGGGCGCTGGGTTGGCTCAAGCGCAAGCTGAAGCTGAGCGAGATCCTCGAACTGGGCAAGGCGACCCTGGATGCGCCGGAGCCAGAAGCCTACCCGGCGCATCTGCGGCGCATGGACCTGGACGATCCGCAGGGGCTTCGCGAGGAACTCTACCAGCGCTTGCTGCTGGCCGGCCTGCGAGCCAGCCAGGAAGAGCGGGGCTGAGTGGCGCTCAGTCGAGGAACTCGACCTGACCGCCGGCCAGCGATTTCACCCGGGCCAGGGACTCGACCCGGTAGCCTTCGCTTTCCAGCAGGGCGCGGCCATCCTGGAAGGATTTCTCGATGACGATGCCGAGCCCGGCGATGCTCGCGCCGGCCTGGCCGATCAGGTCGATCAGCGCCTTGGCGGCATGGCCGTTGGCGAGGAAGTCGTCGATCACCAGCACGTGGTCGTGGGCGTTCAGGTGCTTGGCCGAGATGGCGATGGTGCTCTCGGTCTGCTTGGTGAAGGAGAACACCTTGGAGATGTACAGGTTGTCCTTCAGGGTCAGCGACTGGTACTTGCGGGCGAAGATCACCGGGACGCCCAGCTCCAGGCCGGCCATGACCGCCGGGGCGATGCCGGAAGCCTCGATGGTGACGATCTTGGTGATGCCCTGGTCGCGGAAGCGCGTGGCGAACGCGTGACCGACCTGCTGCATCAGCTGCGGGTCGATCTGGTGGTTGAGAAAGGCGTCGACCTTGAGTACGTGCTCGGAAAGGACGATGCCTTCCGAGCGGATTTTGTCTTTGAGAATGTCCACGGGTGGCTTCCTGCGAAGCGGCTGTCGCTGATGAAGCGCGGCATTGTACCGCCAGCCGGCGCCGCGCGCGACGTTCTCTCGGACGAGCGAACATGATCGAGCGGTCAGGAATCCGCGCCTGCCCGGCGCGGCCCCGTGGCAGGCGGGCCGCGCCGCTGCCGGCTCATTTCAGCAGGTTGTTCACCAGTAGCGTCTCGACGTCCTTGAAGCGCCCGCTGAGCACGGCCTTGGCGGCGTAGAGCGCGGTGTCGGCGACCTGGCCGAACTCGATCTTCGGCGGCATCACCAGCTCCGCAGGGTTGGTATGCACGTCCAGCAGCGCCGGACCGGGCTGGGCGAGGAACTCCTGCACCGCCGCCTCGAGCTCCTCGGAGCGCGTCACCCTGCGTCCGTGGAAGCCGATCACTTCGGCGAGACGGGCGAAGTCCGGGTTGAGCAGGTCGGTGTAGTTGTCCAGCAGGCCCTCGACCTTCTGTTCCAGCTCGACGAAGTTCAGCGAGGCATTGTTCAGCACCACTACCTTGATCGGTAGTTTTTCCTGGATGGCCGTCAGCAGGTCGCCGAGCAGCATGGCCAGGCCGCCGTCGCCGGAGATCGAGATCACCTGGCGCTCGGGGTAGGCCTTCTTCAGTCCCAGCGCCTGGGGCATGGCGTTGGCCATGGTGCCGTGGACCAGGCTGGTGAGGGTGCGGCGCTTGCCGTTGCTGTGGATGTGACGCAACAGCCAGACCATCGCCGAGCCGCCGTCGGCGGTGAACAGGGCGTCCTCGCTGGCGTGCTGGTCGAGCAGGCTGACCAGGTGCTGCGGATGGATCAGCTCGCCCTTGCCGGCTTGCTCCTCTTTTTCCAGCGTCCGCAGCGAGCGCTCGCGGTGCTCCAGGCACTCGTCGAGGAAGCTGCGCTCCTCGCGGGCTTCGAGCAACGGCAAGAGCGCCTCGAGGGTGGGGATCACGTCGCCGACCACGCCGAGATCGATGGGGTGGCGGCGGCCCAGGTGACTGCCATCGCGGTCGACCTGGATCAGGGTGGCCTTCTGCGGATAGAACTGCGCCCAGGCGAAGTCGGCGCCGAGCAGCAGGAGGGTGTCGCACTCGGTCATCATGTGGAAGCCGGACTCGATCCCGAGCATACCGGTCATGCCCATGTTGAAGGGGTTGTCGTACTCGACGAAGTCCTTGGCCCGCGACGTGTGCGCGATGGGCGCCTTGAGGCGGTCGGCGAGGGCCACCAGCAGGTCGTGGGCGCCCTGGCAGCCGGAGCCGGCGTAGATGCCGATCTTCTTGCCGTGGGCCAGCAGGCGGGCGACGTCCTGCAGTTCGGCGTCGCTGGGGCGCAGCACCGGTTGCGGGAAATGCACCGAGAACGGCAGGTCGTCCTTCACCGTGGCCTGGCTGATGTCGGCCGGCAGGATCACCACCGCCACGCCGCGCCGGTTGAGCGCCGCCTGGCAGGCCAGGGCCACCACCCGGCGCGCCTGTTCCGGGCTGTGCACCTGCTCGCAGAACACCGAGCAGCTGGCGTAGACCGCCTTGAAGTCGACCTCCTGGGGAAACTCCATGCCCAGTTGCGGGGTAACGATCTGGCTGGCGATCAGCACCATCGGCGCGCGGTTGCGCTGGGCCTCGTAGACGCCGTTGATGAAGTGCAGGCTGCCCGGTCCGCAGGAGCCGGCGCAGGCGGTCAGGCGTCCGCTGATGTAGGACTCGGCGCCCGCGGCGAAGGCCGCCGCTTCTTCGTGGCGCACGTGGACCCACTGGATCTGGCTGCGATGGATGGCGTCGGTGACATGGTTGAGGGTGTCGCCGACGATGCCATAGCAATGGCGGACGCCGGCGGCTTCCAGGGTTTCCACGACGATCTCGGCGACTTTCTTGCTCGACATGAAGCTGTCCTCGAATGGAATTCGTTAGCTAGCTAATTTTGGTCGCGCGTGGAGCGGCAAAAGTTCCTCGCCCGAGGCTAGGCATCGGGCAAGACACTTTTGTGAAAATCGAGACAGTCGAGGCGCGGCGGGCTCAGCGCTTGAGCATGGCGCGGATGTCGGCGAGGGCGGCGTTGCCCTTGGCCGCCTTGACCTCTTGCGGGGCGTCTTCCATGCCTTCCCATTCGAGGTCTTCGGGGGGCAGTTCGTCGAGGAAGCGGCTCGGCGAGCAGTCGATGATCTCGCCGTATTGCTTGCGCTTGGCGGCGAAGGTCATCGCCAGGTTCTGCCGCGCGCGGGTGATGCCGACGTAGGCCAGGCGGCGCTCCTCTTCCACCGTGTCGGCCTCGATGCTGGAACGGTGGGGCAGGATCTCTTCCTCCATGCCCATGATGAACACGTAGGGGAACTCCAGCCCCTTCGACGCGTGCAGGGTCATCATCTGCACGCCTTCGGCGCCTTCCTCTTCTTCCTGCTGGCGCTCCAGCATGTCGCGCAGGACCAGCTTGGCGATGGCCTGCTCGATGGTCATGTCGCCTTCCTCGTCGCGCTCGAGGGTGTTCTTCAGTGCCTCGATGAGGAACCAGACGTTGCTCATGCGGAATTCGGCGACCTTGTCGCTGGAGGCGTTCTGCCGCAGCCAGTTCTCGTAGTCGATGTCCATCACCATGCTGCGCAGCACGGCGATCGGCTCGTTCTCCGCGCACTGTCGGCGGATACCGTCCATCCAGCGCTTGAAGCGTTGCAGGCGTTCGTGGAAACGGCTGTCGAGGTGCTCGGCCAGGCCCATCTCGTCGCAGGCGGCGTACATCGAGATCTTGCGCTGGGTGGCGTAGTTGCCGAGCTTCTCCAGGGTCGCCGAACCGATTTCCCGGCGCGGCACGTTGATCACCCTGAGGAAGGCGTTGTCGTCGTCGGGGTTCACCAGCAGGCGGAAGTAGGACATCAGGTCCTTCACTTCCTGGCGCCCGAAGAAGCTGGTGCCGCCAGAGAGCCGATAGGGAATCTGGTGGTGCTGGAGCTTCAGCTCCATCAGCTTGGCCTGGTGGTTGCCACGGTAGAGGATGGCGAACTCGCTGTACGGCCGCTCGGTGCGCAGGTGCAGGGTGAGGATTTCCATGGCGATGCGCTCGGCCTCGGCGTCCTCGTTGCGGCAGCGGATCACCCGGATCGGATCGCCGTGGCCCATCTCGCTCCACAACTGCTTCTCGAATACGTGCGGGTTGTTGGCGATGAGGACGTTCGCGCACTTGAGGATGCGGCTGGTGGAGCGGTAGTTCTGCTCCAGCATCACCACCTTCAGCGAAGGGAAGTCTTCCTTCAGCTGCATCAGGTTTTCCGGACGCGCGCCGCGCCAGGCGTAGATCGACTGATCGTCGTCGCCGACCACGGTGAACTGGGCGCGGTCCTTCACCAGCAGCTTGACCAGCAGGTACTGGCTGGCGTTGGTGTCCTGGTACTCGTCCACCAGCATGTAGCGCACCTTGTTCTGCCACTTCTGGAGGACGTCCGGATGTTCCTGGAACAGCTTCACCGGTTGCAGGATCAGGTCGTCGAAGTCCACCGCGTTGTAGGCGCGCAGGGTGCGCTGGTAATGCAGGTAGACGATCGCGGCGGTCTGCTCCTTGGGGTTGCGGGCCTTTTCCAGCGCCTCCTCCGGAAGGATCAGGTCGTTCTTCCAGGCGCCGATGTAGTTCTTGATCTCGTCGACGCCGTCGTCCCCGGAATACTCCTTCTGCATGATGTCGGTCAGCAGCGCCTTGATGTCCGACTCGTCGAAGATCGAGAAACCGGGCTTGTAGCCGAGCCGTTCGTGTTCCTTGCGGATGATGTTCAGGCCGAGGTTGTGGAAGGTCGAGACGGTCAGGCCCTTGCCCTCGCCGCCGCGCAGCAGGGTGCCGACGCGCTCCTTCATCTCCCGCGCGGCCTTGTTGGTGAAGGTCACGGCGACGATGTACTGGGCGCGGATACCGCACTGCTGGACGAGATAGGCGATCTTGCGGGTGATCACGCTGGTCTTGCCGGAGCCGGCGCCAGCCAGGACCAGCAGGGGACCGCCGACGTAGTTCACGGCTTCTTGCTGCCGGGGATTGAGTCGGGACATAGGAACAGGCCGGAAGAGAGGGTTGAAGCGGGGGCGTATTCTAACAGGCTGGCTGGCATCCGCGAGAATTAGCGTGCAAGCTGTGACCGATCCCGAGATCGTTCACGCCATTTTGCTGTAGATTCCCTACCGCATTAGGATGATGCCGTTCGTTCTTTACGAAGATTCTTAAAACTTTGGAGGTTGCTTGTCAGCGCCCGCAGAACCCTTGCGCCTGCTCCTTCTGGCGGATACGCCGGACTGGGCGCCACTGCTAGGTGAACGCCTGAGAGCGCTGGGGCCTGCCTTTTCGCTGAGCATCGTCACCACCTGGGAGGGCGCGGCCACCCTGTTCGCCGCCGAGCCCCGGGGGCTGCTCCTGGCCACGCCGGCCTGCCTGCCGCTGGGGACTCCCTGTCCCTGGCCGGTGATCCTGCTGTTGCAGCAGGAGCCGGCGCAGGCGCCGGTTGGGGTGGTCGACTGGCTGGCCGCCGAACAGCTTTCCGAGGACAGCCTGCGCCGCTGCCTGCGCTACGCGCGCGAGCGCCTGGGTTTGCAGGCGACCCTGCAACTGCTCGCCGAGCAGGATCCGCTGACCGGCATCGCCAACCGCCAGGGCTTCCAGACCCTGCTCGCGGCGCGCCTCAGCGAATTCGACGGGCGTGGCCTGGTGCTCGGCCACCTCGACCTGGACAACTTCCGTCACGTCAACGATTCCCTCGGCCACCAGGGCGGCGACCGCCTGATCCTGCAGGTGGTCAACCGCCTGCGCGGCTTCATGGAGAACGGCGACAGCCTGGCGCGCCTGGGCAGCGACGAGTTCGCCCTGCTGCTGGACACCCGTCGCGATCCGCAACGCGCCGAGCGGGTCGCCGAACGCATCGTCGAATGCCTCGGCGAGCCCTACTGGATCGATGGCGAGAGCCTGTTGCTGGGTTGCAGCCTGGGACTCGCCCATGCCCGTGCCGACGAAGGTGCCGACCCGCTGATGTGGCATGCGCACATCGCCATGCAGCAGGCCAAGAGCCGCCAGGGTTGCACCTTCCATGTCTTCGACGAACGCATCAACCGTGGCGTGCGCAGCCTCGCCGACCTCGAAGCCGAACTGCGCCGGGCGCTGCGTCGCGACGAGCTGGAGCTGCACTACCAGCCGCGACTGTGCCTGGACAGCGGGCGCATCGTCGGCCTGGAGGCGCTGGTGCGCTGGCGCCACGGCGAGCGGGGCCTGCTCACGCCCAGCGAGTTCGTCCCGCTGGCCGAGGAGAGCGGGCTGATCGTGCCGCTCGGCTACTGGGTCATCGCCCGCGCCCTGCGCGACATGCAGTGGCTCAACGGGCGCGGCCTGGAGCCGTTGCACATGGCGGTGAACCTGTCGTTCCGCCAGTTCCAGGACAGCCAGTTGCTGCCGACCCTGCAACGGTTGATCGAAGAGCACGGCGTCGACGCGCGCTGGCTCGAGTTCGAACTGACCGAGACCGCCGTGATGCGGCGCAGCGACCAGGTGCTGCAGACCATGCAGGCGCTCGGCCAACTGGGCGTGCGCTTTTCGCTGGACGACTTCGGCACCGGTTTCTCGTCCTTCGTCCACCTCAATAGCCTGCCGATCACCCTGTTGAAGATCGACCGCAGCTTCGTCGGCGGCATGGACCAGCGGGCGGAAAACTTCCAACTGGTGCGGGCGATGATCAACCTGGCGCACAACCTCAACCTGGAAGTGGTTGCCGAAGGCGTGGAGACCCTGCGCCAGCAGGAGCAGTTGCGCGATTTCGGTTGCGACCAGGTGCAGGGCTACTGGATCAGTCCGCCGCTGCCGCTGGCGGAACTGGCGCGTTTCCTGGGCATCGGCGAGCGCTCGGCGCACCGCGGCCAGCCGCTCGGCAATTGAGCGCCGACGTCTCGCTGGCCGTGGCTTTCGGCAGCAACCGCGCGGTCTTCCACTCGAAGGCCAGGGTCAGGCCGATGGCTGCGCAGGCCAGGCCGCCGGCCAGCCCCCACCAGACGCCCGCGGCGCCCCAGCCGGCCGCGAACGCCAGCAGGCAGGCCAGCGGCACGCCGACCAGCCAGTAGCAGGCCAGGCCGACCAGGAAGGTGGTGCGGGCGTCCTTGAGACCGCGGATCGCGCCCATGGCGACGTTCTGGGTGCCGTCGAACAGCTCGAACCAGGCGGCGATCGCCAGCAGCGAGACGGCCATCGCGGCCACCTCCCGGTTGGCCGGGGCGTCGCGGTCGAGGAACAGGCCGATGATGGCCTCCGGCATCCACCAGAAGAGCCCGGCGAAGAGCAGCATGCACAGCGCGCCGAAGCCGATGCCGACACGCCCGGCGCGGCGTGCTTCGAGCAGGCGGCCGGCGCCGAAATGCTGGCCGATGCGGTAGGTGGTGGCGTACGACAACCCCACCGGCACCATGAACGCCACGTATACCGCCTGGATGGCGATCTGGTGCGCGGCCAGGGCGTGATCGCCGATGATGCCCATGCACAGGGTGGCGACCGTGAACATCCCCGACTCCACCGCGTAGGTGCCACCGATGGGCAGCCCCAGGCGCAGTATCTCCTCGACCATCGCCCGCTGCGGCCGTCCCAGTCCGCGCAGCAGCGAGTACTCGGCATAGGCCGGCTGCAGGCGGATATACAGGGCCAGCAGCAGCGGCATGCAGTTCATGACGAGGGCGGTGACCAGGCCGATACCGGCCAGGCCCAGGCGCGGCAGGCCGAACAGGCCTTCTATGAAGGAATAGTTGAGAGCCAGGTTGGCCAGCGCGCCGAGCACGCTGATCGCCATCACCGGGCCGGCGCGGTCGATGGCGCTGGTGAAGCCGCGCAGGACCATGAAGGCCATGTAGCCGGGCAGGGCGAATGTCAGGCTGTGGAGGAACTGCATGGCGCCGTCCACCGTCTGCGGCGCCTGGCCGAAGACCAGGAGCAGCGGCCGCAGGTTCCATAGCAGCAGGCCGGCGGCCAGGGCCAGCGCGGCGCCGACCCAGAGTCCGGAGCGAGCGGCCGCGGCGGCGCCAGCGGCGTCGTCGCAGCCGTGACGGATCGCCACCAGGTTGCCGACCGCTGCCACCACGCCGACACAGAACGTCGAGACGAAGGCGTAGCTGACCGCGCCCAGGCCGCCGGCGGCCAGCGCGTCGGGGCCGAGCTTGCCCATCATCACGGTGTCGGTGAAGACCATGGCGACATAGGCCAGCTGGGCGGCGATCAACGGGCCCGCCAGGCGCAGGATGGCTTTGAGTTCGACGAGGGATGGCGAGGACATGGATGAGTAAGGCTCAGGAGGAGATGGTTGCCGCGATGGCCTGTCGGCGTTGAGAATGCGGCTATTCTCGGTGCGACTGGCATGGCTCCACAAAAGGAAAAACAAGATGCCAGGCATGAGTAAAAGTCATGAAAGAGGTAATTCCCCAATGACCCGTCGCCTGCCCCCGCTGTATGCCCTGCGCGCCTTCGAGGCTGCCGCCCGGCACGCCTCTTTCACCCGCGCCGGCGAGGAACTGGCGATAACCCAGAGCGCGGTGAGCCGGCACATCCGTACCCTGGAAGAGCACTTCGGTTGTCGTCTGTTCGAGCGCCATGGCCGCCAGTTGCAGCTGACCGAGCCGGCACGCCTGCTACTGCCCGGGCTGCGCGACGGCTTCGATGCGCTGGAACGGGCCTGCACCGCCCTGCGTGTGGACGACGCCACCCTGCGCCTGAAGGCGCCTTCCACCCTTACCCTGCGCTGGCTGCTACCGCGCCTGAGCCGCTTCCGCCACCTGAACCCGGATATCGAGGTGCAGCTCACCAGTGCCTGGATGGATGTGGACTCGGTGGACTTCCAGCGCGAGCCTTTCGACTGCGCGGTGTTGCTGGGCAGCGGCCAGTTCAGCCCGGAATGGGAAACGGCAGCGCTGTTCGCCGAATGGCTGGTGCCGGTCTGCGATCCCGACGAGGCCGTGGAGCCCTGGACCCTCCAACGCCTGCGTGACAGCGAGTTGCTGCACCCCACGCCGGATCGTCGCGACTGGCGACGCTGGCTGCAACGGACCGGGCTGGGGGAGGAGGTGTCGCTCAAGGGCGGCCAGGTGTTCGACACGCTGGAACTGGGCATCGTCGCCGCCGCGCGAGGCTATGGCGTGTCCATCGGCGACCTGGTGATGGTCGCCGAGGATGTCGCCCAGGGCCGCATCGGCCTGCCCTGGCCGGTGGCGGTGGCCAGCGGCGAAAGCTATCACCTGGTCTGGCCTCGCGCCCGCAGGGGACAGGAACGCTTCCAGCGATTGCGCGACTTCCTCCTCGCGGAGGTGGCGGCGATGCGTCTGCCCGTCGTCGAGCGGCTGGCGTGACGCCGCCGGACAACTCCTGGCGCTGACGCGACGTTACAGGTCGCTGCCGTCGCTGGGCCGGGCGCAGGGTTTGCGCTAGGGTCGTTGGTCGTTGCCTGTCGGGAGCGGCAGGGGACGGAGCTTCCTTCCAACCGCCCAAAGGAACCCGCCATGACCTTCGCCAAAGGAATACTCGCCGCGCTGGCGCTCGCCGCCGCAGTCGGCCAGGCCAGCGCCACCGAACTCGAGCACTGGCCGGCCCCGCCGCCAGGCAACTGAATGCACTGATCGAGGCCAACGCGAACAAGGGCGCCTATGCCGTGTTCGACATGGACAACACCAGCTATCGCTACGACCTGGAAGAATCGCTGCTGCCCTATCTGGAAATGAAGGGCGTGCTGACCCGCGACAGGCTCGACCCTTCGCTGAAACTGATCCCGTTCAAGGACCAGGCCGGGCACAAGGAGAGCCTGTTCAGCTACTACTACCGGCTTTGCGAGATCGACGACATGGTCTGCTATCCCTGGGTCGCCCAGGTGTTCTCAGGCTTCACCCTCAGGGAACTGAAGGGCTATGTCGACGAACTGATGGCCTACGGCAAGCCGATCCCCGCCACCTATTACGACGGCGACAAGCTCGCCACGCTCGACGTCGAGCCGCCGCGCGTGTTCAGCGGCCAGCGCGAGCTTTACAACAAGCTGATGGAAAACGGCATCGAGGTCTACGTGATCAGCGCGGCCCATGAGGAACTGGTGCGGATGGTCGCGGCGGACCCCAGGTATGGCTACAACGCCAAGCCGGAGAACGTCATCGGCGTCACCACCCTGCTGAAGAACCGCAAGACCGGCGAGCTGACCACTGCGCGCAAGCAGATCGCCGAGGGCAAGTACGATCCCAAGGTCAACCTCGACCTGGAGGTGACCCCCTACCTGTGGACCCCGGCGACCTGGATGGCCGGCAAGCAGGCTGCGATCCTCACCTACATCGACCGCTGGAAGCGGCCGATCCTGGTCGCCGGCGATACCCCGGACAGCGACGGTTACATGCTGTTCAACGGCACCGCGGAAAACGGCGTGCACCTGTGGGTCAACCGCAAGGCCAAGTACATGGAGCAGATCAACGGCATGATCAAGCAGCATTCCGCCGCACAGGCCAAGGCCGGCCTGCCGGTGACGGCGGACAGGAACTGGGTGATCGTCACTCCGGAGCAGATCCAGTAGGCGAAACGGCGAGGGGCCGGCATTGGCCGGCCCCCGCATCCCTCAGCGCACCACGTGCAGGAAGTGCATGTGCCGCTCGTACTGGTCGAGGATGTCGCCGATCACGCCGTCGCGGCTCCAGCCCATGATGTCGTAGTCCTGGCCGCCTTCCTGGAGATGGACCTCGGCGCGGAAATACTTGCGCGACTCGCTGCTGTCCTCGGTGTCGCGCATCACGAAGCTCGGCGTGGTGAAGGCGCGCGGACGCACCTCGTAGATGAAATCGACCTCGCCGCCGTGGCTGACTTCCAGCCGAACCCGGCCGTCCTCGCCGTCCTGCACCTGGACTTCGTAGCCCTGCTTGCGCAGTTCGGCGGCGACGTCCTCGCAGGCCGGTCGCGCCACATCGGTGATGAAGCGGTTGACGTGGCTGCGCCTTGGGAACATGGCGATGTTGCGCAGGCGGCGCTGCCAACCGTCGCCCTCGCTTGCGCCGCTGCGCGTGGTGGGGCGGGAGAAGGTCAGCGCCTGGTAGCGGATGCCGCGCTTGGTGGCATCCAGGTGCAGCGCCTTGAACAGGCCCCAGATCGACGCCAGGAGCACGATGGAGAATGGCAGCGCGCTGGCGATGGTCGCGGTTTGCAGCGCCTTGAGGCCATCGGCGAGGAGCAGGGCGATGGCCACCACGCCCATCAGCACCGACCAGAATATCCGCTGCCAGAGCGGCGAGTGGTCCTTGCCGCTGGAGGCCAGCATGTCCACCACCAGCGCGCCGGAGTCGGCCGAGGTGACGAAGAACACCACCACCATCAGCACCGCTACCAGCGAGATCACGCTGCCCAGCGGGAAGTGCTCGAGGAAGGCGAACAGCGCCACCGAACTGTCCTGGTTGACCACTTCGGCCAACTGGGTGAAGCCCTCCTGCAGGACCATGTGGATGGCGGTATCGCCGAACACCGTCATCCACAGCAGGGTGAAGCCGGCCGGGACGAACAGCACGCCGCAGACGAATTCGCGGATGGTGCGGCCGCGCGAGATACGGGCGATGAACAGGCCGACGAAGGGCGACCAGGACAGCCACCAGCCCCAGTACAGCAGGGTCCAGCCGCCGATCCAGTCGGTGGGCTCGTAGGCGTACAGGTTGAAGGTCTTGTTGACGATGTCGGACAGGTAGGCCCCGGTGTTCTGCACGTAGGTCTGCAGGAGAAACACGGTCGGCCCGAGGACCAGCACGAAGAGCAGCAGGATCACCGCCAGGCTCAGGTTCAGTTCGGACAGGATGCGGATGCCGCGGTCCAGTCCGCTGGCCACCGATAGCGTGGCGAGGCCGCAGGTGGCGGCGATCAGGGCGATCTGCACGGTCTGGTTCACCGGCCAGCCGAACAGGTGGTGCAGGCCGCTGTTGATCTGCAGCACGCCGTAGCCGAGCGAAGTCGCCACGCCGAACACGGTGCCGATGATCGCGAAGATATCCACCGCGTGGCCGATGGGGCCGTAGATACGTTCGCCGATCAGCGGATACAGCGCCGAGCGCAGGGTCAGCGGCAGGCCGTGGCGATAGCTGAAGAAGGCCAGGATCAGCGCGACGATGGCGTAGATCGCCCAGGCATGCAGGCCCCAGTGGAAGAAGGTCAGCTTCATCGCTTCCTTCGCCGCCTGCACGGTGTTCGGCTCGCCCACCGGCGGGGTGGTGAAGTGCATCACCGGTTCGGCAACGCCGAAGAACATCAGGCCGATGCCCATGCCGGCGGAGAACAGCATGGCGAACCAGGTGGTGTTGCGGTAGTCGGGACGACTGTGGTCGGGGCCGAGCTTGATGTCGCCGTAGCGGCTGACGGCGAGGAACACCACGCTGATCAGGATCAGCGCCACGGCCAGTACGTAGAACCAGCTGGCGTTGGTGATGATCCATTGCTGGACGTGGTTGAACAGCGATTGCGCTTCTTCCTGGAGGAGCACGGTAAACAGCACCAGGGCCAGGATCAGGGCGGCGGAGGTATAGAAGACCGGAGGATTCAGGGTGCTCCGGGGGGTAGTGGGTGTCTCCATGTAAGCTAGCTCTCCTTGTGATCGGATTGCCCGCCGAAGGCGGAAGACGAAACAGCCTAACACATCGTGATAGCTAATTTGATTCGAAAAGCCTTAATCGATAGCTTTGCTGAATTATTACGCTTCACGTGGAGGTCATTGCCCGATACTGCAGGGCTTCCGCCAGGTGCCGGCGTTCGATGGCATCGATGCGCTCCAGGTCGGCCAGCGTCCGGGCCACCTTGAGTATGCGATGCAAGGCGCGCAAGGAAAGTTCCAGGCGCTCTCCGGCAGCCTCCAGCCAGCGGCGGTCCGCTTCGGCGAGTGCACAATTGCGGTGCATCGCCTGGAGATCGAGATGGGCATTGGCGCAGCCCTGGCGGGCCAGTTGCCGTTGCCGTGCGGCGCCCACCCGTTCGCTGACCTCGGCGGTAGCGGTTTCGCCGTGTCCTGGCTGCAGGCTGGTGCTTTCGCGGAGCACGCTGACGTGCAGGTCGATGCGATCGAGCAGCGGTCCGGACAGCTTGCCCCGGTAGCGCTGGACCTGTTCCGGGGTGCAGCGGCAGCGGCCACTGGGATCGCCGAGGTAGCCACAGGGACAGGGATTCATCGCCGCCACCAGTTGGAAGCGCGCCGGGAAACGTACCCGGCCGTTGGCCCGGGCAATGACGATCTCGCCGCTTTCCAGCGGTTCGCGCAGGACCTCCAGGACCTTGCGCTCGAACTCCGGCAGTTCGTCGAGGAACAGCACGCCCTGGTGCGCCAGGGTGATCTCGCCCGGCTGCGGGCGGCTGCCGCCGCCGACCAGGGCCGGCGCGGAGGCGGAGTGGTGCGGCTGGCGGAACGGTCGCTGCGGCCAGTGCCTGAGGGGGACGTGGCTGGCCACCGAATGGATCGCCGCGACCTCCAGGGCTTCGTCCTCGTCGAGCGCCGGCAGCAGGCCGGGCAGGCGGCTGGCCAGGAGGGTCTTGCCGGTGCCCGGCGGGCCGCTGAGCAACAGGTTGTGCGCGCCGGCGGCGGCCACCAGCAGGGCGCGCTTGGCGGCGGCCTGGCCCTGGACCTCGGCCAGGTCTGGATAAGGGAAGGGCGCGCGGAGCAGGCCGCGGGCCTGGTAGGGCGGCAGCGGGGCCTGGCCGGAGAGGTGTCCGGCGATCTCCAGCAGGTGGTCCACGGCGAACACCGTCAGCCCGCTGGCCAGGCTGGCCTCTTCGGCATTTTCCTTCGGTACCACCAGAACGCGCCTTGCGTCGCGCGCCGCCAGCGCGGCCGGCAATACGCCTCGCACTGGCCGGATCGCCCCGGACAGGGCCAGTTCGCCGAGGCACTCCAGGCCGTCGAGGGCGGTGCCGGGCAACTGGCCGCTGGCGGCGAGGATGCCGAGTGCGATGGCCAGGTCGAAGCGACCGCCGTCCTTGGGTAGGTCGGCGGGGGCGAGGTTGAGGGTGATGCGCCGCGCGGGGAAGTCGAAACCGGCATTGAGCAGGGCGCTGCGCACGCGGTCCTTGCTCTCGCGCACCGCGGTTTCCGGCAGGCCGACCAGGGTCAGCGAAGGCAGGCCGTTGGCCAGGTGCGCCTCGACGCTGACGCAGGGGGCTTCGACGCCGACCTGGGCTCGGCTGTGGACAATCGCCAGGGACATGGATCGCTCCTTGATCTCACGCCGCTCGCAGGGGGGAGGATCAGTCGGCGGGCGGCGTCAGCTTGCTTTCGAGTTCCGCCACCTTGGCCTCCAGGGCTTCCAGCCGTGCGCGAGTGCGGGCGAGGACCAGCATCTGGCTGTCGAACTCCTCGCGGCTGACCAGGTCGAGCTTGCTGAAGGCGCTCTGCATCAGGGCGCGGAACTGCGACTCCAGCTCGGCCTTGGGCAACGGCGATTCGCCGGCGAACAGGCGGCTGGCTTGTTGGCTGAGGGCTTCGAAGACGGCTTTGGGCGGCAGCATGGCGAGGGTTCCGGTAACGAGTGGGCGGCAGTCTAGCACGATGTCGGCGGCGCTCGCGGGAGGGCCATTGCACACTTTTTGCGCAACTGTCGGAGCGCGTCTGCGCCTATTTGGTGCGCCGCCCGGAGCCCGGCGTTCCGCACTATCCCCGGGCTGGCGGCTAAGAGCTTGAAATCCGGCGGATTTGCCGGAGCTGGCAAGCTTTCTGCTTTGGCCGGGGTGAGGCGTGCACTGAAGCAGTACCGGTGCGGCAGATGAGGCGGTTGCGGGAGGCCGGCAGGTTGCGGCATCGAACGGCCGCAGCAGGGCCAGGTCGGGGCGGAGGGTCCCGATCATGCTTCCCAGAGGGACCGGCGCGTTACAAAGCCAGACACTGCGCTTAGACTGTCCTCGGGTTCGTTTTCCTGGGGCGAGTCCACCAAACACGGGAGAGAGTTTCATGAAGCTAGTCACTGCCATCATCAAGCCGTTCAAGTTGGACGACGTCCGCGAGTCGTTGTCCGAGATCGGTGTGCAGGGCATCACGGTGACCGAGGTCAAGGGTTTCGGCCGGCAAAAGGGCCACACCGAGCTGTATCGCGGCGCCGAGTACGTCGTCGACTTCCTGCCCAAGGTGAAGATCGACGTGGCGATCGCCGACGACCAGCTGGACCGCGTCATCGAGGCGATCACCAAGGCGGCCAATACCGGCAAGATCGGTGACGGCAAGATCTTCGTGGTGAACCTGGAACAGGCCATCCGCATCCGTACCGGCGAAACCGATACCGACGCGATCTAAGCCCAACCGAACCCCCAAAAGCCCCAGGAGAATACCAACATGACTCTGCGTAAGATCGCAGGGCTAGGAGCCCTATTGTCCCTCGCTTTGCCGGGCGTCGCCCTGGCCGCCGAGGAGCCCGTCCTGAACAGCGGCGACACCGCCTGGATGCTGATCTCCACTGCGCTCGTCCTGCTCATGACCATCCCCGGCCTGGCGCTGTTCTACGGCGGCATGGTGCGAGCGAAGAACGTGCTGTCGATCATGATGCAGTGCTTCGCCATCACCGGCCTGATCACCATTCTCTGGGTGGTCTATGGCTACAGCCTGGCGTTCGATACCGCCGGGATGGAGAAGGGCGTCCTCAACTTCAATTCCTTCGTCGGCGGACTGGACAAGGCCTTCCTCAGCGGTCTCACCGCCGACGGCCTGACTTCCGCCACCGCGCTGTTCCCGGAAAGCGTGTTCATCACCTTCCAGATGACCTTCGCGATCATCACTCCGGCGCTGATCGTCGGCGCCTTCGCCGAGCGCATGAAGTTCTCGGCGATGCTGATCTTCATGGCGGTCTGGTTCACCGTGGTCTACGCGCCGATCGCGCACATGGTCTGGAGCGGTGACGGCGCCCTGATGTGGGACTGGGGCGTGCTGGACTTCGCCGGCGGCACCGTGGTGCACATCAACGCCGGTATCGCCGGTCTGGTCGCCTGCCTGGTGCTGGGCAAGCGCAAGGGCTACCCGACCACGCCGATGGCGCCGCACAACCTCGGCTACACCTTGGTCGGGGCGGCCATGCTGTGGATCGGCTGGTTCGGTTTCAACGCCGGTTCCGCCGCCGCCGCCAACGGCACCGCCGGGATGGCCATGCTGGTGACCCAGATCGCCACCGCCGCCGCGGCCCTGGCCTGGATGTTCGCCGAGTGGATCACCCACGGCAAGCCGAGCGCCCTGGGCATCGCGTCCGGCGTGGTCGCCGGTCTGGTGGCCATCACCCCGGCCGCCGGCACCGCCGGTCCGATGGGCGCGCTGGTGATCGGCCTGGCCTCCGGGGTGATCTGTTTCTTCGCCGCCACCAGTCTCAAGCGCGCGCTGAAATACGACGATTCCCTCGACGCCTTCGGCGTACATGCGGTCGGCGGTATCGTCGGCGCGCTGCTCACCGGGATCTTCGCGGCGCCGTCGCTGGGCGGCTTCGGCAGCGTGGAGGACATCGGCGCGCAGTTCTTCGTGCAGTTCAAGGGCGTGGCCTTCACCGTGGTCTACACCGCCGTGGTGACCTTCGTGATCCTCAAGGTGCTGGACCTGGTCATGGGCCTGCGGGTCACCGAGGAAGAGGAAGCGGTCGGCCTCGACCTGGCGCTGCACAACGAGCGCGGCTACAACCTGTAATACCTGCCGGCGCCCGGCTTTCCGCCGGGCGTCGGTTTGCCTCCCGCGCTCGCCTTCGCCGAACGCCATGCCCTTGTGCGTCGAAAGTCCTGGGCGCTTCCCGCGACTGCCACCACCTTTCCGCAACCGGTCTTTCAGTGACTGCCAGCGGACTGCGCCACCATCAGCTTTCACAGGTCTGCCTCTTACGCTCTTTGCTTTTTCAAATGCCGCGCTAGAATGCGCGGCGCGACGGATCGGAGCCGATTTGGAACAGCAGCATGTGGCAGCAGACCCTGATCACCTTGCGCCCGCGTCCGCGGGGCTTTCACCTCGTCACCGAGGAGATACTCGACGCCTTGCCGGAGCTTCGGCGGTGCCGGGTCGGCCTGCTGCACCTGCTTTTGCAACATACGTCGGCTTCACTGACCCTGAATGAAAATGCCGATCCTGCCGTACGCCGGGATTTCGAGCGTTTTTTCGAGCGGCTGGCGCCACGCGGCGAAGTCGGCTATGAACACAACGACGAAGGTCCGGACGACCTTCCGGCGCATTTCAAGGCCAGCCTGCTGGGCTGCCAACTGACCCTGCCGATACAGTCGGGAGGGTTGGCACTGGGCACCTGGCAGGGGATCTATCTCGGTGAACACCGGGACAGGGGCGGGGCACGGCGCGTGCTCGCCACCTGGCAGGGCGAGTCAGTATGAATTTTTTCCGGCGGCGCTCATCAAAACGCGCGGCTGGGCTATAACTAACCTGCTTTTGCAGCACCGAGAGGTTGACCATGAGCGAAGAAGAACTGGAACAGGACGAGCTGGACGGCGCTGACGAGGACGACGGCGAAGAGCTGGCCGCGGCCGACGACGGCGAAGCGGACAGCGGCGACGGCGACGAGGCCCCGCCCCGGGAAGAAGGCGAAAGCCGCCGTGGTGGAAGAGGAGCTGCCCTCGGTCGAAGCCAAGCAGAAAGAGCGTGACGCCCTCGCCAAGGCGATGGAGGAGTTCCTTTCCCGCGGTGGAAAGGTGCAGGAGATCGAACCCAACGTGGTGGCCGATCCGCCGAAGAAGCCGGACAGCAAGTACGGCAGCCGCCCCATCTGATTTCGCGCCATCCCAAGGCCCGCCTCCCGCAAGGGATGGCGGGCCTTGTGCTATGGCGCCGGTCACTTTGACGGGCATCTCGCCCCGCCGCATCCCGGTTGGCGAGCCGATCTTTCGCCTGTTCAGGCACGGCTGGCGACGGGCCAAGGCCTTTTCCTTTCCGGTGGCAGCGCTACCGTTCCACATCGTCAACCGAAGCTGCTTGCCATCCAGGCGCTCCAAGCGGCGTCCGGGGTTGCCAGAGAGCGAGCTGTAGAGCTTGCTTAAGAATTTTCCTAGCGATTCTTAGGTGGATTCGCGGAGCCGTGTAGGTCCTGTCTTATGGCTCCTTTCCAGGTGTTCTGAAAAGATTAGCCACCCATCAAGTTCACTCCGGTTCCGGTGGATTTTCCCGGACATGCCGGACACATCGGTTGTCATCCCATGGAGTTCAAGACGTTCCGTAGAACCCTGCTGATCGCGGCATTCCTGTTCGTTCCCGCCGGCACCAGCATGGCTGCCAATCTGTACGCTTTCGGCGGCCGCGATATCGCCGTCCCCTCGATCCTTCCCGAGGGAAACGTCACGTCGCGCTACACGTTCACTCCCATGCAACTGTGCGGCAAGCCCAGCTGCGATCTCATCGGCGTCGCTCTGTACAACAAGGGAAGTGTCTGGGACCCGATCGATGGTCCGGACCTGAATACCAACGTGCCGGGCCTCTCGGTGCGCCTGCTGCTGGATGGCATACCGGCGAGCAGCCGTTTCAAGGGCACTTTCTCGCAAATCGCGGAGGTCCAGTTGTTCCGCAACTCGACGCCGCTCTCCGACGGCCAGTTCGCGAGCGGAGCGTTCAACTCGTACTTCCTCATTACCTACAAGGACGGGCTTATCGCGTCTGGCACCTCCTCCATCAGGTTGACCGGGAGCGTCACCACGATCAATGCGACCTGCCAGGTCGCCGACCAGACCGTGAAGCTGCAGTCGATCGCTGCCGCCCGGCTGAACGGCGTCGGCACCTACGCGGCCGTTACCCCGTTCAATCTCGTAGTGGCCGGCTGTCCTCGCGGGTACAACCGCGTCGGCTACAGCCTTCAAGCGGTGGGGGGCGCGGTGGCCGAAGGCTCGGGTGTGCTGCCGCGCCTGGCGGGCAGCACCGCGACCGGCGTATCGATCCGGGTCACCGACGAGGCCGGCGTTCCGCTACGGATGGGACTCTCGTTGCCGGTGACCGCGTACGACAAGAACACCGGCGGGGCTTACTGGATCCCGATGAAAGCGTCCTATGTGCAGACCGCCGAGAAAATCACGCCCGGCTCGGTCCTGGCCGCGATGGTGATCCTGCTCGACTACCAGTGAGGCAGGGGAGGGCAAGAGCGCGCCTCACCCGAACGCCTCGAAAAACGCCAGGGCCCGCGGGTCGCTGGCATAGGCGATGTTGATACGCAGCCAGTCGCTCTCCTCGCCTTCCGGGCTGAAGCCGCTGCCCGGCGACAGCAGCACGTCCAGGCGTGTCGCCACGGCCTGCAATTCGGCGAACGGGTAGTCGCCGATACGGGCCCAGACGAACATCCCGCCGACCGGTTCGGCGAACACCTCCCAGCCGTTGTCCCCAAGCACCCGCAGGGTCGCCGCCATCTGCCGGGTCAGGCGCTGGCGCAGGCGTTGCACCAGCTTGCGGTAACTGCCGTTGGCGAGCATGGTCGAGACCACGCATTCGGCGAAGCGCTGGCTGCCGATGCTGGTGTACATCTTCACATCCGCCAGGCGCCGGATCAGCTCGGGGCCGGCGATCAGGTAGCCGACCCGTAGCGAGCAACTGAGGGTCTTCGAAAAGCTCGCCAGGTAGATCACCCGGCGCAGCGAATCGAGGGTTGCCAGGCGGGTGCTGGGGCCGTTCTGGAAGTCGGCGTAGATGTCATCCTCAACGATGTGGAAATCATGCTGCTCGGCCAGTTGCAGCACGCGGTGGGCCACTGAGGGGCTGAGGCTGGTGCCGGTGGGGTTGTGGTACATGCTGTTGGTGAAAAGGAACTTCGGCTTGTGCGCGCGGAGGATCGTCTCCAGCGCGGCGGTGTCCGGGCCGTGGCGGGTGCGCGGCACGCCGAGCATCTTCACCCCGTGGAACTTCAGCAGGTTGAACAGGTTGTAGTAGCCGGGGTTCTCCACCACCACCACGTCGCCCGGCTTGAGCAGCGTGCGTACCAACAGGTCGAGGGCATGGCTGGCGCCGGTGGTGGTGAGGATCTGCTCCGGGTCGACATGGATATCGATCAGCCGCAGGCGTTTCTGGATGTGCTGGCGCAGCGCCGGCAGGCCCAGCGGAGTGCTGTAGTCGAACAGCCCGGCGAGTTCGCTGCGGGCGACCTGGCGGATCGCGTAGCTGAGTTCCTCGACTTCCCGCCAACTGTCCGGAATCCAGCCGCAGCCGAGCTTGAGTTTCGTCGAGCTGCCGCTGAACTGGCCCCATGCGTTTTCCGCGCCTTCGTGCCATTCGCTGTCGAGGTCGGTAGTGGCGGCGGGCGCCTCGGCGACGAAGAACCCCGAGCCGTGCCGCGATTCCAGCATCCCCAGGGCGACCAGGCGGTCGTAGGCCTCGATCACGCTGGACTGGCTGAGCTGGTTTTCCCTGGCCAACTGGCGTATCGACGGAATCCGCGTGCCGGCGCGGACGCGATTGCCGCGGATCCAGCCGCTGACCCCTGCGACGATCTGCTGCACCAGCGGCTCGCTGGCATTGCGGTCGATCCGGAGGTGCATGTCTGACTCACTGTTCGGTTTTTTCAGGCGAACAGTTAAGCACAAATCCGAACAGCTGTTACTTGTTCCGTAGCGCCGCCGCGCCGGATAGTCGACGCCTCTTCTCGCGGGCTAGCCAATGCCCACCGCTCTGCCGCGGCAGGCCCTTGAACGGAGAAACGCATGAGCAATACCCGTCGCCACGCCGCATGCCTGGCCTTCGGCCTGTGCCTGATCACCTTGGCGGTGAACCTCCAGGCGCCGCTGTACACCGCCTACGCGGAGCTTTCCGGTTACGGCGCGGCAGCTACCGCCAGCGCTTTCTCCGGCTATGTGCTCGGCGTACTGCCGGTGCTGCTGGTACTCGGCGGGTTGTCCGATCGGATCGGGCGCAAGCCGCCGATCGTCGTCGCGCTGCTGCTGTCGATGGTGGCCACCCTGGTGATGGCGCTCTGGCCGCGCCTGGAGGCGCTCGGCGTGGCGCGCCTGTTGCTCGGCGTCGGCACGGCCCTGGCATCGGCCACCGGGACGGCCTACATGAGCGAACTGATCGCGGGCGGGGATTCCCGCACCTCGGCCAACTGGGTGACCGCCAGCACCTCGCTCGGCTTCGGCCTCGGCGCGGCACTGACCAGTCTGTTCCTGCTGTTCCGGGAGAGCCTGGTGCCCGGCAGCTTCTGGGTCCAGTTGGGACTGGCTTGCGTGGCCCTGGCGGCGGTGGCGGGCCTGCCGGACGAGGCGCCGCGCGGGCGCGATACGCCGATGCTGCGGCTGCCGTTCTTTCCCGCCGGCAGCCTGCCGTACGGTCTCTCGATCCTGCTGGCATGGGCCACTGTGGGTCTGGTCATCGCGGTCCTGCCTTCGCTGCTGGCGGCCCACGGGCTGGCGCGCTGGTCGGGCTTCTCGACCTTCACCGTGATCAGCTGCGGCCTGCTGTTCCAGCCGCTGGCGCGGCGGATGGCGCCGGCCTCGGCGACCTGCCTGGGGCTGGTGATCCTGCCGCCGAGCTATGCCCTGCTGGCCTGGGGCGCGATCCACGGCTCATTGGCTGCGGTGCTGTTCGGTGCGCTGGGCGCGAGCAGTTCCTGCTACGGCTTCACCTACCTGGGCGGGCTGTCGGCGGTGAATGTCCTGGCCGGTGCGGAAAAGCCGCGGGCCAGCGCGGGCTACTTCCTGTTGGCCTACCTCGGCTTCAGCCTGCCGGTGATCTTCACCGGGTTGATCGCGGATCGCTTCGGTGCGTCGACGGCGTTGCTGCTTTTCGGCGTGTCGCTGACGTTGGCTGCGGTTGCGGTGGCGTTTTCCATCTTGCGCGGGGTCGGGCGCTTCAAGGCCAGCGCTTCGCGTGCCTAGGGCGCTACCCGCGACCGGGGGCCCGGTCCGTCATTGCAGGCGGGCGAGCAGGGCCGGCAGCTCGGCGAGGCTGCGGATCTCCGCGCTCGGCTCTTCCTCCCCGGCCCAGGGCTTGCCGTTTGGGTTGAACCAGATGGCACGCATGCCGGCGCGGCGCGCTCCGGCGATGTCGTCGCTGGGGTGGTCGCCGATGTGTACCGCTGCCGAGGCCTCGACGCCGGCGCGCTTCAGGGCTTCGCGGAATGGCGTCGGGTCGGGCTTGCCGACGCCCAGTTCCTCGGCGCAGAGGGCGAACCGGAAGTAGTCGGCCAGGCCCAGGCGGCGCACGTCGGCGTTGCCGTTGGTGAGCACGCCGAGGGTGAAGCGGTCGGCGAGGATCTCCAGGGTCGGGTGGACCTCGGGAAACAGAGTGACCCGGTGGCGCGCTTCGAGGAATACCTGGAAACCGGCCTCGGCCAGGCTTTCCGCCTCCGCCTGTGGATAACCGGCGTCGAGCAGGGCATGGAACAGGATGCGCCGGCGCAGCTCGCTGAGACGGTGGCGCAGCATCGGCTCGCGATCCAGCAGGCGGGTGCGGATCGCCCACAGGTGCTCGATGGGTACCGGACCCAGGCGCGCCGCGTTGCTCGCCAGCCATTCGCGGAGCAGGGCCTCGGCGTTGTTCATCACCGGGGCGACGTCCCACAGGGTGTCGTCGAGGTCGAAGGTGATCAGTCGCAGGCTGCTCATGGGTCGTTGCCTCCATCGGCGTTGCCCTTGCGCTTGGCGCGGGGATGGGCGCGGTCGTAGACCGAGGCCAGGTGCTGGAAGTCCAGGTGGGTATAGATCTGGGTCGTGGCGATGTCGGCGTGGCCGAGCAGTTCCTGCACGGCGCGCAGGTCGCCGGACGACTCCAGCAGATGGCTGGCGAAGGAGTGCCGCAGCATGTGCGGGTGCAGGTGCTGGCCCAGCTCGCGGACGCCGGCCTGGCGCACCCGCAGCTGGATCGCCCGTGGCGTCAGGCGCTTGCCGCTGCGGCCGATGAACACCGCACCGTCTTCCGGAGCGGCCTGGGTGCGCAGCGGCAGCCAGGCTTCGAGCGCCTGGCGCGCGGCCTTGCCGACCGGCAGCTCGCGGACCTTGTTGCCCTTGCCGCGCACTCGCACCAGGCCTTCCTTGAGGTCCAGCCATCCGAGATCGAGGCCGACCAGTTCCGAGAGGCGCAGCCCGGAGGAATAGAACAGCTCCAGCAGGGCCTGGTCGCGGCGGGCGATGAAGTCATCCTCCACGGCACCGTCGAGCAATTGCAGGGCGCGGTCGGCGTCGAGGGTCCTGGGCAGCTTGCGCGGACTCTTCGGCGCGCTCAGGCCGTTGGCAGGGTCGTGCCGGCAGCGCCCTTCGCGTAGCAGGTACTGGTAGAGGCCGCGCGTCGCCGAGAGCAGCCGTGCCAGGCTGCGGCTGGACTGGCCCTGCTGGTGCAGGCGGGCGACGAAGGTGCGCAGGCTGCGGGTGTCGAGGGCGTTCCAGTCGGAGAGCCCGGCCTTTTCGGCGAGGGCGAGGATCTTCAGCAGGTCGCGGCGGTAGCCGTCGAGGGTGTGCGCGGAGACCTGGCGCTCGCTGCGCAGATGTTCAAGGAAGGCATCCAGGTCGGCGCGCATCTCGGACCGCCCGCCGCGCTCAGCGGACCGAGCGCAGCGGCGAGGAGAAACGCGGCAGCACGCGGGCCAGGACCTCGGCGACGTAGCCGAGGAACAGGGTGCCGAGGGAACTCTTGTAATGCTGCGGATCGGGACTGCCGATGGCGAGCACGCCGTGCAGGCCCTGGAAACTCAGGGAGACCACCGCTGCGGAGCCGATCTCGTCGCGGTCGCTCTCGCCGAAGAGGAACGCCAGTTCGTGCGGACGCAGCACGCCGCAGACGGTCTTGCCGCCGGAGAGCAGGCCGCCGATGGCCTGGTGCGCCTCCGCGCTGCTCACCGAGCGGCCCACCGAGACGCTACTGTCGCTGAACAGGATCAGGCTCACGTAGGGCACCTGGAACTCGTGGCGCAGGCTGTCCTCGACGGTACTGACCACGTCTTCCAGGCTGGTGGCGTCGAGCAGGTCGAGGACCAGGCGGCGGGTCTTGTCGAACAGGCGGTCGTTCTCGCGGGCCACGTCCATCAGTTGCGAGAGCCGGTGGCGCATCTCGATGTTGCGCTCGCGCAGCAGGCGTACCTGGCGCTCCACCAGCGACACTGCGTCGCCGGGCTGGTGTGGGATGCGCAACTCGGGGATCAGCTCGTCATGCTCGACGAAGAACTCCGGGTGCTGGCTCAGATAGGCGGCCACCTGCTCGGCGTCCAGCGCTGCTGTCGGTTCCTGGCTTTTCTCGGTCATAAGCGTCTCGGTTCTCGCGGGCGACGGCCCTTACAGGCGGACCTGGCCTTCATACACGCGGACGGCAGGCCCGGTCATCATAACGGGCTGGCCGGGACCTGCCCACTCGATGTGCAGGCGGCCGCCGGGGAGGTCGATCTGCACCGGCGATTGCAGCCAGCCCTGGCGAATCCCGGCAACCGCCGCGGCGCAGGCGCCGGTGCCGCAGGCTTGGGTCTCGCCGACGCCGCGCTCCCAGACGCGCAGGCGCGCATGGTGCGGATCGAGCACCTGGAGGAAGCCGATGTTGGCCTTCTTCGGGAAGCGCGGATGGACTTCCAGTTGCGGACCGAGGCTGTGTACCGGTGCGCTGTCGACGTTCTCGACGCGCAGCACGCCATGGGGATTGCCCATGGATACCGCGGCCAGTTCGACGCGCTGGCCATTCACCTCTATCTCATAGGACAAGGCTTCGCGCTCGGCCTGGAACGGTATCTCGGCCGGGGCCAGGCGCGGCGGCCCCATGTCCACCGTGACCTGGCCGTCCGGGCGGATATTCAGCTCGATGATGCCGCCCTTGGTTTCTACGCGGATGCTCTTCTTCACCGTCAGGCGCTTGTCCTGAACGAAGCGGGCGAAGCAGCGAGCGCCGTTGCCGCACTGCTCGACCTCGGAGCCGTCGGCGTTGAAGATCCGGTAGCGGAAGTCGACGTCGGGGCTGCTCGGGGCTTCGACGATCAGCAACTGGTCGAAGCCGATTCCGGTGTTGCGGTCGCCCCAGAGCTTGACGTGCTTGGGCTGCACATGGGCGTGCTGGCTGACCAGGTCGAGGACCATGAAGTCGTTGCCCAGGCCATGCATCTTGGTGAAGCGCAAAAGCATGGTCTGGGCCTCACTGCGGCAGCAGGCTTTCGCCGGCATAGAGCTCTTGGACGGTCTCGCGGCGACGGACCTCGTGGGTCTGCTCGCCATCCACCAGCACCTCGGCGGCGCGGCCGCGGGTGTTGTAGTTCGAGCTCATGACGAAGCCGTAGGCGCCGGCCGAGCGCACCGCCAGGAGGTCGCCTTCGGCGAGCGCCAGGTCGCGATCCTTGGCGAGGAAGTCACCGGTCTCGCAGATCGGCCCGACCAGGTCGTAGCGGCGCGGCGCGGCGTCGCGCGGGCGTACCGCCTGCACGTCCATCCAGGCCTGGTAGAGAGCCGGGCGGATCAGGTCGTTCATCGCCGCGTCGACGATGGCGAAATCCTTGTGCTCGGTGTGCTTGAGGTACTCGACACGGGTCAGCAGCACGCCGGCGTTGGCGACGATGGACCGGCCCGGCTCGAACACCAGGGTCAGGTCGCGGCCGTGCAGGCGCTCGCGGATGGCGCGGATGTAGTCGCCGGCCAGCGGCGGCTGTTCGTCGCGGTAGCGCACCCCGAGGCCACCACCGAGGTCCAGGTGGCGAATGCCGATGCCTTTGCCGGCCAGGCGGTCGACCAGCCCGAGCAGGCGCTCGAGGGCGTCGAGGAAGGGCTCCAGCTGGGTCAACTGCGAGCCGATGTGGCAGTCGACGCCGATCACCTCCAGGTGGTCAAGCTCGGCGGCGCGGGCGTAGACCGCCTCGGCCTCGTCGATGGCGATGCCGAACTTGTTCTCTTTCAGGCCGGTGGAGATATAGGGGTGGGTCTGGGCGTCCACGTCCGGGTTGACCCGCAGCGATACCGGCGCTTTCACGCCGAGTTCCGCAGCTACCCGTTGCAGGCGCTCCAGCTCTTCGCCGGACTCGACGTTGAAGCAGTGCACGCCGACTTCCAGGGCGCGGCGCATGTCGTCGCGGGTCTTGCCGACGCCGGAGAACACCACCTTGGCCGGATCGCCGCCGGCGGCCAGGACACGCTCCAGCTCACCGCGGGAAACGATGTCGAAACCGGCGCCGAGGCGCGCCAGCACATTCAGCACCCCGAGGTTGGAGTTGGCCTTGACCGCGAAGCAGACCAGATGCGGCATGCCGGCGAGGGCATCGGCATAGGCGCGGTACTGGGCCTCGATGTGTGCGCGGGAATAGACGTAGGTGGGCGTGCCGAAACGCTCGGCGATGCGGGAAAGCGCCACCCCTTCCGCGAACAGCTCACCGTCGCGGTAACTGAATGTGTCCATGGGCGCTCTCTCAGAAACCGTAGCGGTCTTTGCTGTGTTCTTTCTTGGCTTTTTCGTCGTCCGGCAGGTACAGCGGGCCTTTCTGGCCGCAGGCGGCGATGGAGCCGGCGAGGAGGGCGAGCGCGACGAAGGACAGGAACAGCCGCTTCATGACGGAATCCTTGTAGAAAACGTGAATTGTTCCGGAGTATACCGACCCCCCGGCGCCTTGCCTATGCGAGCCGGATCAGGTGTGCCGGGGCTTGCAGGGGAATGGCCTGTGGCAGAGGGGATGCCGGCGTTTTCCGCGAGCGTCGCGGCAAAACAGCGCGGACTACGGCAATACCAGCGTAGAATTGTCGGAATAGGGCAAGACGAAGGTAGTCGTCCGCCTTTTTTCCCGTTAGCGAATGCCGAGGCAATGCATGAGTACGATGAATGAAGCGCGTTTCCACGACCTGGTCGATGCGCTCCAGCAGCAGGTGGAAGACGCCTTCGATGACAGCGACCTGGACCTCGACCTGGAGAACGCCGGCGGCGTGCTCACCGTACGCTTCGAGAACGGCTCGCAGCTGATCCTCAGCCGCCAGGCGCCGTTGCGCCAGCTGTGGGTGGCGGCGAAGTCGGGCGGCTTCCACTTCGATTACGACGAGGCCAGCGGCCTCTGGCGCCACGATGGCAGCCAGGAACCGCTGGGCGCGCTGCTCAACCGGGCGACCCTGGAGCAGGGGGGCGAGGATGTCGAGTTCCCCGGCCTCTGAGGCTTCGCCGCCGGCGGTGGCCTCGCCTTGCCGGCGCCTGTGCTGCCTCGACGATGCGGACGTTTGCGTCGGCTGCGGACGTTCCCTGGCGGAAATCCGCGAGTGGGGCAAGGCCGACGATTCCCGCCGCTTGCAGATCAGGTCACAGGCCGCTCGACGCCAGTCGCTGGCGGGCCGTCTCTCCTGATAGGGGGGATGTTGCTAATTCCTGCGACTGTGTTAGTGTCCGGGAAAACCCCGCCTTCGGGCGGGGTTTTTGCTTTTTTGCGATTCCTGCTTTTCATCGATCAACCGAACCGGACCAAGGAGCACGCCTGCGATCATGAGCACGCCGCCGATCACCATCACTCGTCTGGACCTGCAGCGCCTGGAGCGCCTGCTGGATGGCCTGGACGAATTCGGACCCGCCGCCGAGGCGCTGGAGGCCGAACTGTCGCGCGCCCAGGTGGTGGGGCATGACGAGATTCCGCCGGGCGTCGTGACCATGAACTCCACCGTGCGCTGCCGCGAGGAAAGCAGCGGCAAGGAGTACACCCTGACCCTGGTCTATCCCGAAGACGTCGCCGGCGAAGGCAAGGTCTCGATCCTCGCGCCGGTGGGCACCGCGCTGCTGGGCCTGACCATCGGCCAGACCATCGACTGGCCGGCGCCGAGCGGGAAGACGCTGAAGCTGACCCTGCTGGAAATCGAATACCAGCCGGAAGCCGCCGGCGACTACGCGCGCTGATCGGTTTTCGCCCGTCGCCATTCGGCGACGGGCTTCGCGACCCTCAGTCGCCCCCACCGCCCCCGCATCCTCCACCCCCGCAACCGCTGCCGCCGTCTCCGCCGCTATCGCCGCCGCAGCCGTGGCGCGAATCCTGTCCGTCCGAACCGAAGGTACTGCCGCTATCGCTGGCGCAGCCGCTGCTGCAACCGATATGGCTGGCGCAATACACCGCTGCGCCGCCGTCTTGCCGCTGCGCGCAGTTCAGGGCGTAGCGGAAGCCGTCGGCGATCGCCAGTTCCGTGTCGAGGGCGAACAGCAGCGGTAGGCGCGTGGGATTCAGTGGGTCGATGCCCTCGCGGCGGCAGGCCAGCTTCCAGGCGCGCTGGATGCCCTCCTGGGCCTGTCGGGGGCTGCGCATCGCCTGGGCCGGCGTATGGTGGAGGAAGCGCCCGAGTCCCTTGCGGCAGACGTGCTGGTAGAGCCGGGTATGCAGGATCAGTTCGTGCCAGGCGACATCCACCACCTGGGACGGCATCGCGACCATCCGCTTGCCGGCGGCGCGGCATAGCAGCAGGTATTCGCGTAGGCCGCCGAGCACCCGTTGGACCTGTTCCTCGCTGAGCTGCGGATAGCGCTCGCGGACCGCCTGGGCGACCCGCGGCGGCAGGCGGAATTGCTGGATGAAGCGGTAGCGCCGGCGATCCAGGCCGCGGCGGTAGAGATAGCCGCCCACGAATGCGGCGCCAGCGAGCAGGGTAATACCGAGGAGTGCCATCCGTACGTCCTTGTCGAGCCCCGCGCGGTGCGGCGCTGGGTCATTGTTCCAGCAGCGCCTGGTTCAGCGCCGTTTCCAGGACGCTTTTATAACGCAGATAGTGCAGCGTTTGCGGCTGTTCGTCGGCGAACAGCCGCGACAGGTCGAGGTCGGTCAGGTAGCAGGGGTAGGGTTCGCTTTCCGCGCGATGCGCCAGGATATGCCGGGCGACCGCCTTGAACAGGCCGGCGCCGTACTCCAGTTCGGAAAACTCCTGGTGGTCGCAGTACAGGGTGACCTGCACGCGCTTGCGTTCGCCGCGCTCGAGTAGCGCCTGTAGCTCGTACAGCGCGGGCCCGGCCAGGGCCTCCGGCGCCTCGCGAGGCTCGACATGCACTCTGCCGTCGTTGGAGAGCAACTCGTAGTAGCGGATATCCAGCGCGGCCGGCACCTGTTCCGCCAGCGACAGGGCGTTGCGCCGGTACAGCAGCGATTGCAGGAAGCGCTGCAGCGGTGCGAGCAGGCTGCGTTCGTCACGCAATGCCTGGCGCTGGCGCCAGAGGGCGTTGCGTTCGTCGAGCAGGCTGATCTCGGCGCTGTCGAAGTCGCGCCGGTAGAACACCTGGATGCAGTCCGGCCGCCCCATGGACAGGATCAGCCCGAGGTCCTCGCCCTCCAGGGCGTGACGATCCAGCTTCAGGGCGCTGTAGCCATCTCGCTCGCGGCCCAGGTGCTGGAGCAGGCTCGGCAGGTCGGGCAGGCTCTCGTGGCTGACCGCTTCCGGCGACATTTCCAGCAGGTGGTACTGCTGGCGGATCTGCAGCAGGTAGCGGCTTGGCTGGCCGCCAAGCAGTTGCCCGTAGGTCTCGCGGAACAGCTCTTCGACCCGCACGGCGATGGCGGCGGCCCGGTTGCGACAGAAGCAGCGCACCATCAGTTCAGGCGGCTGCGGCGGGCTTCCGGGCTTTTCGCGGACGGCGTCGAGGAACTCGGCAAGGCACTCGGGCAGCGCCTGGGGGCCTGCGTAATGGCGCACCGTCAGTTCGTTCCAGCTGTTGAGGCTGAGCTGGTCGAGGGTCAGCACCAGGTTGTCGCGCACCCCGGCATAACCAAGCACGTCGGTACGCCCGGTAGCCATGTGCAGGTTCATCTGGCTGTGGTGGCGCAGCGGGTCGACACCGACGTTGACCAGCAGCAGGACGCTCTTGAGCCGACGCGGTTGCAGCAGGTCGGCGTCGTCCACGGTCGCCAGGGGGACCGGCAGGAACTGCCGCAGGCTGCCCAGGAGATTGTCCAGTTCGGCATCGCCGAGGTCGCTCTGGCCGGGATGCAGGGACAGCCGGGTGGCGCTGTCGATGACGCCGTTGCGATGGCACCAGGCGAGCAGCTCGACCAGCCTGAGGCTGCGTTTCAGCGGCGCGTAGTCAGGCCACTGGTGAGCGCCCAGGGCACCGGGGAAGATCGCCCACTGCGCCTGCTCGCGGTCGTCGTCGGCGGGCAGCTGGACCAGGGTCAGGACGTCTTCGCCGAGATCCGGGGCGATCCCCGGGTTGATGTTCTCCACCTTGCCTGCCTTGCGCTCGAAGGCGGCATACAGGCGGCGGCCGAGCAGGCCCAGGTCGCGGCTGTCGATGCCGCTGTCAGCGCCTTGCTGGCGGGCGATCTGGAACAGCAGGCGGTAGCTGTAGGTCAGTTCGTTGACCACCGTGCGACGCTCTTCCATCACCTGGCGCATCTTCCACTGGCTGCGGCTGTCGAGCAGGGCCAAGCGGCGAGGCTCCCATTGCCATTCCGCGACGAGCCGCTCCATCGACAGGTGCTGCCAGCCCTTCTGCGCCTGGCGCTGGCGACCGCCGAGCTTGCGCCCGACCTTGAGGTACAGGCAGCGCCGCACGAGTTCCAGGCGTTCCGGCGCCTGCTGTTCCCGCAGGTAGCGTTCGAGATGGCGATAGACCAGGACGTAGGGGTCCAGTTCGTCGAGATCGAGCTGGCCGGCGAATACCTGCTCCTTGAAGCGCAGGGCGACGCAGCGGACCCGCGGGTGCTCGCTGGCGTAGGCTTCGGTGAGCAGCAGCTTGAGCAGCGACTTGTAGGGCGAATCGATGGCCTTGGACAACTGCCAGAGGCCGGCGCCGATGAACTCCCGGGCGGGGATGTGCGCCAGGTGGCCGAGGTCGAGCACCTCTTCGGCGCGGATGAAGCGTTTGCCGAGCAGGGTCCGGCAGTATTCGTCGTAGCGCCGTTCATGGGCCGGCGGCACCAGCCACCATAGAGGGGTGCGTCCGCCGAGCCAGATCGCGCTACGGTAGAACTCGTCGAGCAGCAGGAAGTGCTGGGTATTGCCGTCGCCGCCGGACTCTTTCCAGTCTTTGCGTTCGTCCTGGCCGAAACGGGCGACGTCGATCAGGAAACAGTGCACCTCGCTGCCCTGGCTGCGCGCCCAGTCCTCGATCAACGCGCACTTGCGGCGCAGCTCCTGGCGCGCGCCGGGCTCCAGTTCTGGGGCATGGCAGACCCAGAGGTCGAGATCGCTCTGTTCCTCCTGGGCCAGGCTCCCCAGGCTGCCCATCAGGAACAGGCCGTGGATTGGCTGCTGTGCGGGTTCCTGCCTGCGTGGCTTGTAGACAAACGAGCGGGCCAGGCGCTGGGCTTCGGCGAGTACTTCGTCGTCCGCCTCGAAACCGCTCAGGCCCGCTGGCGTGCTGGCCGACAGGTAGCCCGGCAGCAGCGGATGGTTGATGTGGAACAGCAGCGGTAGCAGGCGCAGGACCCGCTCCTGGCGGCTGGACAACGCCTGCCGGGCGCGTTGCAGGCGACCGGCATTGACCGCCAGGAAGCGTTGGCGCAACTGGCCGAGGACCTTGCGGTCGATGCCATCGTCGAGATCGAGGCTGAGTGCGGGGTGTCGGTTCATGGGCGTCCGGGCACAGGCAAGGCCAGGCGCCGTGCCTGGCTCCGGTCATGCCATTGTATCGCCCGGAAGCGCGGCGGCTTGAGCGCCGCACCGCGAACCGGGGCAACCGTCGCGGCCTGTCGGGAGCAGGTCGCGATGGCCGCTTCCGTCAACCCTTGAGGATGGTCAGCAGGCCCTGTGCCTGCTCCGCGGCGTCCAGCCCCAGACTGGTCAGGTAGCCGCCGTCGGGCTGGTCGATCAGCCCCTTGTCGTGCAGGCGTCGGGCGGCGGCGACGGCCTTGCCGTCGGCGGTGTGATGGACCTTAAGTCCTTCCTGGGTGTTGTTCAGGTTGAAGAGCGCCAGCAGTTCCAGTTCGTCGATCAGCTCGGGAGTGAAGGCCATGTCGGCTCCTTGCGGTGTTGAGCACCGGTGAGTGTAGTTGGACTAGGGCGTAGCGTCGGCGGCCTGGCTCCAGCCGTCGAGGATCTTCTGGTACTCGCCGCTGGCGAGGATGCGCTGCATGCCGAGGTCGAAGCGTTCGAGCAGATGCTCGGCCTGCGGGTGGCGGCGCGAGAACGACAGGTACAGCTCCGGGCGGTGGACCGTGGTCACCGGCTGGAACTGGCCTTCCAGTTCGGGATGTTCGCTGAACAACTGGCGAGCCGTATTGCGGTAGGCCAGGGCGTAGTCGACGCGGCCGCGCTGGAGCATGAGGAAACCGTAGTAGTCCTTGCGCACCGGGATGCGCACCAGGTCGTGGCGGCGATCGAAGCCGTCGCCGTATTCATAACCGAGGGTCACCGCGACTTTCCGTCCGCTCAGCGCCTGCTCCGCATTCACCGGCCGCGCTTCGTCGCGTCGCGCCCAGAGCTGGATCTCCGCGCGGAACAACGGATGCCGGGGCAGACGGTAGTCGGCGAGGATGTGCGGGTTCGGCGAGGTGTTGAAGCAGCCGGCGATCAAGCCTTTCAGGGCCAGCTTCATGCAGCGGGAGTAGGGGTAGGGATTGAGCTGGACCGGCGTGTCCGCAGCCCTGAAGGCGGCCCGCACGATGTCCGCGCTCATGCCCTGGATGCGGCCGTCCTTGTAGGCGGTATAGGGATACCAGTCGTCTTCGGCGCCGAGCACCAGGGGTTCTGTCGGGACGGCCGCTGCCGGGCCGGAAAGGGCCAGCAGCAGGCAGATGGGCAGGAAGTGGAACCAGGATCGCATCCGGTATCGCTCCGCGAAAGCAGGTGGCACGGAGAGTGGGCGCCACCTTTCTACCAGAGCGGCAGGCGTTTGGCGAAACAAAACCGCATGGATACGAGGGGCATTCGCCGGCACCAGTCGGCCCGGCTCCGCTCATTCGTCGTCCGGCAACGTCGGCAGGGCACGCAGCGCATGCTCGTAGCCGGCGCTGTCGAAAGCGCGGTCGGCGGCGAGCATGGCGTTGATCTCGTGGGCCAGCACGTAGGCCATCATGCCCAGCGCCTCGTCGCGCTCGTAGCCGACCAGGGTCAGCTTGTTGAACACGGCGCGCGCCGCCGGCGGATTCTCGCTTTCGATCTGGTTCTCGATGGCCTGGATCAGTTTTTCCTCGGCGAAGCCGTCTTCCTGGTTGTCGTCCTGTTCGCTCATCGGGCGTTCCTCGTTCTGGCGCAAAGTACCGCTTGTGCGGCGGCGGGAAGTTGTCCACCCTGCTTGGCCAACGGATGGCCGCGAAGGTAGCGATACCCGACATGATCACCTATTACATCCTTTCCGGCGACCGCCTGGAGCGACGCCAGCACGACGATGCCCAGCGGGGGTTGCCGCCGGGCACCCTGTGGATCGACCTGCATCACCCGACCCCCGAAGAGGAGCGCCTGCTCGAATCCCACCTGCAGGTGAACATCCCGACCCGCGAGGAGATGGCCGAGATCGAGGATTCGTCGCGCTTCTACGAGGACGGCAACGTCCTCTACATGACCACTTCGGTGGTCGGCGGGATCACCGAGCACCGGCCGAGCACAGAGGAAGTGACCTTCGTCCTCAGCGAGAAATGGCTGATTACCGTGCGCTACGCCGACCTGCGTTCGTTCCGCGAGTTCGAGAACCGCTGCATCCGCCAGCTCGACGCCAACCGCAGCAGCACCCAGTTGTTCGCCCTGATGATGGACAGCCTGGTGGACCGCATCGCCGACGTGTTGGAGGCCGTACAGGGGCAACTGAGCAGCATGTCGCGGGAGATCTTCGCCGAGTCCACCGCCCAGACCCGCAAGCCGAAGACCGACCTGCAGCAGATCATCAAGCACCTCGGGCGCAGCAGCTCGCTGCTGTCCAAGCTCAACGACAGCCTGCTCAGCATCAATCGGATGAACAGCTATTTCCGCCAGGGTTGCAACGGCTGGCTTTCCGAGCCGGCCAAGGTGCTGGCGAAGACCGTGGAGCGCGATGTGCGCTCGCTGGACGAGTACCTGGCGAAGATGTCCACCGAGATCAACTTCCTCCTCGACGCGACCCTTGGCCTGATCAACATCGAGCAGAACAGCATCATCAAGGTGTTCTCCATCGCCGCCGTACTGTTCCTGCCGCCGACCCTGGTGGGCACGGTCTACGGCATGAACTTCAAGGACATGCCCGAGCTGGACTGGTCCATCGGCTATCCGATGGCGCTGGGGATGATGGTGGTATCGGCGATCCTTCCGTACCTCTGGTTCAAGTTCAAGAACTGGCTCTGAGGCACTCGGCAGGTGTGCAACTTTTTGCTGGATAACTTCGGGAAAAGCTGTGGATACCACGCTGGGGCCAAGGCCTGACGGGGTCTTCGATGAAGTGAGCAAGTTTTTGCATAGCACTGTGCAACAACTTGCTCACTTTTTCGGGGTAAACCCAGGGGAAAGCGTTCGTGCGGGCCGGGAGATTCTTCAAGAGTTTGATTTAAAAGGTAAATATTTTATTGGCACGAAGCTTGTTGGGTAGCTGCCGCACCAGGACATGTCGTCCCGGCTACCACTGACAAGGAATGCATCCATGGCAACCCCCGCCTATATGTCCATCACCGGCACCAAGCAGGGCCTGATCACCGCCGGCGCCTTCACCGAGGATTCGGTCGGCAACACCTACCAGGAAGGCCACGAGGACCAGGTGATGGTCCAGGGCTTCAACCACGAAGTGATCATCCCGCGCGACCCGCAGTCCGGCCAGCCGACCGGCCAGCGCGTGCACAAGCCGGTGGTCATCACCAAGGTCTTCGACAAGGCCTCGCCGCTGCTGCTGGCCGCCCTGACCTCCGGCGAGCGCCTGACCAAGGTGGAGATCCAGTGGTACCGCACCTCCGCCGCCGGCACCCAGGAGCACTACTACACCACCGTCCTGGAAGACGCGATCATCGTCGACATCAAGGACTACATGCACAACTGCCAGGACCCGGGCAACGCCCACTTCACCCACCTGGAAGACGTGCACTTCACCTACCGCAAGATCACCTGGACCCACGAAGTCTCCGGCACCTCCGGCTCCGACGACTGGCGCTCCCCGGTCGCCGGCTGAGCCGCGACCGCCGCACGCGGCCAGCCTCGCTGGCCGTCGTGCCCTCGATGACCCATAGCGCCGTGGCCAGGAAAGCCCGCGCCGGGTCGATGCCGCTTTGTTTGTTGTAGGCAGCTTCCGATCGAGCCTGCGCGCCCTTGTCTCGCCCGCGCCAGGCAGGACAATCGAATCGGTCGCCTGCGCCAGTGAGGGACAACGGATGTTCGCAGCAGCCAACCAGACCCATTTCAGCCTCGCCATCGACGGCCTCGCCCTCGACCTGCAGGTGCTCTCCTTCAGCGGCCGCGAAGCCATCAGCCAGCCGTTCGCCTTCGACCTGGAGCTGGTCGGCGAACGCCCCGTGCCGGACCTCGAAAGCCTGCTGCACAAACCCGCCTTCCTTACCCTCGGGCCCGCCGGCAACGGTATCCACGGCCTGGTGCGCAGCGCCGGACAGGGCGACTCGGGCAAGCGCCTGACCCGCTACCGCATCACCCTCGTCCCGCAACTGGCCTACCTCGCCCAGCGCACCAACCAGCGCATCTTCCAGCACCTCACGGTGCCGCAGATCGTCGGCCGGGTGCTGGAGGAACACGGCATCCTCCCCGACGCCTACCGCTTCCAGCTCGGCACCCGCTACCCCGAGCGCGAATACTGCGTGCAGTACGACGAGAGCGACCTGCAGTTCATCCAGCGCCTGTGCTGCGAGGAGGGCATCCACTTTCATTTCCAGCACAGCGCCACGGCGCACCTGCTGGTGTTCGGCGACGACCAGACGGTGTTCCCGCGGCTCGCGCCGGTGGCCTACCAGCAGGACTCCGGCCTGGTCGCCGACCGGCCGGCGGTCAAGCGCTTCGGCGTACGCCTGGAAACCCGCACCAGCCGCGTCACCCGCCGCGACTACGACTTCGAGAAACCGCGCCTGACGCTGGAAAGCGCCGCCCGCGGCGAAGCCCGGCCGGACCTCGAGGACTACGACTATCCCGGTCGCTTCGTCGACCGCGAGCGCGGCAAGCACCTGGCCAGGCGTGCCCTCGAACGGCAGCGCAGCGACTACCGCCTGGCCGAGGGCCGCAGCGACCAACCGTTGCTGCTCAGCGGCCACTTCCTGCCGCTGGCCGCCCATCCCCAGGCGGGCTGGAACGACCTCTGGCTGCTCACTGAGGTGATTCACGAGGGGCGGCAGCCTCAGGTGCTGGAGGAAAGCATCGTCTCCGATGCCTCGGCGAGCCCGGACGACTTCCGGCAGGGTTACCGCAACCGCTTCCAGGCCACGCCCTGGGAGGCGTTCTTCCGTCCCCCGCTGACGCCGCCGAAGCCGCGCATCCTCGGCACGCAGAGCGCGGTGGTGACCGGCCCGAAGGGCGAGGAAATCCACTGCGATCGCTACGGTCGGGTGAAGGTGCAATTCCACTGGGATCGCGAGGGCCAGGCCGACGACAGCAGCAGTTGCTGGTTACGCGTTGCCTCCGGCTGGGCGGGAAGGAACTACGGTGCCATCGCCATCCCGCGGGTCGGCATGGAGGTGCTGGTGACCTTCCTCGAAGGCGATCCCGACCAGCCGCTGGTCACCGGCTGCCTGTTTCACAGGGAACATCCGGTGCCCTACGAACTGCCGGGGCACAAGACCCGCAGCGTCTTCAAGAGCCTCAGCAGCCCTGGCGGCGGTGGCTACAACGAGCTGCGCATCGAGGACCGCAAGGGCCAGGAGCAGATCTTCGTCCATGCCCAGCGCGACTGGGACGAAAACATCGAGCACGACCAGAAGATCCGCGTCGGTCACCAACGCCACGACACCGTGCAGGCGAACAGCTACAGCGAGTTCAAGGCCGAGGAACACCGCACCACCCACGCCGAGCGCAAGGTGGAGGTCCGAGCCAGCGACCACCTCACCGTAGCCAACGACCAGCACCTGAAGATCGCCAGCGGCCAGTTCGTCGAGGCCGGCCAGGAGATCCACCTGAGCAGCGGTCTGAAGGTGGTGCTGGAGGCCGGCGCCGAACTGACCCTCAAGGGCGGCGGCAGCTTCCTCAAGCTCGACGCCAGCGGCGTGACCCTCTCCGGGGCCAACGTCCGGGTCAACTCCGGCGGCAGCCCGGGCAACGGCAGCGGCGCGGCGCCGCTGTTGCCGGGGCCGCCGCTCGACGCGGATGCGGCGACAGCGGGCCAGGTACTGGACAACCCGGCGCGTAGCCGTCCCGAGCGGAAGGGGCCGGAACAATTGATCGTCGATGTCTGGGGAGACCCGGCGCAAGGAAGCCAGGTCGTACTGTTGCCACCGGAGCGCGAGGCATGAGCGGATTCCAGGACCAGAGTATCGACGAAGGCGTGCGCAAGCGCACCGCCTACCAGAACGATCGGCGTGCACGACTGGCATTGAACGTCGAGCGACAGGACGGCGGTATCCTGCAGATTCCGGTGGCCAGCGATATGCTCGGCCATGAGGAGCACGAGCGTATCCAGCAGAACACCTTCCTGGCTGTGATGCCGCTGGTCCGCCTGCCAACGCTGGGCAAGGCCGGTTATGGCGACCAGCTGCCCGCCGGCGCGCTACCGCGGGCGGGACGGATCTACCTGTTCCAGGACGGCAAGTTGTGGCGCGAACTGGAATGTGATGGCAAGGGCAACCTGTTCGAAGTCGATCTCCTGCAGGGGCGCAGCCAGCGTGCGGACAAGCGTCCGGCCGTAGGCAAGACACAAGCGCTGATCCTGGTGCCGGTGCTGGTCAAGGGGCAGTTCGTGATCCCACGCTACACCATGGCCTATAGCGAAACTCCCTGGCCTTGGTCGTACATCGACTGGCTGGAGGAGGACCCGCAGCGGGTCAACCGGCGCTGCCAGCAGATGGCGTCCGCTTGGAACGCCTCGGTGGCCAACCAGCACTGGAAAGCCTCCATCCATCAACCCGCGCTGGTCATTGATCATCACGCCCAGGGTTTGCGACCTCGCGACTTCAACGTCGAGAGCGCGCTGGAAGACCCGGCGGAATTCACACCTGCGTTCGCCGCCTTTCGCGAAGAGTCGCTGGTGTGCCAGTTGCAGCGACGCCAGCAGGAATTGGCGCCCCTGCTGAAGCAGGCTCCGCCCTCTGCGCTACCTACTCTGGAAGCCGGAGAGGACGTACTGGAAACCCTCAAGCTGCGTGGCCATCCCAACCTCATCGGGCTGATGCTCGACGACTCGCTGTTCGCCTTGCGCCACGCTGCGGCGCAGGCGCGCCACTGCGCCGCCTACTTGCGCAGCCTCAATGCACTGCTGCCGCACCGTCCCAACGGACGCTATGCACAGGTGCTGAGCAACATGCTCGACGGCCCGCTCGCCAAGCTCAGGGGCGAGGTCGATCAGGCCGAACTGGACGAGGCGATCTTCGCCGAGGAGCGACAGTCTTGCCGAATCCACCTGACGCAGCAGGTCGAGCATCTGGTTGCCCTGCTGGAAGGCCCCTTGCACCCGGTGTTGCAGGACTGGACCCACCAGTGCGACGAAGCCCTGCTGGAGCCCTACAGCCTGATGAGCGAGGCACTGGCTGCGCTGAACCAGCTTCCCGACCGCTGCGACGCACTGTACAGCGGTACCGCCTACCGGGCGCTGGCGGCACATGTCGAGCGGGTGGTCAGCACGGTTCTGCAGGCAAGCCACCCGCTTGGCGCCATGCTCCTGGCCAAGGACGAAGGACAACTTCCCGAGCCGGTTCGGCGCCTGCAGGCGCTGCGCGATAGCCCGCGGACGCCGGACCCCGACGCAATGGGCCTCAGCACGCTGATGCTGGGAGCCAGTCTGCTGGGCGAGGTCGACCAGCCCAGCGCCGGCAAGAGCCTCGCCTACTTCCTCGGCGACCTGCTGGACGTGTTCGGCGCCAGCGTAGTCGAGCAACTCGGCCGGCTGTCCCAGGGCGCCACCCAGATCCAGCTCGACCGCTTGTTCGCACCGACCTTCAATACTCTGAGCGCCCTCTCGGTGAAGATGAAAGGTATCCGCCTGCTGCCCGACAGTCAGGTGCCGCTCGACATGGTTGTCGTCGGCGTGCGCGGAGCCGGCCTGCGCAACGGTCTGACCGAGGTCGAGCGCCAGGAGCTGAGGCGCAAGAGCTATCGGCGCGCCATCGTTCAGGACGGTGCCGGCAATCCCCTGGCCGGCACCAGTCCCCGCGACACCGGCATGAGTCGCGCCAACCTGCGCAACGTCATGGTGGTGGCGGTACCCAAGGATCACCCGGACCTGCTTGCCTACACGAAATTCCGTACGCAGTTAGGCACGTTGACCCAGGTGATGGAGAACACTCGCATCGTGCCGACGATGATGCTGGGGTTTGCGATTTATAACTTGAATGTGCAGGTGCAGGCATACAGTGGCTTTGTAGACAGTGGAGAAAAGCACAGAGGGACGATCGGGGCTGTCGGTGCAGTAATCGATTTAACAGCCGCTGGAGGAAGCCATGCAAAGCTGCTTTTCGGACCATCTACTGCAAAGTATCTAGAAACCCCACGTATATCGGTAGCCCAAATATCCCCTCGATGGGCCAGGAATCTAGAAGTTCAAACAGGCAGCCCTAAGTTAGGGTTGCTACGTGGGCTTGGTGGCGCAGCCACACTATTCGGTGCAGGCATCAGTGTATGGGATGGCTACCGAGCTTTGAGGCAGGGAGATAGCGATGCGGCTGCGGCCTACGGTGTGGCCGCAGTGGGTGGGGGCCTTTGGGGTGCCTACGTCCTAGGATGGATAGTAAACCCTTATGCTTTGCTGGCTGGTGCGGTTTTGGCGATCGGAGGCACTGTGGTCGCTAATCTACTGACTGACAGCGATGCGGAAACCATCGTAAAGAAAGGCCCCTTCGGCCGGCAATTCGCCGAGGCTGGCCTGCTCGATTCGCTGATGGGCCAGGACCAGCGCTTCGCCCATCTGAAAGACCCGCAAACGGCCTATCGCCAATTGCTGGGAGTCCTCGGCCATCCGCGGGTCTTTGTCCATCGCCTGGAAGACTGGCGCAAATTGGCGCCGGCGGCGCATCGATCTGTCTTGCAGGAAGCGGAACGGGGTCGCCAAGCGGTCAGCCGCACTGCGCTATCCTGCATCGACCCCAAGTTGCAGGCGCTGGAGGCAAACGATTGGGCCGTGGTGCTGAGTTCCCCGCTCCTGGCCATGTTCGAGAATGGCCAGAAGGCGTTCCGCCTGGTGGCCCAGGAGTTTCTCAGCAGCTTGCCGATCGATCCGGGCACCCTGTTCGGCGTCAAGCGCTACCATCGGGTCCCCGCGGGCCCCGCCAAGCTCGAAGCCTTGCCGTTGGATGCTGCCAGCGTGCTCTATGTGCTGCCGGCCAGCCTGCCGATTCCGCAGTTGTCTCCTCGGGCCCGCTATAGCATGCGCATGACCCAGGGTTTGAAGATCAGCGCACAGTTCGAACTCAATGCCGACCAGCCTGAGCAGCGGCTTGTCCTGCCTCAACCCAGCCCGAAGAGTTGGAGTGCATTCACATCCGCCAATCGGTACCTTCCCCCGGACGACTTGGGCCCCCATGCTGCGCCACCTTATTGGTTGATAGAGAACAGTGAGTTCAACGTATGACTGTACACATGGATGCCACGTACTCAGCCAGTGCTTATCGCAGTGAAGTCAACGACTCTTTACCGCCGCCAAGGTGGAAGGAGGAGTCTAACCGTAATGGTATTTTTGACACCCATCTTGCCTTTGGGAACTATGCCAATCTAGATCCGGAAATGGAGATTGTAGGGCAGCTTTCGATCGGGGCTGAGGATAAGTCAGAGGTTGGAGGTGCTGAGGCATATTGCAACTCTATGCGTTGGCAGTTCCAGAACTCTAGCAGAATTCCTTATATAATATTCACGCTTAGGATGCTGTGCTATTTTTTTGTATGGATTGCTTTGGGAATTGGCATAATGGGAGAAGCCACCGGAGAGTGGAGGAGGGACATACAGCAACTCTACACCTTGGTTTGCTCATTCTTTGTGGTGGCTGTTTCAGTAATATCCATGGTGGCCTTTCTTTCGAATAAAAAATATCTTCACGTTATTCAGATGTCGGGTTTTTTATTTTCAATCCCATTGGCTTTGTACCAGTATGGAACAATATTTGGAACCAATGGTTTGCAAATAGCAATTTGGATAGGCGTAGCTACTTATTTTATGGGTGCAGTCGGCTTCAGCGCCATCCTTTGGCTCTACAGCAAAGTCTTCAAGCAAGATGGCAGTGAATTCAATCGCCTGGACGGCATGCTCCGCTTCAAGCGTCGCTTCCGCCGCCTGTTCGTCGCTCCCTTCGACGAGTTCGATCCGGTGCTGCAATTGCTGCCCAGTGGCTACGGCAGCCACGACTATGCGCTCTGGTTGCATCACCGCTATACCGACAACAAGGTCTGTCTGGCCACCCGCGTCCACTCCCTCGGTCTCGACAAGGTCAATGCCCTGGCCTTCTGGGACTGCCTGCAACGCTACATGGACGTGACCCAGCCGTTGCCCGACCTGCCGGTCCTGGAGCCGAGCCGCCCCTTGGATCCGGTCACCGCCGAGCATGATCGGCATACCGGACGCGATCCCCATTACTGGCGCCAGCGCACCTACCAGGGCTGGCCAGCCAAGGAGCGCAAGGAGCTGGACCGACGCCTGCATGAGTATCCCTGGCAACAGCAGCCCTGCATCGTCAGGGCGCGCATCGATCCCGGGCTAAGCATCGAAGCCTATTACCGGCGCCAGGAAGCCAAGGGCATTTTTGCCACGCCCAGGGCCGATGATTTCAATGATGAGCACTGATGCTGAGTTATTCCGCCATTGCGACCGGTTAGCGAAGAAGGACTTTCACTAGAGTGGCTGTCGATCTACAAGGGCGTTCCTGTCCCGCCGTGTGATCAAGTCTCGGGTAGGACAGGAAGATCTGCCGGGCACTGGGCGCGACTTCAGCGCTGTGCCAGCAGTTTTCTGCCGCGGGCGACGGCGGCACGGACCTGGTTCGGCGCGGTGCCGCCGATATGGTCGCGGGCGTTGACCGAGCCTTCCAGGGTCAGCACGTCGAAGACGTCGGCGTCGATCTGCTCGCTGAAGCGGCGCAGTTCGTCGAGGCTCATCTCGGCGAGGTCCTTGCCGCTGTCTACGCCGTACTTCACTGCGTGGCCGACGATCTCGTGGCAGTCGCGGAACGGCAGGCCCTTGCGCACCAGGTAGTCCGCCAGGTCGGTGGCGGTGGAGAAACCGCGGCGTGCCGCCTCGCGCATGATCTCGCGCCGGGGCCGGATCGCCGGGACCATGTCGGCGAAGGCGCGCAGGCTATCGCGCAGGGTGTCGGCGGCGTCGAACAGCGGTTCCTTGTCTTCCTGGTTGTCCTTGTTGTAGGCCAGCGGCTGGCCCTTCATCAGGGTCAGCAAGCCGGTGAGGGCGCCGAACACCCGGCCGGACTTGCCGCGTACCAGCTCCGGCACGTCGGGGTTCTTCTTCTGCGGCATGATCGAGGAGCCGGTGCAGAAGCGGTCGGGCAGGTCGATGAACTGGAACTGCGCGCTGGTCCACAGCACCAGCTCTTCCGAGAAGCGCGACAGGTGCATCATCGCCAGGCTGGCGGCGGCGCAGAATTCGATGGCGAAGTCGCGGTCGGAGACGCCGTCCAGGGAGTTGCCGCCAACCGCGTCGAAGCCCAGCAACTGGCAGGTGATCTCGCGCTGGATCGGGTAGGTGGTGCCGGCCAGGGCCGCCGAGCCGAGCGGCATGCGGTTGACCCGCTTGCGGCAGTCGACCAGGCGCTCGTAGTCTCGGCCGAGCATCTCGAACCAGGCCAGCAGGTGGTGGCCGAAGGTCACCGGCTGGGCGGTCTGCAGGTGGGTGAAACCGGGCATGATGGTGTCGGCTTCCGCTTCGGCCAGGCCCAGCAGGCCCTCCTGCAGGCGGGTGATCTCGGCGAGGATGGTGTCGATCTCGTCGCGTAGCCAGAGGCGGATGTCGGTGGCCACCTGGTCGTTGCGCGAGCGGCCGGTGTGGAGCTTCTTGCCGGTGACGCCGATGCGGTCGGTCAGGCGCGCCTCGATGTTCATGTGCACGTCTTCCAGGTCGACGCGCCAGTCGAAGCTGCCGGCTTCGATTTCCGCCTGGATCTGTTGCAGGCCGTCGACGATCGCATCGCGCTCGGCGTCGCTCAGCACGCCGACCTTGGCCAGCATCGTGGCGTGGGCGATGGAACCCATGATGTCGTGGCGGTAGAGACGCTTGTCGAAGTCGACGGAGGCGGTGAAACGGGCGACGAAGGCGTCGACGGGCTCGCTGAAGCGGCCGCCCCAGGACTGGTTGGTCTTCTCTACGCTCATGGTATCTCTCGCTGCAACAAGAAACGGACAGGCCGCGCGGCCTGCGTGACGGGCAAAGTGCGACGATGATAGCAGGCCGGGAGGAAAAACCGGCGGCTCGTCGACGAAGCCGGAACGAGCGCTGTTTCGCGGTTTTTTGCGGCAGATGGCATTTCGGTGCTTTATTTCGCCCATACGCCCGCGGCTGTCTTGCGGGCGCCACGGGCCTTGCGGAAACTCTGTCGATGCCTATCCGATTCAAGCCCGGCCGCTCGACCCGGCCGGCCGTCCAAGACGACTTCTTCATTCCCGAGCTCTGCGAAGCCGAAGCCCTGTTCACCCTGGTGCTGCTGGCGGAGCTGCTGGTGCTCGTGCTGGTGCTGGCGGAGCCGATGACGCCGAGCTTCAACTGGGTGCGCCTGGCCCTGGCGTCGCTGTTCGTGCAGTGGATCGTACTGCTCTCGGCGGCGCTGTTCTGCCGCCTGCGGCCATTGCTCGCACGCCTGCCGGTGGCGCTGGCGGGGAGTGCCTGCTGCCTGTTGGTGGTGGCCCTCACCCTGGGCTGCACGGCGGTCGCCGAGCACTATCAGCTGGGCGGAGAACTGACGCGTGCCGGCGAGGTCAATCTGTATCTGCGGCACGCGCTGATCGCGCTGATCATGTCCGCCCTGGTGCTGCGCTACTTTTACCTGCAGAGCCAGTGGCGCCGGCAGCAGCAGGCCGAGTTGCAGGCGCGCCTGGAATCGCTGCAGGCGCGGATTCGCCCGCACTTCCTGTTCAACAGCCTGAACAGCATCGCCAGCCTGATCGAGCTGGACCCGCTGAAGGCCGAGCATGCGGTGCTGGACCTGTCCGACCTGTTCCGGGCCAGCCTGGCGAAGCCCGGCACTTTAGTTTCCTGGGAGGAGGAACTGGCGCTGGCAAGGCGCTATCTTTCCATTGAGCAGTATCGTCTTGGCGATCGCCTGCAACTGGACTGGCAGGTGCACGGGGTGCCGGCCAACCTGCCGATCCCCCAACTGACCTTGCAGCCGCTGCTGGAAAATGCGCTTATCTATGGCATCCAGCCGCGGGTCGAAGGTGGCCTGGTGCAGGTCGAGGCGGTTTATCGTGAAGGAGTGTTCCAGCTATGTGTGAGCAACCCCTACGACGAGGCGCTCGAGTCGCCCCCGTCGAAAGGCACGCGACAGGCGTTACACAATATCGATGCACGACTTGGGGCACTTTTCGGGCCTAAAGCGAGTCTCAGCGTCGAGCGCCGTGACGGACGGCACTACACCTGTCTACGCTATCCATGTGCGCGACTCATGCAGGAAGCCTGAGCTTATGAATGTCCTGATTGTCGATGACGAACCTCTGGCGCGAGAGCGCCTGGCCCGATTGGTAGGGCAACTGGACGGCTATCGCGTCCTCGAGCCCTCGGCCAGCAATGGCGAAGAAGCGCTGACGCTGATCGACAGCCTCAAGCCCGATATCGTCCTGCTGGATATCCGCATGCCCGGTCTGGACGGCCTCCAGGTCGCGGCCAGACTCTGCGAGCGGGAAGCGCCGCCGGCTGTGATCTTCTGCACGGCCCATGACGAATTCGCCCTGGAAGCCTTCCAGGTCAGCGCCGTGGGCTACCTGGTCAAGCCGGTGCGCAGCGAAGACCTGGCCGAGGCGTTGAAGAAAGCCTCGCGACCGAACCGCGTGCAACTGGCCGCGCTGACCAAGCCCCGGCCTCCGGCGGCAGCGGTCCGCGCAGCCACATCAGTGCACGGACCCGCAAGGGGATCGAGCTGATCCCGCTGGAAGAGGTGATCTTCTTCATTGCCGACCACAAGTACGTGACCTTGCGCCATGCGCAGGGCGAGGTGCTGCTGGACGAGCCGTTGAAGGCGCTGGAAGACGAGTTCGGCGAGCGCTTCGTGCGCATCCACCGCAACGCGCTGGTCGCCCGCGAACGGATCGAACGCCTGCAGCGTACGCCGCTGGGGCATTTCCAGCTCTACCTGAAAGGCCTCGACGGCGATGCACTGACCGTCAGCCGGCGGCACGTGGCCGGGGTCAGGCGTCTGATGCATCAGCTCTGACGGCGGTCGGCGGTTCGCCAGCGACCCGGGTGCGGCTATCGGGCCCAGCGTCCGCGCACTCGGGTTCGAACTGTTATCATGGGCGCATCCCTGTGCACGGAATATCCCATGTCGTCCCGCGAAATCCGCATCGCCACTCGCCAGAGCGCCCTCGCCTTGTGGCAGGCCGAATACGTCAAGGCGCGCCTGGAGCAGGCTCATCCTGGCCTGACCGTCACCCTGCTGCCGATGACCAGTCGCGGCGACAAGCTGCTCGACGCACCGCTGGCGAAGATCGGCGGCAAGGGCCTGTTCGTCAAGGAACTGGAAACCGCCCTGCTCGAAGGCGCCGCCGACATCGCGGTGCATTCGATGAAGGACGTGCCGATGGACTTTCCCGAGGGGCTCGGCCTCTACACCATCTGCGAGCGCGAAGACCCGCGTGACGCTTTCGTCTCGAACACCTACGCCAGCCTCGAGCAACTGCCAGCCGGCAGCGTGGTCGGCACCTCCAGCCTGCGCCGCCAGGCGCAGCTGCTGGCGCGCCGGCCGGACCTGCAGATCCGTTTCCTGCGAGGCAACGTCAATACCCGCCTGGCCAAGCTGGATGCCGGCGAATACGACGCGATCATCCTCGCCGCCGCCGGCCTGATCCGCCTCGGCTTCGAGTCGCGCATCCGCTCCTCGATCAGTGTCGACGACAGCCTGCCCGCCGGCGGACAAGGCGCCGTCGGCATCGAATGCCGTACGGCCGACAGCGACCTGCATGCCTTGCTGGAACCCTTGCACCATACCGACACGGCTCTGCGGGTCACTGCCGAGCGCGCGCTGAACAAGCGGCTCAACGGCGGTTGCCAGGTGCCGATCGCCTGCTACGCCATCCGCGAGGGCGACCAACTGTGGCTGCGCGGCCTGGTCGGCCAGCCTGATGGCACCCAGTTGCTGCGCGCCGAGGGGCGGGCGCCACTGGCGGAAGCCGAGGCGCTGGGCGTGCGGGTGGCCGAGGACCTGCTGGAGCAGGGCGCCGAAGCGATTCTCGAAGCCGTCTACGGCGAGGCCGGACATCCGTGAGCGGCTGGCGGCTCCTGCTGACGCGCCCCGACGAGGAGTGCGCGGCCCTGGCCGCCAGCCTCGGCGAGGCGGGCGTCCATAGCAGCAGCCTGCCGCTGTTGGCGATCGATCCGCTGGAAGAAACCCCGGAGCAGCGTACGCTGATGCTCGACCTGGACCGCTACTGCGCGGTGGTGGTGGTCAGCAAGCCGGCGGCGCGCCTGGGGCTGGAGCGGCTCGACCGCTACTGGCCGCAGCCGCCGCAGCAGACCTGGTGCAGCGTCGGCGCGGCGACCGCGGCGATCCTCGAGGCCTACGGCCTCGACGTAACCTACCCTGAACAGGGCGACGACAGCGAAGCGTTGCTGGCGCTGCCGGCGTTCCAGGATTCCCTGCGCGTGCACGATCCGAAAGTGCTGATCATGCGCGGCGAAGGTGGCCGAGAATTCCTCGCCGAGCGCCTGCGCGGCCAAGGCGTGCAGGTGGACTACCTGCCACTCTACCGGCGCCGGGCTCCGGACTATCCGGCCGGAGAGCTGCTGGCAAGGGTGCGGGCGGAACGCCTGAACGGCCTGGTGGTCAGCAGTGGACAGGGTTTGCAAAATCTGTATCAGTTGGCGGCAGCCGATTGGCCCGAGATAGGCCGGTTGCCGCTGTTCGTACCCAGCCCGCGGGTCGCCGAGATGGCGCGCGAACTGGGTGCGCAACGGGTGATTGATTGCCGGGGCGCGAGCGCGCCGGCCTTGCTGGCGGCCCTGACGAGCGCCGCCTAGAACTTTCTTGACCAAAGGATGGACCTGTGAGCGAAGCAGTCACTCCCCAAGACGACGCAAGAACTTCCACTTCCACCCCTTCTCCCGTTGCACCCGATGCATCCAGGCGTTCCGGTACCGCCACCGGCCTGGCGTTGCTCGCCCTGCTGGTTGGCGTGGCGGGACTCGGCGCGGGTGGCTGGAGCTTCTGGCAGGTCCAGCAGTTGCAGGGCACCGAGCGCGACCAACTGGCGCAGCTGGAAGATGCCCGTGGCAAGACCGAATCCCTGGCCCAGCGTAACCAGCAACTGGCTGCCCGCCTGGACGCTTTGCCTACCGCGGACGAACTGGAGGCCCGGCGACGCCTTGTGGTGGAGCTGCAGGGCGACCAGCAGCATCTCAGCGAGCAACTGAAGAAGGTCCTCGGCCAGAGCCGCCAGCAATGGCGACTGGCCGAGGCCGAACACCTGCTGCGCCTGGCCAGCCTGCGCCTGTCCGCCTTGCAGGACGTGGGCAGCGCCACCGAACTGGTGCAGGGCGCTGATGACATCCTGCGCGCGCAGAACGATCCCGGCGCCTATGCCGCCCGCGCCAAGCTGGCGGCCAGCCTCGAGGCCCTGCGTGCGTTGCCGGAGCCGGACCGTACCGGGCTGTTCGTGCAACTGGCGGCGTTGCGCGAGCAGGTCAACCAGTTGCAACCGCTCACGCCGACCTTCAAGGAAGGCGAAAGCGGTGCCAGCAATGTCGCCTGGGGCGACGGCAACAGCACCTGGGAGCTGTGGTGGGAGAAGATCTCGCGCTACATCCGCATCGACTTCAATGCCGGCCAGGACATTCGTCCGCTGCTGGCCGGCGAGCAATTGGCGCAGGTGCGCCTGACCATCGGCCTGGCCCTGGAGCAAGCCCAGTGGGCGGCGCTGAATGGCAAGCAGGAAGTCTACGAGCAGGCGCTGAAGCAGGCCCAGGACGTGCTGGACGGCTATTTCAACGTAGAGCTGGCCGACAGCCGCGCGTTGAAGTTGCGTATCGATGAGTTGGCGAAGCAGCCGGTCACCGTGCAGGTCCCTGACCTCGCACCGGCCCTGAGCGCCTTGCAGTCCTACGTGTCGCGCCGCGAGGCCGCCGGCAACCTGGTGCCCGAGGCGCAGGCGGCTCCGGCCACGGAGGGCCGTCCATGAGACGCATCTACCTCCTGGTTCTGGCGGTGGTGCTGGTCGCCACGCTGGTTGGGCTGGCGATCTCCGAGCAGGCCGGCTATGTGCTGATCGCCTACAAGAGCTTCCGTTACGAATCCAGCCTGTGGTCGTTCCTCGCCCTGCTGGCGGTGGTCTGGCTGCTGGTGGTGCTGGTGCGCCTGGTCCTGCGCCTGCTCGGCAGCTCGGGGCGGGTGGTCAACCCCTGGTCGCGCTACAACCGCCGGCGTCGCGTGCAGATGGCCGAGCACAGCGGCCTGCGCGATCTCGGCGAAGGCAACTGGCCGCAGGCGCTGCGTCATTTGCGGCGGGCTGCGGAGATGGGCGAGCGGCCGCTGATGCATTACCTCGGCGCGGCGCGGGCCGCCAACGAACTCGAGCGCTACGACGAGGCCGACGACCTGCTGAACCGGGCTCGCGAGCGCGAGCCGGATGCCCAATTGCTGGTCGGCCTGACCCGTGCGCAACTGCTGATCAATCGCGGCGACTACCCGCAGGCACGCAATACCCTCGAAGAGCTGCACGGGCTCCAGCCGCAGCACCGCACGGTATTGCGGCTGATGCAGCAGCTGTACGTCACCCAGCACGACTGGCAGGCCCTTTGCGTCCTGCTGCCGGAGCTGCGCAAGGAGCGTGTGCTGAAGGATTCCGAACTGCGCGACCTCGAACGCCGTGCCTGGGTGGCTTCCTTGCAGGAAGCCGGCGAGCGTGGACTGAACGAGGGCGAAACGGCGTTGCAGCCGCTGACCCAGCGCTGGCAGAACGTGCCTTCGGCGCTGCGTGCAGACCCGGCGATCGTCGCGGGCTATGCCGCCCAACTGCTTCGCCTGGGCGCCGAGGAAGAGGCTGAAGAAGTCCTCCGCCATGCGCTCAAGCAAGGCTTCGACGCGACCCTGGTGCAACTCTACGGGCAGGTGCGCGGGCGCGATCCGGGCAAGCAATTGCAGGCCGCGGAAGGTTGGCTCAAGGAACACCCGAACGATCCCGGCCTGCTGCTGACCCTGGGGCGCCTGTGCCTGATCAACAAGCTCTGGGGCAAGGCCCGGGAATACCTGGAGGCCAGCCTGAGCTTCCAGCGCAGTGCCGAAACCTGCGCCGAGCTGGGACGCCTGCTGGCGCAGCTCGGCGAGGTCGAGCGCAGCAACCAGTTGTTCCAGGAGGGCCTGGTCCTGCTCGATCGGCGTACTCCGGGGCTGCCCGTGGTGGTGGCGGGCATTTGAGCATGGGGAACGCCGGGTGGCGTTCCCCGTTCGGCTCCATCGGCAGGACTGTGGCGGCTTGTCGCGGGTGCCCGGCATGATTCGGGATGCCTTGCCGCAGAGCTGCCTTGCGGCTTGAAACTGCCGGAGGCTTTCCACTACCGTAGGCGGCCTTTCCCCTGTGTACCTGTGGATCCGCCATGCCCCTGGCCAGCCCCCGTCAGCTTTTCCTTCTCGCGTTCCTGGCCTGCGTCGCCATCATGGGCGGGGCGCTGTACCTGGAACATGTGGTTGGCCTGGAGGCCTGCCCGCTGTGCGTCGTGCAGCGGATCTTCTTCATCCTGATCGGCCTGACCTGCCTTGCTGGCGCGATCCAGGGGCCCGGCCTGCGTGGGCGGCGTATCTACTCCGTGCTGGTGTTCCTGCTCGCTCTCGGCGGCGGGGCCACGGCCGCCCGCCAGGTATGGTTGCAGACCGTTCCGCTGGACCAACTGCCGGCCTGCCTGCCCAGCCTCGACTACATGATGCAGGCGCTTCCCTTCCAGGAAGTGATCCGCCTGGTCCTGCATGGCACCGCGGATTGTGCCCAGGTGAGCTGGACGCTATTCACCCTGAGCATTCCGGAATGGAGCCTGCTGGCGTTCGTTGCCTATCTCGGCTTCTCCATCGTGCAGTTCCTCCGACGCGCCTGATGCGTGGTCTTTCGTCAGCTCTCGAGCGTCGGCCGTATCGATTTGGCGAAAACCAGAGCGGATGCGGGATACCGATCAAACATCCGTATGAATTTTTCTGTACGGGCGTCTTGATGGGGTCATCCGGGGGGCATAATCTGGCTTTCCGTAGCGCCGGAGTCCGCCCCTTGCACAGGCGTTCTCCCACAGAGCGCAGAGAGTGCGTCAGCAATGCGTCTCGGAGCGGACGATGATTCTCCGGGACGTCCGAAGAGGGAAGCGAGGACAACATGCTCGAAAGCTGCCGTAATGCCCAAGAGCGGTGGGGGGGCGTGCACCAACTGATCGATCGCTGGCTGCATGAGCGCCAGCAACTGGTGCAGGCCTTCGATGCCCTGAGCGGTATTCAGGCACCGGCGCCCAACGCCGAAGAACTCCAGCATTTCTGCCAATTGCTGCTGGACTACGTATCTGCCGGACACTTCGAGGTCTACGAGCAACTGACGGCGGAAGGCAAGGCCTTCGGCGATCAGCGCGGCCTGGAGCTGGCCAAGCAGATCTTCCCCCGGCTGGAAGCCATCACCGAATCCGCGCTGAACTTCAACGACCGCTGCGACAACGGCGATTGCCGTGAAGGAGCCTGCCTCATCGCGGAGCTGAAGGTCCTGCGGCAACAGTTGCACGAACGCTTCGAGCTGGAGGACTGCCTCATCGAAGTCCTGCACAACGCCCACAGCCAGAGCGGCGCAGAGGGTTCGGCAGTACCGGTCTGATTCACCGGCGAGTCGTTACGAAACGGCGCGTCTCCATGCGGGAGAGCGCCGTTTTTGCATTTCAGCGGAAGCCCAGCAGGTCGATCTCGAAGACCAGCGGAGCGTCGGGCGGGATCAGGTCGCCAGCGCCTTCGTGACCATAGGCTTGCGCCGAAGGAATCACCACTCGCCAGCGCGCGCCGACAGGCATCGCTCGCAACGCTGTGCGCCATCCCTCTATCACACTGTCCAGGGCGAACCACTCGGCGCTTTCGCTCTGGTCGAACACTTGACCGTCGGCAAGCAGGCCGCGGTAACGGACGTGTACCTGGGTTGCCGCGCCGATGCCGTTACCTTGGCCACGACGTAATTCGCTGACGAGGACGCCGCCGGTCAATTCGCGGACGCCGAAGCGGGCTTTTTCGTTGGCCAGGAAGCGGGCCTCGGCGGGTGTGGTCCGCGGTGTTTCCGTCGTGGCGTTCTCGTGTTGCAGCAGAAGTTGTTCGATGCGTTCGGGGGGGATTTCAAGTGCCTCGCCGCGATAGGCCTGGCGCAGTCCGAGAAGTAGCTCGGATAGCTCTAGGCCGGGCATTTCCTGCTGTAGGCGCATGCCCAGGCGGGCGCCTACGGCATAGGCCAGTTCGTCCTTGGGAGGCGCGGCGAAAAGCGGCAGCGGCAGTAGAAAAAGACCGATGAAAAGGCGGCGCGGCATGCGGTTTCTCCAAACGAATCGGCGGGCAATCCTGGCGCACGTCGCTTGTAGCACATCGAACCCGTTGGCGAGAGGGGGTGTGCGGGTCTAGTATGGGCGCAACCACGTCCGCCTGGAGGCACGTCATGTCGGCCAACAAGAAGCCCGTCACCACCCCCTTGCACCTGTTGCAGCAACTTTCCCACAGCCTTGTCGAGCACCTGGAAGGTGCGTGCAAACAAGCGCTGGTCGATTCGGAAAAGCTCCTGGCCAAACTTGAAAAGCAACGTGGCAAAGCCCAGGAAAAACTGCACAAGGCTCGCACCAAGCTGCAGGATGCTGCCAAGGCCGGCAAGACCAAGGCACAGGCCAAGGCGCGCGAGACCATCAGCGACCTGGAAGAGGCGTTGGATACCCTGAAGGCCCGGCAGGCGGACACCCGTACCTACATCGTCGGCCTCAAGCGTGACGTACAGGAAAGCCTCAAGCTGGCGCAGGGTGTCGGCAAGGTGAAGGAAGCTGCTGGCAAGGCTCTGGAGAGCCGCAAGGCGAAACCCGCGACCAAACCTGCTGCGAAGGCGGCAGCCAAGCCTGCGGTGAAAACCGTAGCGGCGAAGCCTGCGGCCAAGCCGGCGGCCAAGCCTGTGGCGAAAACCGCGGCAGCGAAGCCCGCAGCCAAGCCGGCGGCGAAGCCTGCTGCGAAACCGGCGGCCAAGCCCGCGGCGAAAACCGCAGCCGCGAAGCCCGCAGCCAAGCCGGTGGCGAAGCCTGCTGCGAAACCGGCGGCCAAGCCCGCGGCGAAAACCGCAGCCGCGAAGCCCGCAGCCAAGCCGGCGGCGAAGCCTGTGGCGAAACCGGCGGCCAAGCCCGCGGCGAAAACCGCAGCCGCGAAGCCCGCAGCCAAGCCGGCGGCGAAGCCTGTGGCGAAACCGGCGGCCAAGCCGGCGGCGAAAACCGCAGCCGCGAAGCCCGCAGCCAAGCCGGCGGCGAAGCCTGTGGCGAAACCGGCGGCCAAGCCCGCGGCGAAAACCGCAGCCGCGAAGCCCGCAGCCAAGCCGGCTGCGAAGCCTGCGGCAAAACCGGCGGCCAAGCCTGCGGCGAAACCCGTAGCCGCGAAACCTGTCGCAGCCAAGCCCGCCACCGCTCCTGCTGCGAAGCCTGCGGCGACTCCCAGCGCCCCGGCAGCCGCCTCCAGCGCTGCTTCGGCAACGCCTGCCGCGGGCAGCAACGGCGCCGCCCCGACCAGCGCCTCCTAAGGCGCTGTCTGCAAAGCCGCCGAGCCAAGCACCAGCAAAGCCCGGCGCTCTGCTTCCGTGCAGATGTCCCGGCTGCAGGCTTGCAGCCAGGCATCCGCACTGCGATTCGCTTCCTGGCCCTCCAGCCAGGCTGTGGCCAGGTCGGCCAGGCGTTGCAGGTGTTCCCGTTCCGCTCGTAGTTCCTGGGCCTTCATTTCCTCGCGGAGTTCGGCCAGGCAGGCGTCGTGGGTTGCCGCTTCGCGCCAGGCGCAACGCAATCTGCGCAGGGGTTCGATGACCGTTTCGCGCCAGGGACGCGCGGCGTTCTCCAGGATCTGGGCGCGTTCTTTCGAGCAGCTCACACCGCGCCTGCCAAGCCAGGCGGCGACCAGCAACAGGCAGACGTCCGCACCTTGCTCCTGAAGCTCGAGGCAAGCCGTTTCCACGCCCGGCCGGGCATAGACGTCCACCGCGAATTTCCAGACATTTCCAGTCATACAGCCTCACGCTCCGCAAGGGCGAAACTGATAAACTCCGCCGCCATGATCCGACTCCTCAATCTTACGCTACAGCGCGGGCCGCAGCGCCTCCTGGAAGCTGCTGAACTGACCCTGCACGCCGGCCAGAAAGCCGGTCTCATCGGGGCCAATGGCGCTGGCAAGTCCAGCTTGTTCGCGCTGTTGCGCGGCCAGCTCGGGCAGGATGCCGGCGACTGCCTGTTGCCCGCCGACTGGCGCATCGCGCACATGCGCCAGGAGGTCGATACCCTGGATCGCCTGGCGGTGGATTACGTGCTCGACGGCGACAGTCGCCTGCGCGAGATCCAGGCGGCGCTGGCCGTCGCCGAAGCGGCGCACGACGGTTCTGCCCTGGCGCGCCTGCATACCGAGCTGGACAACGCCGACGGTTATACCGCCGATGCACGGGCGCGCAAGCTGCTGGCCGGGCTCGGCTTCAGCAGCGAGCAGATGGAGCGCCGGGTCGGTGATTTCTCCGGTGGTTGGAGGATGCGCCTGAACCTGGCGCAGGCGCTGATGTGCCCGTCCGACCTGCTGTTGCTCGACGAACCGACCAACCACCTCGACCTGGACGCCATCCTCTGGCTGGAAGAGTGGCTCAAGGGTTATCCCGGCACTCTGGTGCTGATCTCCCACGACCGCGACTTCCTCGATGCGGTGGTGGACCACGTGGTGCATCTGGAAAACCGCAAGCTGATCCTCTACCGCGGCGGCTATTCCGCTTTCGAGCGGACCCGCGCCGAGCGGCTGGCTCAGCAACAGCAGGCCTACGAGAAACAGCAGGCGCAGCGTGCGCACATGGAAAGCTTCATCGCCCGCTTCAAGGCCAAGGCCACCAAGGCGCGCCAGGCGCAGAGCCGGATCAAGGCGCTGGAGCGTCTAGAGGAACTGGCGCCGGCACATGTCGATTCGCCGTTCAATTTCAGTTTCCGCGAGTCGGACAAGATCTCCCGGCCGTTGCTGGATCTCGGCGAAGGCCGTCTCGGCTATGGCGACAAGGCGGTGCTGGAGAAGGTCAAGCTGCAACTGGTGCCCGGTGCGCGGATCGGCCTGCTCGGTCCCAACGGCGCCGGCAAGTCGACGCTGATCAAGACCCTGGCCGGGGACCTGCCCGAGCTGGGCGGCCGCCTGCTGCGCGGCGAGAACCTGGCCATCGGGTACTTCGCCCAGCACCAGCTCGATTCGCTGGATCCACAGGCCAGCCCGTTGCTACATCTGCAGCGTATCGCCCCCGGCGAGCGCGAACAGACCCTCAAGGACTTCCTCGGCGGCTTCGACTTCCGCGGCGTTCGGGTGGACGAGCCGGTATTGAACTTCTCCGGTGGCGAGAAAGCGCGCCTGGCCCTGGCGCTGATCGCCTGGCAGAAGCCCAACCTGCTGCTGCTCGACGAGCCGACCAACCACCTCGACCTGGAAATGCGCCTGGCCTTGACCATGGCTCTACAGGAGTTTTCCGGGGCGGTCCTGGTAGTTTCCCACGACCGGCACCTGCTCAAAAGCACCACCGATGAATTCCTCCTGGTCGCCGATGGGCGCGTGGTGCCGTTCGATGGCGATCTCGACGATTACGCCCGTTGGCTGGTCGACTATCGCGCGCGCAAGGCGCCGCAGGCCGAGACCGCGCCGGGTGCGCCGACCGAACGCACCGACAAGCGCGCCCAGCGCCAGGCAGCGGCCGCGCTGCGCCAGCAGCTGGCGCCGCACAAGCGCGAGGCCGACAAGCTGGAGCGCGAACTCGGCGGCCTGCACGAAAAGCTAGCCGCTATCGAGGCGCGGCTGGGCGACAGCGCCCTGTACGACGTATCGCGAAAGGACGAATTGCGCGAGTTGCTGTCCGAACAATCGAGCCTGAAGGTTCGCGAAGGCGAGCTGGAGGAACGTTGGCTGGAGGCCCTGGAAACCCTCGAAGCCCTGCAGAAAGAACTAGAGGCCAGTGAGTGATGGAAGACTTGCAGGTGTTGACGCAGACCTGGAGCGGGCCGCTGGTGGTGGCGCTGCAGATCCTGCTCATCCTGCTGGTCGCCTGGCTGCTACAGCGCCTGGTCCGACGCACGGTGACCCGTATCGGCGAGCGTTATCCGGTGCCGCCGGAGCTGCTCCTGCCGCTGCGTGGGGGCCTGCGCTGGCTGATCATGGTCAGCGCACTGATCATGGTGCTGGAGCGCCTGGGCGTGTCGGCCGAAGTGCTGTGGACCGCGCTGACCGGTTTCGCCGCGGTGGCGGCGGTAGCCTTCTTCGCCATCTGGAGCGTGCTCTCCAACCTGTTCTGTGCGTTGCTGATCTTCACCGTCGGGCCGTTCCGCATCGGTGACCGCGTGGAGCTGATCGATAGCGCCGACAAACCGGGCGTCACCGGACGCGTGGTTGCCATCAATCTCTTGTATACGACACTGGAAGAAACCCTCGAGGATGGCTCGCCGGGCCCACTGCTGCAGGTTCCCAACAGCCTGTTCTTCCAGAAAGCCGTGCGTCGCTGGCGTGGGCCAGGTTTTTCAACTCCAACAAAAAACGGGAAATAACCATCTATGGAATGGCTCGCCAGTCCTGAAATCTGGGTCGCGTTCCTGACCCTGACCGCCCTGGAAATCGTCCTCGGCATCGACAACATCATCTTCATCTCGATCCTGGTCGGGCGCCTGCCGCCGGCCCAGCAACCGAAGGCGCGCTTCTTCGGCCTGGCCCTGGCCATGGGCACGCGGATCCTGCTGTTGCTCTCGATCACCTGGGTCATGCGCCTGACCACCGACCTGTTCCACCTGTTCGGCCAGGGCATCTCCGGGCGTGACCTGATCCTCTTCTTCGGCGGCCTGTTCCTGCTGTTCAAGAGCACCATGGAGATCTACCACAGCCTGGAAGGCGCGGAAGAAGAGCAGAAGAGCGGCGGCAAGGTCCACGGCTTCATGGGCATCATCGTCCAGATCGCGATCATCGACATCATCTTCTCCCTGGACTCGGTGATCACCGCCGTCGGTCTGGTGCAGAACGTGCCGGTGATGGTCGCGGCGATCGTCATCTCGGTCGGCGTGATGATGCTGGCGGCAGGCACCATCAGCGACTTCATCGAGAAACACCCCTCGCTGAAGATGCTCGCCCTGTCGTTCCTCATCGTGGTCGGCACCGTGCTGGTGGCCGAGTCCTTCGAAGTGCACGTGCCGAAAGGCTACGTCTACTTCGCCATGGCCTTCTCCCTGGCGGTGGAGGCGCTGAACATCCGCTTGCGCGGGGCCCTGGCGCGCAAGCGCGGCGAAGAGCCGGTGAAGCTGCGCAAGGGTTCGCCGGACTGAGAGCGTTCGGGGCCAGGGCGAATAGCCGCATCGCGGTGGTCCGCCCAACATGGCTGAGCGCGTATCCTCGGGAAAGCCCGGCATCTGCCGGGTTTTTTCTGTCCGCCAGGTTGCGCCCGCAAAGGTTGGGCGAGGCGCGTGGTCGGAAAACCTGTGCGGCTGCTCCGCCTTGGTGCACACTGGCTTTTTCGTTCCCGCCGCCAGCCGCGTTCGCTTTCCGAGGTGTGCAATGCTCGTCAGTACCTGGTTCGCCTTCTTCCTCGCCTGCTGGGCCATCAGCCTGTCGCCGGGCGCCGGAGCCATCGCCTCGATGTCCTGCGGGTTGCAGTACGGCTTTGCGCGAGGCTACTGGAACGCGCTGGGCCTGCAGATCGGCCTGGCCCTGCAGATCGCCATCGTCGCCGCCGGCGTCGGTGCGTTGCTGGCGACCTCGGCACTGGCTTTCAGCCTGATCAAGTGGTTCGGCGTGGCCTACCTGGTGTACCTGGCGGTGCGCCAGTGGCAGGCGCCGCCACAGGCCTTGAGCACCGATGGCGAACGGCCTCTGGGGCGACCGTTGACCCTGGTGCTGCGTGGTTTCCTGGTCAACGCCAGCAATCCCAAGGCGGTGATCTTCATGCTCGCGGTGCTGCCGCAGTTCATCGACCCGCACCAGCCGCTGCTGGCGCAATACCTGATCATGGGCGGCACCATGATCGTCGTCGACCTGATCGTCATGGCCGGCTACACCGGGCTGGCTGCGCGCGTGCTACGCGTACTGCGTTCGCCGCGCCAGCAGAAGCTGGTGAACCGTACCTTCGCCAGCCTGTTCGTCGGTGCCGCGGGGCTGCTGGCGACGGTACGCCGAGCGCCGCTCTGAGCCGCCCGACACGCTGATGGGCGTGATTGTTACAGAGTATTTCTTGCATGGGCGGGAAGGCGAAGGGACAATTTAATCTCTTCCATTCTCACTTCGTCTTCGCCATGCACCCTCCGAAAATCCTGCTGTGGCTGCTGCCGCTGGTCTGCGCGTTCAGCCTTGGAGCTCTAGCCGACACGGCCGTCGACCCCTCCCAAGCCTTGCATCTGTTGAGTTACCTGGCGGCCGACTATCCGCCGACCGTGGCTGACGGCAAGATCGTCGACCCCAGCGAATACCAGGAACAGGTGGAGTTCGTCGGCAACCTGCAGGCATTGGTCCTGACCCTGCCGATGCGCCCCGAGCGCGCCGAGCTGGAGAGGGGCGTCGCCAGCCTGCGCCAGGCCATCGAGCAGCGCTTGCCGGGAAGGGACGTGGCCCTCCAGGCGCGCAACCTCGAGGCACGGGTGGCGGATATCTACCAGGTGGTGCAGACCCCCGCGATCACCCCCGACCCGAGCCGCGCGGCGCCGATCTATGCCCAGCAGTGCGCAATCTGCCATGGCGATGCGGGCAAGGGCGACGGCCCCGCCGGCATCGGCCTGGAACCGCCGCCAGCGAACCTCACCGATCGCCAGCGCCTCGACCACCTGAGCCTCTACGACCTGCGTAACGTCATCGGCCTAGGCGTGGCGGGCACCGACATGCCGGCGTTCGCCGACCAGCTCGACGAACGCCAGCGCTGGGATCTGGCCAGCTATGTGGCCGGCCTGAGCGCCCGCAGTGCGCAGCCGGACAAGGCCCATGCCTACCCGCTGGCGACCCTGGCCACGCAGACTCCGGCCGAAGTCGCCGAGTACGACGGCGAGGCCGCTGCGGAGAGCTTCCGCGCCCTGCGTGCGCATCCGCCGCTGGAGCAGCGCGGTCCTGGGCAGTTGATCGACTATACCGCCGCCACCCTGGACAAGAGCTTCGCGGTCTATCGCGAAGGCGACCGCGACCAGGCCTACGACCTGTCGGTGGCGGCCTACCTGGAAGGCTTCGAGCTGGTGGAAAGCTCGCTGGACAACGTCGACGCCGATTTGCGCCGCTCCACCGAGAAGCAGCTGATGGCCTACCGCCAGGCGTTGCGCGATGGCCTCCCGGAAATCCAGGTGGCGCAACAGCTGGAGCTGGCCAAGGGCAAGCTGGCAGAGGCCGCCAAGCAGCTTGGCGGCGACTCGCTGAGTTTCTCCATCAGTTTCGTTTCCGCCTTGTTGATCCTGTTGCGCGAAGGGGTAGAGGCAATCCTGGTGCTTGCCGCCATCCTCGCCTTCCTGCGCAATACCGGGCAGGAAAGTGCCGTGCGTGGCGTGCACGTCGGCTGGGGGCTGGCCTTCGTCGCCGGCTTCGCCACCTGGGCGTTGGCCGCCTATGTGATCGATATCGGCGGTGCCCAGCGCGAGCTGATGGAGGGCTTCACCTCTCTGTTCGCCTGCGTGATGGTGCTCTGGCTCGGCGTCTGGATGCACGACCGCCGCCACGCGGCAGCCTGGCAGGACTACATCCGCAGCAGCCTGGTGGGCGGTGGCGGACGCTTCGGCTTCGCAGTGCTGGCGTTCTTCTCGGTCTACCGCGAGTTGTTCGAGGTCATCCTGTTCTACGAAACCCTCTGGTTGCAGGCCGGACCGGCCGGGCACAATGCCGTGATCGGCGGCGCGGCGACCGCCGTGGTCCTGCTGATCGGCCTGGCCTGGGTGATCCTGCGTGGTTCGGCGAAACTGCCGCTGGGGTTGTTCTTCAGCATCAACGCGGCGTTGCTCTGTGCGCTCTCGGTGGTGTTCGCCGGACATGGCGTCATCGCCTTGCAGGAAGCCGGGGTGATCGGCACCCGTCCGGTGCCGTTCTTCGACTTCGACTGGCTGGGGATCAAGGCTGACGCCTATTCGCTGTCGGCCCAGGCCATGGCAATGGTGGCCATCGCGCTGCTCTACGGACGTAGCCGGATCGTCGAGCGCCGGCGTGCGGCGGCCAACGCCGCCGACTGAGCGGGTTCGCGCAACCACGACGGCCAGTGCGATACTGGCCGTCGTCATTTCTACGGAAGTCCGTTCATGCGTATCTGGATCGATGCCGACGCCTGCCCCAAGGCGGCCAAGGAACTGGTCTGCAAGTTCGCCCTCAAGCGCAAGCTGGAAGTCTGGATGGTCGCCGGCCAGCCGCAGGTCAAGCCGCCGTTCGCCTGCGTGCGTCTGGTGGTGGTGGAAAGCGGGATGGATGCGGCTGACGATTACCTGGTGGAGCAGGCCGAGCCGGGCGACCTGGCGATCTGCAGCGACGTACCGCTGGCCGATCGGCTGATCAAGAAACAGGTTGCCGCCCTCGATCCTCGCGGCCGCGAGTTCGACGCGCGGAACATGGGCGATAAGCTGGCCATGCGCAACCTGATGGCCGACCTGCGTGACCAGGGGCAGATGGGCGGCGGCCAGGCGCCCTACGGTGAGCGTGACCGCCAGGCGTTCGCCAACGCCCTGGACCGCCTGCTCACCCGCCTGCAGCGGGAAGCCGATCTACGCGCGAGTCAGCCGCACAGATAGGTACCGGTACCGACGGCGACCAGCGTGCCGTCGTCGCTATGCAGTTCCGAGCGCACCACTGCGACCTTGTTGCCCGAGCGAAGCGGCACCGCATGGGCGGTGAACGTCCGGCCGCGTCCCGGGCGCAGGTAGTCGACGCGCAAGTCGATGGTGCCGAGCTTCGACAGCCGCGCCATGCGCTCGTGGCCTGGCAGTTCGCGATGCCGTTCGAGGGCGCCGATCAGGGCCATCGCACCGCCGGTGACGTCGAGCAGGCTGGAGATCACCCCGCCGTGGAGAATGCCCTGGACGAAGTTGCCGATCAGTTCGTCCTTCATCGGCAGGTCGAGGACTACCCGCTCGCGGCCGAGGCTCACCACGCGGATGCCGAGCATGCGGTTGAAGGGGATGCGCTGGAAGAAATCCGCCACCAGTTGGTGGACGTCGTCAGGCAGGGCGGAGGAGGGCGTTTCGCTCATCGCGGCGTCTCGATTCGATGGTTTCGAGACGCACGCTGGCGTAGCGGCACGGATTTGAAAAGGGCGGCGGCGCGACCGCCCTCGTGCTTGGCCGATCAGGCCTTGTCCTGGTCCACCAGTTCGAGCACCCGGTCGACCAGCTTGTTGATCCCGGAAGCGGCTTCGGCTATCGACTGGGCGAGCATGTAGGCCGGGGTGGTCACCAGCTTGCGCGCGCTGTCTTCGACGATCTCGTCCACCGGCGCGTCGATGTGCTCGGCACCCATCTGCTTCAGCGCGTCGGCGGTGTCGGCGTCGTTGCCGATGGTGCATTGGACGCCGGCGCCGTAGATCTTCGCCGCCATCGCCGGAGCGATGCAGATCAGCCCGACTGGCTTGCCGGCTTCGGCGAAAGCCTTGGCCAGCGCCAGCACGTCCGGCTGCACCTGGCATTGCGCGCCGTTGATGGCAAAGTCGCTGAGGTTCTTCGCAGCGCCGAAGCCACCGGGCACGATCAGCGCGTCGTAGTCCTCGGCGCGGGCTTCGCGCAGGTCCTTGACTTCGCCGCGGGCGATACGCGCGGACTCGACCAGGACATTGCGGCTTTCCGGCATTTCCTCGCCGGTCAGGTGGTTGACCACATGGTGCTGGGCGATGTTCGGCGCGAAGCATTGTGCCTCGGCGCCTCGCTGGCTGAGGCGGAGCAGGGTGATCACGCTTTCGTGGATTTCCGCGCCATCGTAGACGCCACAACCGGAGAGGATGACGGCAACTTTCTTGTGCATGAGGCTTACTCCTTGGGAACGCAGGATCCGGACCGGACGGCCTGGCCGGGGTCGGTATCGCGCAAGCATAGCGAGCCGCCGGCCCCGGCGGCCAGCCGGAGCGGAGGGTACAAGGAGTTGGAGTGTGCGAAGGGGCCGGCTGTTCAGTCGCGCCGGCGCGGGTTCACTCGGATTTGTCGGCGTTGCCGCCCGCGCCGTTGCCGCGCGGTGTCTTGAAACGCCGCCATAGCCAGAGCAGCAGGCCCAGCACGATCAGGCCGCCGAGGACCATGAGTTCGTATTTCTTGATGTTGCCGAGCATGCCTTCCAGTACGCTGCCGAAATAGTAGGCGGCGGAGCCCAGCGCAGCGGCCCAGACGATGGCGCCGATGCCATTGAGAAGAAGATAGCGGGCCGGTGGATAGCCGGACAGGCCGATGGCCACCGGCATCACCGTACGCAGGCCGTAGACGAAGCGGAAACTCAGCACCCACAGGTCAGGATGGCGGCGCACATGGTCCAGCGCCTTGTCGCCGAGCTTCTGCCAGCGCGGCTTGCGCGCCAGCAACCGGCGGCCGTGGCGGCGTCCGAGGAAGTACCAGAGTTGGTCACCGGCGTAGCTGCCGAGGAAGGCGGTGAGAATCACGGTATCCAGCTGCATGTAGCCGCGGAAGGCAAGGAACCCGGCCAGCACGAGAATGGTTTCGCCCTCGAAGAAAGTACCGAGAAAAAGGGCGAAATAGCCGAAGTCCTGCAGGAATTGTTGGAGCATCATCGGGGCAGCGAAGCGAAATGAACGCGCAGCCTAACTCGGTTGAGGGCGTGGGGAAAGCGCGATCGTCACGGCTCAGGTCATTGATTGTGCAATGAATGGCCTTTGCCGCTGGCTTTTTGCGATGATTGGCGGTGCGGCAGGATGCCGCGACCTTGAGTCACTGTCGTCGCTTGTTGCCAATCCGTCATAATCAGGGACTATAACTGTCACACTGTGCCCGTTATCTGGGCCCTGGAGTAAAACCGTGAGCTTCACTCCCGCCAACCGCGCCTATCCCTACACCCGCCTGCGGCGCAATCGCCGCGATGACTTCTCCCGCCGCCTGGTCCGCGAGAATGTCCTCACCGTCGACGACCTGATCCTGCCGGTGTTCGTCCTCGATGGGGTCAACCAGCGTGAAAGCATTCCGTCGATGCCCGGCGTCGAGCGCCTGTCCATCGACCAGTTGCTGATCGAGGCGGAAGAGTGGGTGGCCCTGGGCATTCCGGCGCTGGCGCTGTTCCCGGTGACCCCGGTGGAGAAGAAGTCCCTGGACGCCGCCGAGGCATACAACCCGGAAGGCATCGCCCAGCGCGCCACCCGCGCCCTGCGCGAGCGCTTTCCGGAGCTGGGCATCATCACCGACGTGGCGCTCGACCCGTTCACCACCCATGGCCAGGACGGCATCCTGGATGACGATGGCTACGTCCTCAACGACGTCAGCATCGACGTGCTGGTACGGCAGGCGCTGTCCCACGCCGAGGCCGGCGCCCAGGTGGTAGCGCCCTCGGACATGATGGACGGTCGCATCGGTGCGATCCGCGAGGCCCTGGAGTCTGCCGGCCACACCAATGTGCGGATCATGGCCTACTCGGCCAAGTACGCCAGCGCCTACTACGGTCCGTTCCGCGATGCGGTCGGCTCGGCTTCGAACCTCGGCAAGGGCAACAAGGCCACCTACCAGATGGATCCGGCGAACAGCGACGAGGCACTTCACGAAGTGGCCGCCGACCTGGCCGAAGGCGCCGACATGGTGATGGTCAAGCCGGGCATGCCCTACCTCGACATCGTGCGTCGGGTGAAGGATGAATTCCGCGCCCCGACCTTTGTCTACCAGGTCAGCGGCGAGTATGCGATGCACATGGGCGCCATCCAGAACGGCTGGCTGGCCGAATCGGTGATCCTCGAGTCCCTTACCGCCTTCAAACGTGCCGGCGCCGATGGCATTCTGACCTACTTCGCCAAGCAGGCCGCAGAACAATTAAGACGGGGGCGTTGACCCCCTCGGGAAGATGAATGAATACGCAGCAAGGACTTGATGAGATCGAACGTATCGCCGCCGACGAAACCGTAGTGGCGAACGTGGAAAGCGAAGCAGAAGTGAAGATGGCCGAAACGATCCCGGTGGAAACGCCACCTGCGGTGGTTCCCAGCGTGGATGACAGCAGCCTGTACATTCATCGCGAGCTCTCCCAGTTGCAGTTCAACATCCGCGTGCTGGAACAGGCGCTGGACGAGTCCTACCCGCTCCTGGAGCGGCTGAAGTTCCTCCTCATCTTCTCGAGCAACCTCGACGAGTTCTTCGAGATCCGCATCGCCGGCCTGAAGAAGCAGATCACCTTCGCCCGCGAGCAGGCCGGCGCCGACGGCCTGCTGCCGCACCAGGCCCTGGCGCGGATCAGCGAGCTGGTCCACGAGCAGGTATCGCGGCAGTACCGGATCCTCAACGAGACCCTGTTGCCGGAGCTGGCCAAGCACCAGATCCGCTTCATCCGCCGGCGTCACTGGACGCTGAAGATCAAGACCTGGGTGCGGCGCTTCTTCCGCGACGAGATCGCGCCGATCATCACCCCGATCGGCCTCGACCCGACCCACCCGTTCCCGCTGCTGGTGAACAAGAGCCTCAACTTCATCGTCGAGCTGGAGGGGATGGATGCCTTCGGCCGCGACTCCGGCCTGGCGATCATCCCGGCGCCGCGCCTGCTGCCACGGATCATCAGGCTGCCGGAAGACGTTGGCGGCGAGGGCGACAACTACGTGTTCCTGTCGTCGATGATCCACGCCCACGCCGACGACCTGTTCCCCGGCATGAAGGTGAAGGGCTGCTACCAGTTCCGCCTGACCCGCAACGCCGACCTGTCGGTGGACACCGAGGATGTCGAGGACCTGGCCCGCGCGCTGCGCGGCGAGCTGTTCTCGCGTCGCTACGGGGATGCGGTACGCCTGGAGGTGGTGGATACCTGCCCGCAGAACCTGACCAACTACCTGCTCAAGCAGTTCGGCCTGTCCGAAAGCGAGTTGTACAAGGTCAGCGGCCCGGTCAACCTGACCCGCCTGTTCAGCGTCACCGGCCTGGAAAGCCATCCGGAGCTGCAGTACCCGCCCTTCACCCCGGCGATCCCGCGTCTTTTGCAGAAGAAGGAAAACCTCTTCAACGTCCTCAGCAAGCTCGACGTGTTGCTGATGCACCCGTTCGAGTCCTTCACTCCGGTGATCGACCTGCTGCGCCAGGCCGCCAAGGATCCGAACGTGCTGGCGATCAAGCAAACCCTGTACCGCAGCGGCGCCAACTCTGAGATCGTCGACGCCCTGGTCGAGGCGGCACGCAACGGCAAGGAGGTCACCGCGGTGATCGAGCTGCGCGCCCGCTTCGACGAAGAGTCCAACCTGCAACTGGCCAGCCGCCTGCAACAGGCCGGTGCGGTAGTGATCTACGGCGTGGTCGGCTTCAAGACCCACGCCAAGATGATGCTGATCCTCCGTCGCGAGGACGGCGAACTGCGCCGCTACGCGCACCTGGGCACCGGCAACTACCATGCCGGCAACGCTCGCCTGTACACCGACTACAGCCTGCTGACCGCCGACGTGGCGCTCTGCGAGGACCTGCACAAGCTGTTCAACCAACTGATCGGGATGGGCAAGACGCTGCGCATGAAGAAGCTGTTACATGCGCCGTTCACCCTGAAGAAGAACCTGCTGGAAATGATCAACCGCGAGGCGGCCCAGGCGGCGCTCGGCCAGCCTGCGCACATCATGGCCAAGGTCAACTCGCTGACCGATCCGAAGGTCATCCGCGCCCTGTACAAGGCCAGCCAGGCCGGGGTCAGGATCGACCTGGTGGTGCGTGGCATGTGCTGCCTGCGGCCAGGCATCCCGGGGGTCTCGCACAATATCCACGTGCGCTCGATCATCGGACGCTTCCTCGAGCACAGCCGCATCTACTACTTCCTCAACGGCGGCGACGAGAAGCTCTATCTCTCCAGCGCCGACTGGATGGAGCGCAACCTCGACATGCGCGTCGAGACCTGCTTCCCGGTGGAAGGCAAGAAGCTGGTGCAGCGGGTCAAGAAGGAACTGGAAACGTATCTGACCGACAACACCCAGGCCTGGGTGTTGCAGGCCGACGGTAGCTACCAGCGGCTCAGCCCCACCGGTAACCAGAACCCCCGCAATACCCAGGCGACCCTGCTGGAGAAGCTGGCCGCGCCGGTGCTTACCGCACGTTGAGGCTGTAGCCGACCCGCTTGAGCCATTCGGCTTCCTGGGCGAAGTCGGCCTGGGTCAGCGGGTTGGCTTCCAGCCAGCCCTCGGGGAAGGTCACCGAAAGGCTCTTGGGCTCTGCCTTCAGGCGCACCGAGGGCATTTCCTGGGTGCCGCGAATGTGGTGGAAGAGGATCGCGAAGCGCAGCACGATGCACAGGCGCACCAACTTGTCGCCTTCCGCGGCGAACTCCGCCAGCTTATCCGCCGGAATGTTGCGGCGGTGGCCGCGTACCAGTAGCGACAGCATCTGCTGGTCCTGGCGCGAGAAGCCAGCCAGGTCGGAGTGCTCGATCAGGTAGGCGCCGTGCTTGTGGTAGTGGTAATGGGCGATGTCCAGGCCGATCTCGTGGACCCGTGCGCCCCAGCTCAGCAGGTCGCGGTGCAGTTCGTCGTTCAGCTCCCAGGCGTCGCCGACTTCGGCAAGCACCTTGAGGGCCTTGGCCTCCACCCGCGAAGCCTGCTCCGGATCGACGTGGTAGCGCTGCATCAGCGAACTGATGGTGCGTTCGCGCACGTCCTCGTGCTGGTGACGGCCGACCAGGTCGTAGAGAACGCCTTCGCGCAGGGCGCCCTCGGAGTGAACCATCTGTTCCAGTTCCAGCGCGTCGAAGATCGCTTCGAGAATGGCCAGTCCGGCCGGGAAGATGGTCCGGCGGTCCGGCTTGATCCCTTCCAGATCGAGCTTCTCCACGTCGCCGAGCTTGAGCACCTTGCGCTTCAGCCAGGCCAGTCCGTCCGGGCTGATCTCGCCGTTGCCGTGGCCGCCGGCCTTGATCGCCAGCGCCACTGCGCGGATGGTGCCGGAGGCGCCGACCGCCTGTTGCCAGCCGAGGCGCCGCAGGCTGTTCTCGATGCCCATCAGTTCCAGGCGTGCAGCAGTGTACGCCTGGGCGTAGCGGGCCGGGGTGATCTTGCCGTCGCGGAAGTAGCGTTGGGTGTAGCTGACGCAACCCATCTGCAGGCTTTCCCGCAGCTCGGACTCGAAACCCTGGCCGATGATGAACTCGGTGCTGCCGCCGCCGATGTCGCTGACCAGCCGGCGACCGCCGCTGTCGGGCATGCTGTTGGCGACGCCGAGGTAGATCAGGCGGGCCTCCTCGCGGCCGGAGATGACTTCCACGGGATGGCCGAGAACCTCTTCCGCACGACGGATGAAATCGCTGCGGTTGCGCGCCTCGCGCAAGGCGTTGGTCGCGACCACGCGTACGGAACCCTGGGGCATGCCGCTGATGAACTGGGCGAAGCGGCGCAGGCAGTCGAGGCCGCGCTGGGTGGCCTCTTCGCTGAGATTGCGCTCCTCGTCGAGGCCGGCGGCCAGTTGGACCTTCTCGCCCAGCCGTTCGAGGATGCGGACTTCGCCGTGGATATTGGCCTTGGCCAGACAGAGGTGGAAACTGTTGGAGCCCAGGTCCAGGGCGGCAATCAGCGGGAATGCCTCGGCAGGTTTTTGCGGCATGCTTTGCAAGTCCATTGGAAAACTGCGCCATCCTGCCACGATAGGGCGAGGGTCGCCAATGCGGCAGCCGATCAATCGGGAATCAGCCGACCAACGATAGAGACTCTCAATCGGCTGCGCCTTCCGGCGAGGGTCAAGGCGGGATATGATGGTCGGCACTTTCGCGTTTCAATTCGCGTCCGACTACGGAGAGATTTCATGAGCGAACATATCGTCAACGTTACTGATGCCAGCTTCGAGCAGGACGTGCTGAAGGCCGACGGCCCTGTGCTGGTGGACTACTGGGCCGAGTGGTGCGGTCCGTGCAAGATGATCGCGCCGGTGCTGGACGAAGTCGCCAGGGACTATCAGGGCAAGCTGAAGGTCTGCAAGCTGAACATCGACGAGAACCAGGATACCCCGCCGAAATACGGTGTGCGTGGCATCCCTACCCTGATGCTGTTCAAGGACGGCAATGTCGAGGCGACCAAGGTCGGCGCACTGTCCAAGTCGCAGCTGGCGGCCTTCCTCGACGCCAATATCTGAGCCGGGCCCAGGCCTCGCTGGAAAGCCCCGCGATTCGCGGGGCTTTTTTTTGCGTTTCTATAGACGCCACCCGGCCACGGTGTTAAATTCGGGTTCGCGACGTTTTTTCCGTCGCCTTCTGCATGCCGTCCCGGACGCACTTCCTACTCGAACTTTCTAGCGCTCCTGTCGCCCCCTTGCGACACGGCTTTCCCAAGCTCGACGCTTTCTCCAATTCCTCTTTCTGCGTACCTATCTCTTTCCTATGAATCTGACCGAACTCAAGCAAAAGCCGATTGCCGAACTGCTGGAAATGTCCGATGCCATGGGCCTGGAAAACATGGCCCGTTCGCGCAAGCAGGACATCATCTTCGCCCTGCTGAAGAAGCACGCGAAAAGTGGTGAAGAGATCTCCGGCGATGGCGTGCTGGAGATTCTTCAGGACGGCTTCGGCTTCCTGCGCTCCGCCGACTCTTCCTACCTGGCCGGCCCCGACGACATCTATGTCTCGCCGAGCCAGATCCGGCGCTTCAACCTGCGCACGGGCGACACCATCATCGGCAAGATCCGGCCGCCGAAAGAGGGCGAGCGTTACTTCGCCCTGCTCAAGGTCGACTCGATCAACTTCGATCGTCCGGAGAATGCGAAGAACAAGATTCTCTTCGAGAACCTGACGCCGCTGTTCCCCAACGAGCGGATGAAGATGGAAGCCGGCAACGGCTCCACCGAAGACCTGACCGGCCGCGTCATCGATCTCTGCGCGCCGATCGGCAAGGGCCAGCGCGGCCTGATCGTGGCGCCGCCGAAGGCGGGCAAGACCATCATGCTGCAGAACATCGCCAGCAACATCACCCGCAACAACCCCGAATGCCACCTGATCGTCCTGCTGATCGACGAGCGCCCTGAGGAAGTGACCGAAATGCAGCGCACCGTGCGCGGCGAAGTGGTCGCCTCGACCTTTGACGAACCGCCGACCCGTCACGTACAGGTCGCCGAGATGGTGATCGAGAAGGCCAAGCGCCTGGTCGAGCACAAGAAGGACGTGGTCATCCTGCTCGACTCCATCACCCGTCTGGCGCGGGCCTACAACACCGTGATCCCCAGCTCCGGCAAGGTGCTCACCGGCGGTGTCGACGCCCATGCCCTGGAGAAGCCGAAGCGCTTCTTCGGCGCCGCGCGGAACATCGAAGAGGGCGGTTCTCTTACGATTCTCGCCACGGCGTTGGTGGAAACCGGCTCGAAGATGGACGAGGTGATCTACGAGGAATTCAAGGGTACCGGCAACATGGAACTCCCATTGGATCGCAAGATCGCCGAGAAGCGCGTGTTCCCGGCCATCAACATCAACCGTTCGGGTACCCGCCGCGAAGAGCTGCTGACCAGCGAGGACGAGCTCCAGCGCATGTGGATCCTGCGCAAGATCCTGCACCCGATGGACGAGATCTCCGCGATCGAATTCCTCATCGACAAGCTCAAGCAGACCAAGACCAACGATGAGTTCTTCGATTCGATGAAACGGAAGTAGTCTTCCAGGGAAATTGAAGAAGGCGCTCCGGTTTGACCGGAGCGCCTTTTTTCATGCCTGGAGAAAAATAGATGTCGAGCCTGCCTTATCGAAGAGATATCGATGGATTGCGCGCACTGGCCATCTTGCCGGTGGTGTTCTATCACTTGGGCTTGGGCGGTTTCACCGGCGGGTATGTCGGCGTCGATGTCTTTCTGGTGATTTCCGGCTACCTGATCACTTCGATCATCCGGCGCGATCGGCAGGCCGGGCGTTTCAGCTTCGTCGATTTCTGGGCTCGCCGGGCGCGACGCATCCTCCCCGCTTTGTTCGTTATGATGGCCGTCAGCCTGGCGGCCGGCTGGTTCCTGATGGAGCCGCGGGACTACGAGCAACTGGGTCGTGCGGTGCGTTACCAGACGATGTTCGCCTCGAACATCCTGTTCTGGAAGCAGGATGGCTATTTCGACGCCGCGTCCGAATTCAAGCCGCTATTGCATACCTGGTCGTTGTCGGTGGAAGAGCAGTTCTACATTCTCTTCCCGCTACTGCTGGCCGCGATCTCCGGGCGCCTGCTGCGCTGGCGGCTCGCCATCCTCCTCGCGGTCCTGGCGCTATCGCTGGCGGCCAGCGTCTGGGCGGTGAGCCAGCGACCTGGCAGTGCATTCTTCCTCCTGCCGATGCGCGCCTGGGAACTCCTGGCGGGTGCCGCGCTGGCGTTGCTGCCGGGCGCTAGCCGCGGTCATTCGCAATGGTCCCTGCAACTGGCGGCCACCCTCGGCATAGCGGCGATTCTCCTGCCGGTGTTCTTCTACGACAGCGACACTCCTTTCCCCGGCCTCGCGGCGCTGCCGGCGGTGCTTGGCACCGCCCTGCTGATCTGGGCCAACGGCGCCGGCGACACCTGGGCTCGCCGCCTGCTGGGCTGGCAACCGCTGGTCTGGTTCGGTCTGATCTCCTATTCGCTGTACCTCTGGCACTGGCCGCTGTACGTCTTCGTCCAGTACCACGCACTGGAAACCCTGGGCCTGCCGGCACGCCTGGGGTTGCTGGCGGCGAGCATCGGCCTGGCGGCACTGTCGCTGTACTGCGTCGAGGCACCGTTCCGCGAGCGCAAGCTGTTCGCCGGGCGCCGGCAGATGCTTGGCGCGGCGCTGTGCAGCTTGCTGCTGCTGGGAGTCGTTGGCCAGTTGGTGCGGCATTACGACGGCGTGCCGTCGCGTCTTTCCGAGGAAGCCTTGCGTTATGCCAAGGCGTCCAAATGGCGCGATGGGCAGACCGACTGCATGTTCGACAAGAAGGCGCTCAGTCAGGAAAGCATCTGCCGCTTCCCGGCGGAACTGGCTGCCGAACGACCGCTGCTGGTCAGTTGGGGCGACAGCCATTCCGCGGCGTTGAGCCCGCTGCTGCGCGAACAGGCTACCAGTCGCCGACTGCCGATCTGGCAGGCTTCGCTGGCGGGCTGTCCGCCGTTGCTGGGGATGTTGGAAAAGGACACTTGCCTGCGTTTCAACCAGCAGATGCTCGAGTTCGTCGAACAGCAGCGGCCGGGCGGGGTGATCCTCGCCGGGCGCTGGGACATGTATATATACGGCGACTCGCAGGACGGTACCCGCAACATTCTCCGCGAGCCGGACGACACGCCGGACAGCTCGATCGCCGAGGCGCTGCTGCGGCAACGCCTGAGCGGGATGATCGAAAGGCTGAACGCGGCCGACGTACATGTCTGGCTGGTCAAGGACGTACCGCTGCTGCCATTCAAGGCACCGGCGCGGCTGGTGCGGCTGAGTCTGAGCGGGGAGGATGTCGGGCGCGCACGTTTTCCCTTCGCTGAGCACGCTGCGCGCGTCGCCTACGTGAATGCGCTGTTCGATGCGTTGGCCGAAGGCAACCCGCGGGTGAGCGTGCTCGACCCCTCCAGCGTGCTCTGCGATGGCCTGGATTGTTTCGCCGAACGTGATGGCTGGTCGCTGTACATGGATAACAACCACCTTTCGACCCAGGGGGCCCATGAACTCGGGCCTTTGTTCGAGCCGATGCTACAGAGCCTCGACGACTCGAGGATCGCCAGCCAGCAGTGACCGAATGCCGCGTTTGCCTGCTGCCGGATGGGCCGGGAGCAGGTAGGATGTGGGGTCTTGCAGTGAATGGTTAGGCCAATGACGTTCAAGGATCTCCGCGATTTCATCGCCCAGCTGGAGCAGCGCGGTGCGTTGAAGCGCATCCAGGTGCCGATTTCCCCCGTGCTCGAGATGACCGAGGTGTGCGACCGCACGTTGCGCGCCAAGGGCCCGGCATTGCTGTTCGAAAAGCCGACCGGCTTCGACATGCCGGTGCTCGGCAACCTGTTCGGTACGCCGGAGCGCGTGGCGCTGGGCATGGGCGCCGAGGACGTCGGCGCACTGCGCGAGATCGGCAAGCTGCTGGCGCAACTCAAGGAGCCCGAGCCGCCGAAGGGCCTCAAGGACGCCTGGGCCAAGCTGCCGATGTACAGGAAGGTCTTGTCCATGGCGCCGAAGGTGCTCAAGGACGCCCCCTGCCAGGAAGTGGTCGAGGAGGGCGAGGACGTCGACCTCGGCCGGCTGCCGGTCCAGACCTGCTGGCCGGGCGATGTCGGGCCGCTGATCACCTGGGGCCTGACCGTTACCCGCGGGCCGAACAAGGAACGGCAGAACCTGGGCATCTACCGCCAGCAGGTGATCGGCCGCAACAAGGTGATCATGCGCTGGCTCAGCCATCGCGGCGGCGCACTGGACTACCGCGAGTGGTGCCAGAAGCATCCGGGCCAGCCCTATCCGGTAGCCGTGGCGCTGGGCGCCGATCCGGCGACCATCCTCGGTGCGGTGACGCCGGTGCCGGACACCCTTTCCGAATACGCTTTCGCCGGCCTGTTGCGCGGGCATCGTACCGAGCTGGTCAAGTGTCGCGGGAGCGACTTGCAGGTGCCGGCCAGCGCCGAGATCGTCCTCGAAGGGGTGATCCACCCCGGCGAGATGGCCGACGAAGGTCCCTATGGCGATCACACCGGCTACTACAACGAGGTCGATCGCTTCCCGGTGTTCACCGTCGAGCGCGTCACCCGCCGGCAGAAACCGATCTACCACAGCACCTACACCGGGCGTCCGCCGGACGAGCCGGCGATCCTCGGGGTGGCGCTGAACGAAGTGTTCGTGCCGATCCTGCAGAAGCAGTTCCCGGAAATCGTCGATTTCTACCTGCCGCCGGAAGGTTGTTCCTACCGGATGGCGGTGGTGACCATGAAGAAGCAGTACCCAGGGCACGCCAAGCGCGTGATGCTCGGGGTCTGGTCGTTCCTGCGGCAGTTCATGTACACCAAGTTCGTCATCGTCACCGACGATGACATCGATGCGCGCGACTGGAACGATGTGATCTGGGCCATCACCACGCGGATGGACCCCAAGCGCGACACGGTGATGATCGACAACACGCCCATCGACTACCTCGACTTCGCCTCGCCGGTCTCCGGCCTCGGCTCGAAGATGGGGCTTGATGCCACCCACAAGTGGCCGGGCGAGACCAGCCGCGAATGGGGGCGCGCCATCGTCAAGGACGAAGCGGTAACACGGCGCATCGACGCGCTCTGGTCGAGCCTCGGGATCGACTGATGCGTATCGTCCTGCAACCGTCCGGCGCCTGCCTCGAGCTGCTGCCGGGGGAACGCATCCTCGATGGCGCCCGGCGGCTTGGCTACGACTGTCCGCAGAGCTGCCGCAATGGCAACTGCCATATCTGCGCGGCGCTGCTGGTGGAGGGGCGGGTACGCCAGAACGGCGAGGTACGCGATCATGGCGAACTCTTCACCTGCCTCGCTGAGCCGCTGGAAGACTGCGTGCTGCATTGGGACGGGGTGCTGGCGCCGGGTGAACTGCCTCTGCGCAAGCTGACCTGCCAGTTGAGCTTCTGCGAAGAGGTCGGCGGCGACGTCTACCGGGTCGGCCTGCGCGCGCCGGCCGGCAAGCCGCCACGCTATCACGCCGGGCAGTACCTGTTGCTGGAGCGTGACGGCGGCGACAGCGCGGCGTTTTCCCTGGCCTCCGCGCCGCATGCGGGACGCGACCTTGAGTTGCACATCCTGGCCAAGGAAGACAGTGCCGTCGCGCTGATCGCGCAATTGCAGCGCGAGCGCCTGGCACGGATCCAGCTGCCGTTCGGCGACGCGCACCTGGCGGAACTGCCCGACGGTCCGCTGGTGCTGATCGCCGCGGGAACCGGCATGTCGCAGATGCACAGCCTGATCGAGCACTGCCGCGCCGCCGGCTTCGCCCATCCTGTACATCTCTACTGGGGCGTTCGGCGTCCGGAGGATTTCTACCGTCTGCCGCACTGGACGGAGTGGGAAGGCCTGCCGAACCTGTTCCTGCACCGGGTGGTCAGCGACCTCTGTGGCTGGGAGGGGCGTTGCGGCTTGCTGCACGAGGCGGTGCGCGAGGATTTCGCCGACCTGTCGAGCCTGCATGTGTATGCCAGCGGCTCGCCGGCGATGGTCTACGCGACCCTGGATGCCCTGGTCGAAGCAGGGATGGACGCGCACCAGATGCGCGCCGACGTGTTCGCCTACGCGCCGCGGGACTGAACGCGGCTCCGGCCTGGCGCCGGAGCCGCCGCGTCATCCGCCGGCTTGCTGCGGCGCGGCCTGGACCGCGGGTTTGCGCAGGGTCAGGCAGAGGAACAGGATGGCCAGCAGGCAGGCGCCGATCAGCAGCTTGAAGCCACCGTCCCAGCCGAAGTGGTCCACCGTGTAGCCGACCAGGGCGTTGGCCGCCACCGAACCGCCGAGGTAGCCGAACAGACCGGTGAAGCCGGCGGCGGTGCCGGCCGCTTTCTTCGGCGCGAGCTCCAGGGCCTGCAAGCCGATCAGCATCACCGGGCCGTAGATCAGGAAGCCGATCATGATCAGCGCGGCCATGTCGATCGCCGGGTTGCCGGCCGGGTTCAGCCAGTAGATCAGGGTGCCGACGGTCACCAGGATCATGAACACCACGCCGGTGGCGCCGCGATTGCCCTTGAACAGCTTGTCCGACAGCCAGCCGCAGAGCAGGGTACCGGGAATCCCCGCCCATTCGTAGAAGAAGTACGCCCAGGACGACTTGTCGACGTTGAAGTGCTTGGCCTCCTTGAGGTAGGTCGGCGCCCAGTCGAGCACACCGTAGCGCAGCAGGTAGACGAACACGTTGGCCAGGGCGATGTACCAGAGCAGCTTGTTGCGCAGCACGTAGGTGACGAAGATCTCCTTGGTCGACAGCTCGCGCTCGTGGTGTTCGTCGTAGCCTTCGGGGTAGTCGTCCTTGTGCTTCTCGATCGGCGGCAGGCCGCAGGATTGCGGGGTGTCGCGCATGGCGAAATAGGCGAATACGGCTACGCCCACGGCGACGATGGCCGGCACGTAGAAGGCCGAGCGCCAGTCGCCGAACAGCGCCAGGCCGAGCAGGAACAGCGGGCCGATCAGGCCGCCGCCGACGTTGTGGGCGACGTTCCACACCGAGACCACGCTGCCGCGCTCCTTCTGCGACCACCAGTGGACCATGGTCCGTCCGCTCGGCGGCCAGCCCATGCCCTGGGCCCAGCCGTTGATGAAGAGCAGGACGAACATGATGGCGACGCTGGAGGTAGCCCAGTGCGCGAATCCGAAAATGAACATCACCGCCGCCGACACCAACAGGCCGAACGGCAGGAAGACCCGTGGGTTGGAACGATCCGAGACCAGGCCCATGATGAATTTCGACAGGCCGTAGGCGATGGCGATGGCCGACATCGCGACGCCCAGTTGACCGCGGCTGTAGCCGTCCTCGATGAGGTAGGGCATGGCCAGGGAGAAGTTCTTGCGCAGCAGGTAGTAACCCGCGTAGCCGATGAAGATACCGGCGAAGATCTGCCAGCGCAGGCGCCGGTAGGTGCTGTCCACCTCGGCATCGGGCAGTGGCGCCTGGTGTGGCGCGGGACGAAAGATTCCGAACATCGCGAGCTCCGCTTGTTGTTGTGTCGCGCCTTTTTACGCGGTTGCGAACACTACATTTTTCGTAAATGAAAAAATAGCGAAAATGTTACAGGTTGAGTGCATTGGTCGGAAATAAGAAAGCCCCGGTCGGAAACCGGGGCCTTCATAGGGGAAAAACATCTGACAGCGTGGGCCTCGGCCGGTGTATCGCTCCGGCCCGCCATGCCTTTCTCCGCACGGGCGGGAGGCAATACTCGCCGCCTTCGTGGCTCAGCGAACCTCCACCACCACCTTGCCGACCGCCCTGCGCTGGCCGAGGGCGTCGATAGCGTCGCCGGCCCGTTCCAGCGGGAAGCGCTGCGACACCAGCGGCTTCAGTTTGCCTTCGGCGTGCCAGGCGAACAGCTGGCGGAAGTTGTCAGCGTTGTCCTGCGGCTGGCGTTGGGCGAACGATCCCCAGAACACGCCGACCAGCGAGGCGCCCTTGAGCAGGGTCAGGTTGGCCGGCAGCGAAGGGATGCTGCCGCTGGCGAAGCCGACCACCAGCATCCGTCCGTTCCAGGCGATGCTGCGGAAGGCCTCCTCGAACAGTTCGCCGCCCACCGGATCGTAGATCACATCGACGCCCTGGCCGCCGGTCAAGGCCTTGAGCTGCTCGCGCAGGCTACCTTCGCTGTAGTTGATCAGTTCGTCGGCGCCGGCGGCCTTGGCCACGGCGAGCTTGTCGGGGGTACTGGCGGCAGCGATCACCCGCGCGCCCATGGCCTTGCCGATTTCCACGGCAGCCAGCCCGACCCCGCCGGAAGCGCCGAGCACCAGCAGGGTCTCGCCGGGTTGCAGGTTGGCGCGCTGTTTCAGGGCGTGCATCGAGGTGCCGTAGGTCATGCCGAAGGCGGCGGCGCTGGCGAAGTCCATGCCTTCGGGAATCGGCATCACGTTATAGCCGGGCACCTTGACCTGCTCGGCGAAGCTGCCCCAGCCGGTCAGGGCCATGACCCGGTCGCCGGGCCTGACGTGGGCGACCTTTTCACCGACCGCGGCGACCACCCCGGCCGCCTCGCCGCCCGGGGAGAAGGGGAAGGGTGGCTTGAACTGGTACTTGCCCTCGATGATCAGGGTGTCTGGGAAGTTGACCCCGGCGGCGTGCACATCGAGGAGGATTTCGTTCTTCGCCGGGCTCGGGCTGGCGATTTCTTCCAGGACCAGGCTGCTGGCCGGGCCGAAGGCTTTGCAGAGGACGGCTTTCATCGGGGACGCTCCAGTTTGCGGTCCGGCCAGTGTAGGAGGGAGACGCCGGGGGTCAATCAGCATCGCCGCAACTGATGGTTGTCCATAAACCCCGGGCTTGGGCCCGGCCGAGAGTCTGGCTATGCTTGCCGGCATTCGTCGAGGAGATGCGCCCGTGAGAACCCCCATTGCCCTGTCGCTGGCCCTGTGCCTGAGTCTGTTCCCGTCGTTCGCCTCGGCCGAGGAGGCCGCGCCGGAAGGCGAGGGCGCGAACAAGCCGGTCTACGTCGACCTGACCCCGGCGCTGGTCGGCAACTACGGCAGCGGGCCGCGCCTGCAGTACTACAAGGCCGACATCGCCCTGCAGGTGGCCGACAAGGACGCGGCGACCAAGGTCGAGCATCACGAGCCCTTGATCCGCAACCAGTTGATCATGCTGTTCGCCCAGCAGACCGACCAGAGCCTGGGTACGGTCGAGGCCAAGGAAAGCCTGCGCCAGGAGGCGCTGAAGCAGGTCCAGCAGACCCTCGAGCAGGAAGAGGGCAAGCCGCTGGTGACCGACCTGCTGTTCAACAACCTCATCGTCCAGCCCTGAGGTCAACTATCCGTTCTGTCCCGCGCTCCCGGATGCGAGGCACCGGCGATTCTGCTTTCCTGTGAGATTCGGTCGGGCGCGTCTGACGTGCATCAACACCCGCGCGCCGCCCTGGAGGGACAATCGAGCCAGTGAAGTCCGCGGCGGCCGCGCTTTCCAGCGTGAGCGCCATCGCCGCGGCCTGGCCGGACGTGCGAGGAGAAGGGATGAAACAGGAAAGCAAACGGTGGCTGAGCCGTGCCTTGATCGTGGCGGCGCTGCTCGGCGTAGGCGTGCTGGTCTGGCAGGTATCGCGACCGACTGGCCTGGGCGAGGGATTCGCCAGCGGCAACGGACGCATCGAGGCCACCGAGGTGGACGTGGCGGCCAAGCTTCCCGGGCGGGTCGCCGAGATCAAGGTCGACGAGGGCGACTTCGTCAAGGCCGGCGAAATCGTCGCGCGGATGGATACCCAGGTGCTCGAGGCGCAGTTGGCCCAGGCCCAGGCCCAGGTGCGCCAGGCGGAGAACGCCAAGCTCACCGCGACCTCGCTGGTGGCCCAGCGCGAGAGCGAGAAGAGCACTGCCCAGGCCGTGGTGGCGCAGCGCCAGGCCGAGCTGACAGCGGCGCAGAAGCGCTTCACCCGTACCGAGGCGCTGGTCAAGCGCAATGCCCTGCCGCAACAGCAACTCGATGACGATCGGGCGACCCTGCAGAGCGCCCAGGCGGCGTTGTCCGCGGCACGCTCGCAAGTGATTTCGGCGCAGGCGGCGATCGAGGCCGGGCGTTCCCAGGTAATCGAGGCGCAGTCGGCCATCGAGGCGGCCAAGGCCAGCGTCGCCCGGCTCCAGGCGGATATCGACGACAGCCTGCTCAAGGCGCCGCGCAACGGCCGCGTGCAGTACCGCGTGGCACAGCCGGGGGAAGTGCTGCCGGCCGGTGGCAAGCTCCTCAACATGGTCGACCTGGCCGACGTCTACATGACTTTCTTCCTGCCATCCATGCAGGCCGGTAGGGTCGGACTGGGCCAGGAAGTGCGCTTGGTGATCGACGCGGTGCCGGACTACGTGATCCCGGCCAAGGTTTCCTATGTCGCCAGCGTCGCCCAGTTCACCCCGAAAACGGTGGAAACCGCCAACGAGCGGGAGAAGCTGATGTTCCGGGTCAAGGCGCGGCTCGATCCGGCGCTGCTGGAAAAATACATCACCTACGTCAAGACCGGCGTGCCCGGAATGGCCTACCTGCGACTGGACCCTGAGGTCGAGTGGCCGGCCAACCTGCAGATCAAGGTTCCGCAATGACCGCTGGCGGGAGCGGCGTGGCGAGCCTCCGGGGCGTTTCGCTGCGCTACGGCGAGACGCGCGCGGTGGACGACGTCAGCCTGGAGATCCCGGCCAACCGCATGGTCGGCCTGATCGGTCCGGACGGGGTCGGCAAGTCCAGCCTGCTGGCGCTGCTGGCCGGCGCACGGAAGATGCAGGATGGCGAGATCCGCGTGCTCGATGGCGACATGCGCGACCGCCGCCACCGCCGGGCGGTCTGCCCGCGCATCGCCTACATGCCCCAGGGGCTGGGCAAGAACCTCTACCCGACGCTCTCGGTGTTCGAGAACGTCGACTTCTTCGGTCGGCTGTTCGGCCACGACAAGGCCGAGCGCGAGCGGCGCATCGCCGATCTGCTGCAAAGCACCGGATTGGCGCCGTTCGCCGAGCGTCCTGCGGGCAAGCTGTCCGGCGGCATGAAGCAGAAGCTCGGGCTGTGCTGCGCGCTGATCCACGATCCCGACCTGCTGATCCTCGACGAGCCGACCACCGGCGTCGACCCGCTGTCGCGCAACCAGTTCTGGGAGCTGATCGGCCGTATCCGCGCGGGCCGCGAAGGCATGAGCGTGCTGGTCGCCACCGCCTACATGGAGGAAGCCGAGCGCTTCGACTGGCTGGTGGCGATGGACGACGGAAAGGTCCTGGCCACCGGTACGCCGCAGGAGCTGCGCGAGCGCACCGGGACGCAGAGCCTCGAATCGGCGTTCATCGCCCTGCTGCCGGAAAGCAAGCGCGCCGGCCACCATCGATTGGTGATCCCGCCGCGACCGCAGAGCGAAGGCGCGCCGCGGATCGCCATCGAGGCCGAGGGCCTGACCTGTCGTTTCGGCGACTTCGTCGCGGTCGATCACGTCAGCTTCCGTATCGAGCGTGGGGAAATCTTCGGCTTTCTCGGCTCCAACGGCTGCGGCAAGTCCACCACCATGAAGATGCTCACCGGCCTGCTGCCGGCCAGCGAAGGCACGTGCGCGCTGTTCGGCCAGCCGGTGGACGCCAGCGACATGGCGACCCGTCGCCGGGTCGGCTACATGTCCCAGGCCTTTTCCCTGTATGCCGAGCTGAGCGTGTGGCAGAACCTGGTGTTGCACGCCCGGCTGTTCCACCTGCCGGCGGATGGCATCCCGGCACGGGTCGGCGAAATGCTCCGGCGCTTCGACCTGGAGAAGGTGGCCGACGAGCTGCCCAACGACCTGCCGCTGGGCATTCGCCAGCGTCTGTCGCTGGCGGTGGCGGTGATCCACAAGCCGGAAATCCTGATCCTCGACGAGCCCACTTCGGGGGTCGACCCGGTGGCTCGCGACGGCTTCTGGGAGCTGATGGTCGAGCTGTCGCGCCGCGACGGGGTGACCATCTTCATTTCCACCCACTTCATGAACGAGGCTCAGCGCTGCGATCGCATCTCGCTGATGCATGCCGGCAAGGTACTGGCCAGCGATACTCCCGATGAGCTGGTGCGCCAGCGTGGTCTGCCGACCCTGGAAGCGACCTTCATCGCTTACCTGGAGGAAGCCGCGGGTGCCGCCGCGCCAGCGCAACCGGCCGAGGCGCCGGCCGTCGCGGAGCAGCCCGGCGATGGCCAGGAGCGCCAGGCGCAACGCGAACGCTTCAGCCCCCTGCGGCTGTTCAGCTATGCGCGCCGCGAAGCCATGGAGCTGCGCCGCGACCCGATCCGCCTGACCCTGGCCCTGCTCGGCACCGCGCTGCTGATGTTCATCATCGGCTATGGCATCAACATGGACGTCGAGGACCTCTCCTGGGCGGTCCTCGACCGTGACCAGACCACCACCAGCCAGGCCTACGCGCTGAACATCGCCGGCTCGCGCTATTTCGTCGAACATGCGCCGATCACCGACCCGGACGACCTCGACCGGCGCCTGCGCAGCGGCGAGCTGAGCCTGGCGGTGGAGATTCCGCCGAACTTCGGGCGCGATCTCAAGCGTGGCTCCGATCCGGCCATCGGCGTGTGGATCGACGGAGCGATGCCGACCCGTGCCAACACCGTGCTCGGCTACGTGCAGGGTCTGCACACCAGCTACCTGGCGGACCTCTCGCGGCAGGCGGGTGGGGCCGAGGCCAGCGCGGCGGCCAGCACCGAGGTGCGCTATCGCTACAACCCCGACGTGGAAAGCCTGAAGGCGATGGTGCCGGCGGTGATCCCGCTGCTGCTGATCATGATCCCGGCCATGCTCACCGCCCTCGGCGTGGTGCGCGAAAAGGAACTGGGTTCGATCACCAACCTCTATGTCACCCCGGTGACGCGCCTGGAGTTCCTGGTCGGCAAGCAGCTGCCCTACGTCGCCATGGGCATGATCAACTTCCTGCTGATGCTGGTCCTGGCCATCGTGGTATTTCGCGTGCCGCTCAAGGGGAGCTTCCTGGCGTTGACCATCGGCGCTTTCCTCTATGTGGTCACCAGCACTGGCCTCGGGCTGTTCCTCTCGACGTTCATGCGCAGCCAGATCGCCGCTGTATTCGGCGTGGCGATCGCCACCATGATCCCGGCGATCCAGTTCTCCGGGCTGATCCACCCGGTGTCCTCGCTGGAGGGTGCGGCGGCCTGGATCGGCAAGCTCTATCCGACCTCGCATTTCCTGGTGGTCAGCCGCGGCGCCTTTTCCAAATCGCTGGGCCTGTCCGATCTCTGGGCCTACTACCTGCCGCTTGCCGCTTCCATCGTGGTGCTGACCCTGCTCAGCGTGGCCTGCCTGAAGAAGCAGGAGGACTGAGCGATGCGCAGCCTGGCCAACATCTTCAACCTGGGCATCAAGGAGTTCCGCAGTCTCGGCCGCGACTACGCGATGCTGGCACTGATCGTCTGGGCCTTCACCCTGGGCGTCTACAGTTCCGCCACCGGTATTCCGGAAACCTTGCATCACGCGCCGATCGCGGTGGTCGACGAGGACCGCTCGCAGCTCTCGTCGCGTATCGTCAATGCCTTCCAGCCCCCATACTTCCGGCCGCCGGAAATGATCGGACATGCCGAGATGGATCGCGGCATGGACGTCGGCCTGTATACCTTCACCCTCGATATCCCGCCGGACTTCCAGCGCGACGTGCTCGCCGGGCGCAAGCCCTCGATCCAGGTCAACGTCGACGCGACCCAGACCGGGCAGGCCTTCTCTGGCGCGGGCTACATCCAGAACATCGTCGCCACCGAGGTGCGCGAATTCGTCAGCCGCTACCGCGCGGAGCCGAGCATGCCGGCGCAGATCGAGGTGCGCATGGAATTCAACCCGAACCTGACCCAGGCCTGGTTCGGTGGGGTGATGGAAGTGATCAACCAGATCACCATGCTGTCGATCATCCTCACCGGCGCCGCGCTGATCCGCGAGCGCGAGCACGGCACCGTCGAGCACCTGCTGGTGATGCCGCTGTCGGCCTTCGAGATCATGATGGCCAAGGTCTGGTCGATGGGGCTGGTGGTGCTGGTGGCGGCGGGGCTCTCGTTGCAGTGGGTGGTGCGTGGCTGGCTGGACGTGCCGATCAGCGGCTCGGTGGGACTGTTCCTGCTCGGCGCCGGATTGCATCTGTTCGCCACCACCTCCATGGGCATATTCCTCGGCACGGTGGCGCGTTCGATGCCGCAGCTCGGACTGTTGACCATCCTCGTGCTGCTGCCGCTGAACATTCTTTCGGGCGGCACCACGCCACGGGAAAGCATGCCGGAACTGGTGCAGAACATCATGCTGGCGGCGCCGACCACGCATTTCGTCAGCCTGGCCCAGGCGATCCTGTTCCGCGGCGCCGGTTTCGACATCGTCTGGCCGCAGTTCGCCGGTATCGTGGTGATCGGTTCGGCGTTCTTCTTCGGCGCGCTCTGGCGTTTCCGCCGGACCATCTCGCAGATGGCCTGAGCGATGGCTTCAGCGTTTCGCCAGCGGCAGGATCGCCTGCCATTCCTCGGCGCTGACCGGCATTACCGAGAGGCGGCTGCCCTTCTGCACCAGGGCGAGGTTGGCCAGGGCGTCCTGGGCCTTCAGCCGGGCCAGTGGAACGACCTCGGCGAAGGCTTCGACGAAGCTGACGTCGCGGGCGCTCCAGGGGTTCTTCCCGGCGCTGGCCTTGGGGTCGTGGTAGGGGCTGGCGGGATCCAGGGCCGTGGGATCGGGGTAGGCTTCGCCTTCGATGCGGGCGATACCGGCGATGCCGGGCTGCGGGCAACTGGAGTGGTAGAAGAAGAACAGGTCGCCGGAGTTCATGCTGCGGATGAAGTTGCGCGCCTGATAGTTGCGCACGCCATCCCAGCGGGCGGTTCCGAGGCGTTGCAGGTCGCGGATCGAGAGTTCGTCCGGCTCGGATTTCATCAGCCAGTAGGCAGGCATGAACTTTGCTCCTCTTTCGTAGATATACGTAGGAAACGTCTGCGCGTGACCACCGGTCGCCGGTGTAATTGCGTATGACTTCAGCTTATCGGAAAATGCCGTTTTTCAGCGGGGCAGGGTGCTCAGGCGATAAGATAATCGCAAGGACCGGCCTCGAAAATTGCCTGGAAGGGGGAGGCAATCGATGAAGCGCAAGCCAGACTTGCTGTGGGTTTTGGTCATCATCTTCGGACTTGGGGTCGTCACCACCGGTTATACCCAGAGCCTCTGGGAACGACAGGCCAGTACGCCCGCCCAGGTGACGCAACAGCCGTAAGACTCGCCGGGTATCGCATGGAACGCGGTACCCAGGGTTCTCCCTCCTTCCTAGCGTTTCCCTGCCACGTACCAGCCCGCATCGGTCACCGTTCCCGCCAGGGGAATGTCCCAGCTGGCCAGCGCCAGTCGATCCACCTTCTGACATTCATGGGCCAGGCCGATCAGCGTCGGTTTGTGACCATTTTTGCGCCTCGCCAGGTAGGCCAGGCTGCGGTCGTAGAAGCCGCCGCCCATGCCCAGGCGCCCGCCCTGTTCGTCGAACCCCACCAGCGGCAGCAGTACCAGGTCCAGCGCCCAGGCCTTGCGCTGGCGGCCGGCGTCGGCCAGCGGTTCGCTGATGCGGAAGCGGTTGCGGGTCCAGCGTTCGCCGCTGCCGACCCGCTGGAATACCATGCGCGTCCGCGGCCAGGGCGCCAGCACCGGCAGGTAGGTGGCCTTGCCGCGCTTCTGCGCCGCACGCAGCAGCGGACGCGGGTCGATCTCGCCGTCGTTGGGCAGGTACAGGGCGATATGGCGGGCACGGCGGAAAAGGGGATGCTGCGCCAGTTGTCGATAGAGGGCGCGGGCGGCGAGGCGTTGCTGCAGGGGGGAGAGCGCGCGGCGCGCCTGGCGGAGCTTGCGGCGCAGGGCCGGGCGGCTGAGGTCTTGCGATTCGATCATGTGGAAAGGTAGCTCCCCGGTCGTGCCGCTGTCGGGTTAGCCCTTGAACCCGAAAGTTCAAGGTGGCGGTTGCAGTAGACCTTAAGGCTTTCCGTCGTGCGGACATGCACACCGGTCCAACTGGCAACCTCCGTTGTTGCAGTTATCGGCTCAGGGACATCACCGACTGGCCAACACACCAGGGAGCGGAGGCCAGTATACCCGAATTGGCCGCGCCCGGGTCAGGCTTCGCCGGCATCGGCCGGATTCGCCAGGGCGCGGTCGACGCGATCGAGCAGTTCGCGCACGCGCTCGCGGGTCGAGCTGCTTTCCTGGTCCAGGCGCTCCTTGCGGTGCAGCAGGTCGTGGGTGATGTTGAGGGCGGCCATCACGGCAACCCGGTCGGCGCCGATGACTTTGCCGCTGGAGCGGATCTCGCGCATCTTGCCGTCCAGGTAACGGGCGGCGCTTTCCAGGTTGGCGCGCTCGTCGTCCGGGCAATTGATGCAGTATTCCTTGTCGAGAATCTGCACGGTGAGGGTATTCGACTGGCTCATGTGTCCTGCTCCAAGGCTTTCAGACGCAAAATCATCGCTTCGACCTTGTGTCTCGCCATTTCGTTCTTTTCGATCAGATGAGCGCGCTCTTCGCGCCAGGACTTTTCGTTCGCCCGCAGCAGCCGGTTCTCCGCCTTGAGCTGTTCCAGCTTCTGGAGCAGCTGGTCGAACTTGGCCGTCAACAATTGCAGATCGGCGTCTTCCATGGGCTCTCGCTTGGGAATTGGGGTGATTGGACAACTATATAGGATCGTCCCCGGTCGGGGCCAATGCCCCGGCCGGGCCGGCGCGCCGGCAACCGGTCGCATGGTCTTGCCGGGGCGGGCGGTGCTAGGATAACCACCTTCATTTCACGTGTAGCGCCCCAATGGCGCCCAGCCGTCAGGGTCCCGAGATGTCCACTCAGAATTCCGCCTACAGCGCCTTTTCCTCCCTTCTCGCCGAGGCGGCCATGCCGGTCTCGCCGGCCGAACTGCACGGCCATCTGCTGGGTCGGGTCTGCGCCGGCGCCGGCTTCGACGAGGCCGCCTGGCAACACGCTGCCGCCGAACTGCTCGGCGGCGCGCCGGACGAACGACTCAAGGCCGCGTTGTCCGGCCTGCTCGGCATGGTCCGGCAGGACTTTTCCGCCGGCGAGGTCGCCGTCGTCATGCTCCTGCCCGACGACGAAACCCCGCTCGCCCAGCGCACCGAGGCGCTCGGCCAATGGTGCCAGGGTTTCCTCGCCGGTTTCGGCCTCACCGCCCGCGAAGGCAGCCTGACCGGCGAAGCCGAGGAAGTGCTGCAGGACATGGCCGCCATCGCCCAGGTCCAGGGCCAACTGGAAGACAGCGAGGACGGCGAGACGGACTATATGGAAGTCATGGAATACCTGCGGGTCGCTCCGCTGCTGCTGTTCGCCGAGTGCGGCAAGCCGCTGGAGCCCGCTCCCAAGCCTTCACTGCACTGAGGTTTCTGCATGATCCGTATCCCCAAGTCGGAGTACGCCCGTCGGCGCAAGGCGCTGATGGCGCAGATGGAACCCAACAGCATCGCCATCCTGCCGGCGGCGCCGATGTACATCCGCAATCGCGACGTCGAGCATGTCTACCGCCAGGACAGCGACTTCCAGTACCTCACCGGCTTCCCAGAGCCGGAGGCGGTGATGGCGCTGATTCCCGGCCGTGCCCACGGCGAATACGTGCTTTTCTGCCGCGAGCGGGATCCGGAGCGTGAACTGTGGGACGGCCTGCGCGCCGGCCAGGACGGTGCGATCGGCCAGTACGGCGCCGACGACGCCTTTCCCATCGGCGATATCGACGACATCCTGCCCGGCCTGATCGAAGGCCGCGACCGGGTCTACTACGCCCTTGGCGCCAATCCCGACTTCGACCGCCGGCTGATGGACTGGATCAACGTGATCCGCTCCAAGGCCCGCCAGGGCGCGCAGCCGCCGAACGAGTTCGTTGCCCTCGACCACCTGCTGCACGACCAGCGGCTGTACAAGAGCGCCAACGAAGTGAAGGTCATGCGCTACGCCGCCGAGGTCTCCGCCCGGGCGCACATCCGGGCGATGGAGGTGTGCCGGCCGGGGCTGTTCGAGTACCACCTGGAAGCCGAACTGGAATACGAGTTCCGCAAGGGCGGGGCGAAGATGCCGGCCTACGGCTCGATCGTCGCCGCCGGACGCAACGCCTGCATCCTGCACTACCGCGAGAACGATGCGGCGATCAAGGACGGCGACCTGATCCTGATCGATGCCGGCTGCGAGATCGACTGCTACGCCAGCGACATCACCCGTACCTTCCCCGCCAATGGCCGCTTCAGTCCCGAGCAGAAGGCGATCTACGAACTGGTGCTGGAAGCCAACATGGCGGCGTTCGACTACATCGCCCCCGGTCGCCACTGGAACGAGGCCCATGAGGCCACCGTACGGGTCATCACCGCCGGGCTGGTGCGCTTGGGCCTGCTGGAGGGCGACGTCGACGAGCTGATCGCCCACGAGGCCTACAAGGCTTTCTACATGCACCGCGCCGGCCACTGGCTGGGGATGGACGTGCACGACGTCGGCGAGTACCGCGTCGGCGGCGAATGGCGGGTGCTCGAACCGGGCATGGCGATGACCGTCGAGCCGGGCATCTACATCGCCCCGGACAATACCTCGGTGGCGAAGAAGTGGCGCGGTATCGGCGTACGCATCGAGGACGACGTGGTGGTCACCCGCAATGGTTGCGAAGTGCTGACCAACGGCGTGCCGAAGACCGTCGCCGAGATCGAGGCGCTGATGGCCGCGGCCAAGAGCGAGGCAGCCTGAGGTGACGATGAGCAAGGTCAACCTGGCGATCATCGGCGGGGGCCTGGTCGGCGCCTCGCTGGCGCTGGCCCTGCAGGCCGGCGCTCGGGAGCGCGGCTGGTCGATCGTGCTGATCGAACCCTTCGCCCCCGGCAACGCCTACCAGCCCAGCTACGACGCCCGCTCTTCGGCGCTATCCTACGGCAGCCGGCAGATCTACGAGCGACTCGGCCTGTGGCCGGCGATCGCCGAGCGCGCCGAGCCGATCCTGCATATCCATGTTTCCGACCGCGGCCGCTTCGGCGCCACCCGCCTGACCGCCATCGAGGAAGGCGTGCCGGCGCTGGGCTACGTGGTGGAGAACGCCTGGCTCGGCCAGTGCCTGTGGAAGGCGCTCGACCCCGAGGTGGTGCGCTGGCACTGCCCGGCCGAAGTGAAGACCCTGGAAGCCCGGGAGGGCGGTTACCGGCTTACCCTCGACGACGAGACGCAACTCGATTGCGAGCTGGCGATCCTCGCCGATGGCGGTCGTTCCGGGCTGCGCGAACAACTTGGCATCGCCGTGGAGCAGACGCCGTACCGGCAGACTGCGCTGATCGCCAACGTATCGCCCTCCGAGGCGCACCTCGGGCAGGCCTTCGAGCGCTTCACCCCCAGCGGTCCGATGGCCCTGCTGCCGTTGCCGGATAACCGTTGCGCGCTGATCTGGACCCGCCCAGGCAAGGACGCCGAACGCCTGCGTGGCCTCGATGACGCGGCCTTCCTCGGCGAGCTGCAGGCTGCCTTCGGCTACCGCCTCGGCGCCTTCCGCCAGGTCGGCGCACGGCACTGCTACCCCTTGCACCTGGTCGAGGCCCGCGAGCAGGTGCGTCCGCACCTGGTGGTGCTGGGCAACGCTGCGCACAGTCTGCACCCCATCGCCGGCCAGGGCTTCAACCTGTCGTTGCGCGACACCCTGGCGCTGGTCGACGCCCTGCTCCACGACGACGCGCCGCTGGGCGAGTTCGCCGTGCTGCAGCGCTACCTCGATGGGCAGCGCCTGGACCAGCAGATGACCGTCGGCTTCTCCGACCGGGTGACCCGGCTGTTCTCCAACGACCGCGCGCTGCTCGGCGCCGGGCGCAACCTCGGCCTGCTCGGGCTCGACCTGCTGCCGCCGGCCAAGCGCTGGTTCGCCCGCCAGGCCATGGGCCTCGGCGCGCGGCCGCTGTAGCGCCATGCCGGTCTGGTCGAGGGCGCGCAAGGCCCGCCTGCTGCGCTTCGCCATGAATCTCTACCCGCCCTTCCTGGGGGCGGGCATCCGTGTGCGGCACATCGCTGGCGATTTCCGCGAGGTTCGGGTGCGCATGGGCCTGAACCGGCTCAATCGCAACTATGTAGGCACCCAGTTCGGCGGCAGCCTCTACGCGATGACCGACCCGTTCTTCATGCTGATGCTGATGGAGAACCTGGGCCGCGACTACGTGGTCTGGGACAAGGCGGCCAACATCGAGTTCGTCAGCCCGGGCAAGGGCCCGGTGCATGCGCATTTCAGCATCGACCAGAAGCTGCTCGACGAGGTCCGCGAGCGGACCGCCGGCGGCGAGAAGTACCTGCCCCGGCTGCACGCCGAAGTGCGCGACGACGCCGGCACCCTGGTGGCGCGGGTTCAGAAAACCCTGTACGTGCGGCTCAAGCCGCGCCTGCGGAACGCGGCCTGAAGAGGGCCCACGAGTGGAGAACGAGGATATGCACGCGGATCTGGTCATCGTCGGCGCCGGCATGGTCGGTAGCGCCCTGGCCCTGGCCCTGGAGGGCAGCGGCCTGGAGGTGCTGCTGGTGGACGGCGGCTCGCTCGACGTGGCGCCGTTCAAGCCGGAGGCGCCCTACGAGCCGCGGGTCAGCGCGCTGTCCGAAGCCAGCCGGCGGATTCTCCAGCGCCTGCATGCCTGGGACGGCATCGTCGCGCGCCGCGCCGAGCCCTATCGCGAGATGCAGGTGTGGGATGGCTCCGGCACCGGGCGGATCGGCTTCAGCGCCGCCAGCGTGCACGCCGAGGTACTCGGCCATATCGTCGAGAACCGGGTGGTGCAGGACGCCCTGCTGGAACGCCTGCACGATTCCACCACCGGCCTGCTGGCCAATGCGCGCCTGGAACAGATGCGCCACTCCGGCGACGACTGGCTGCTGACCCTGGCCGACGGTCGCCAGCTGCGTGCGCCGCTGGTGGTCGCCGCCGACGGCGCCAACTCGGCGGTACGCCGCCTGGCCGGCTGCGCCACCCGCGAATGGGATTACCTGCACCACGCCATCGTCACCAGCGTGCGCTGCGAGAACGCGCACCGCGCAACCGCCTGGCAGCGCTTCACCGACGACGGTCCGCTGGCCTTCCTGCCCCTGCCGGACCGCGGCGACGAGCACTGGTGCTCGATCGTCTGGTCGACCACCCCGGAACAGGCAGAACGCCTGATGGCGTTGGACGAGGATGGCTTCCGCGCCGCCCTCGGCGAAGCCTTCGAACAGCGCCTGGGCGCCATCCTGCATGCCGACCGGCGCCTGTGCATCCCGCTGCGCCAGCGGCACGCCAAGCGTTACGTCGAGCCGGGCCTGGCGCTGGTCGGCGATGCTGCGCACACCATCCACCCGCTGGCCGGACAGGGCGTGAACCTGGGCTTCCTCGATGCGGCGGTGCTGTCCGAGGTCCTGTTGCACGCCCTGGAGCGCGGCGAACGGCTTGCCGACGAACGCGTGCTGAGTCGCTTCGAGCGGCGGCGGATGCCGCACAACCTGGGCATGATGACGGCGATGGAAGGCTTCGAGCGCCTGTTCCAGGCCGACCGGTTGCCGCTGCGCTGGCTGCGCAACGCCGGCCTGCGCCTGGTCGACGGCCATCACGAGGCGAAGGCGCTGTTCGTCCGCCAGGCGCTTGGCCTCAGCGGCGACCTGCCGTCGCTGGCACGAGTCTGAGCGGGGCGGCCCCCCTGACGGGAGGGCCGCCAGTCCTCAGAACAGCGCCGCGCAGTCACGCATGACCTGCGCCTTGTTGCGCAGGTAGAGCCCGAACAGGTTGCGCGCGGCTTCTTCGTTCACCTCGATTTCCATCGCCTCGACGAAGGCGTTCACCGCCGCCGTGGCGTGGGCGAAGTGATTGCTCTCGGTGCCGCCGGTGTGCACCGTTACCCAGGCCACGGTGGCGCGGGCGCGTTCGGCGGGTACGCCCATGTCGCGGCTGAACCATTCCTTGTACAGCGGGTGGATGTACTCCACCTCGCCGTGGGTATAGACCTCGTGTACCAGCGTGGTCAGCAGTCCCTGCATCAGGTCGCGCTCGCGCAGGCGCTGGCGGTCGGTCCAGTCCTTGAACGCCTGCGCCGAAGGCAGGCAGTTCTCGCGCAGCAGCCAGCGGTCGTCGCCGCAAAGGGTGGTGGCCATGGTGTAGAAAAGATCGGCATGCACGGTGTTGCCGAGGGCGCCGAGGTCTTCGTCGGTGATCCGTTGCAGGCTGCCGCAGGCTCGATAGAGCTGGTCTGCCGCTGCCGAACCCTGTTCCGAACGGGCCAGCAGGGTAAGGCGATTGGCCAGTCCGGAAACGCTGGCCGCCGAGTTGTTGGTCTTCGACCAGCTGGCGAAGAACTTGCGCAGCGGCTCGACCGCCTGGCGCCGGGCGGTGACCCGGGCGAAGGCGTCCTCGATGTCCAGCAACGACGCCGTCTCGTCCCAGAAGGCCCGGAACAGTGCGTGGCGCAGGGTTCCGGCGGGCATGTCGTTGAGGACCGGCTCGATGACGCCGAGCAGCTTGCTGTGGGGGGTGATGACATGGTTCATGGCTAACCTCCTGTCGGTTCTTGTTGTTCTTGCGATGGTTACGGTCTTCCTTGCGACGCGCGCAGGGCCGCGCGTTCGGCCGGTGGTGCGGACCAGCCGTAGCGGGTCAGAAGCAACGGCAGCAACTGGGCCAGGAGGATCAGGCCCAGGCAGCCCGGCCAGCCCCAGCGCTCCCAGAATGGCGCCGGCAGCACCGCGCCGAGGCTGCCACCGGCGTAGTAGCAGGTCAGGTAGAGGCCGACGGCACCGGCCTTGTCGGTCCCGGCATTGCTGGCGGTGAAGGCGTTGACCGTGGACTGTGCGAGGAACACGCCGGTGGCGCTGAGGGCCAGGCCGACGAGAATCGTCGGCAGGCCCGGCGCCAGGGTCAGCAGCGAGCCGCACACGCCCAGCAGCGATGCGCCCAGCAGCAACTGGCGGTGCGGGCGGGTGCGGGCCAGGCGGCCGCTGGCGGGAATCACCAGCAGGGCGAGGAGGAACACCGCGTAGATCGAGCCGAGCTGAGCGGTGTCCAGGCTGTACGGCGGACGGCTGAGATGGATGCCGATATAGGTGAACATGGCGACCTGGGAAAAGAGGACACAGAACCCCACCGCGTAGGACGACAGCAGCGGAGCCCGGAACAGTTCACGGGATACTAAGGGGCGTTTCCCCGGTGCGGGCGCGTGCCTGCCAGAATTGGCAGGGAGCAGCGCACGGATGGCGACAGCGATGAGCAGGGTCAGCCCGGCGAGGATCCGGAAGGCGACGCGCCAATCCCACTCCTCGGTCAGCAGGCCGGTGAGGAAGCGTCCGGCGAAGCCGCCGAGGATGGTCCCGGCGACATAGAGGCTGGTCAGCTCGATGACCGCGCCGCCGCTCCAGCGCTCGCCGATGTAGGCCACGCTGCTGGCGAACAGCAGGGGAATCAGCATCCCTTCGGCGAAGCGCCAGAGCAGGAAGGCGGCGAAGCTGCCGGCATGGGCGGCCAGCAGCATGGGCACGCAGAGCAGGCTGGCGGCGAAGGCGATCACCCGGCTGCGCTCGCGGCCGCCGCTGAGTCGGCCGACGAAGGGCGCGGCGAGAGCCACCGCCAGGGTGGTGGCGGTGATGCTCCAGTTCGATTGATGGGCGCTGATGTGGAAGCTCGCCGCCAGTTCGTCGAAGATGCCCTGGGTGGTATAGAGATTGAGGAACGCAGCGCAACCGCAGAGAAACAGCGCGAGGCGGGGGAAACCCTGGGACGAATTCATGGAACGCTCTGCCTGGACGAGAAACCCCCTGTTATAGGGGCGCTCCCGACGGGCTGGCCAATACCGATTCAGGACCGATCGATACCGAGGAACCGCATGCTCGACCTACGCCGCCTGCGCTGCTTCGCAGCCGTTGCCGAAACCCTGCATTTCGGCCGCGCCGCCCAGCGCCTGCACATGGCGCAGCCGCCCTTGACCCGGCAGATATCCGCGCTGGAGGAAGAGCTGGGCTTTCGCCTGTTCGACCGCTCCAGCCGGGCGGTGACCCTCACCGCCGAGGGCAGCCTGTTCCTGCCTTACGCACGCGCCCTGCTGGACCAACTGGAGCGCACCGCCGGCTTCGCCCGCAAGCTGGCGCAGGGGCTGGCCGGCCACCTGACCCTCGGCTACGCCAGCTCCATCGCCCTGTCGGACCTGTTCACCGAGGCGATCCGACTGTTCCGCGAGCGCCATCCGGAGGTGCAACTGGAGCTGCTCGAAGGCGCTTCGGCGGCGCAATGGGCGCAGATCGCCGAAGGCGGCATCGATGTGGGGCTGGGGCGCCTGCCGCCGCCGGAAGGCCAGGTCGGCATCGAGGTGCTGGCCCTGGGCGGCGAGCCGCTGGTGGTGGCCGTGCCCAACGGCGATCCGCTGGCGCGGCAAGAGCGGATCGACCTGTACGATCTGCGTGATCGGCCGCTGATCCTGTTTCCACTGGACTACGGCTCCGGCCTCAACGAACTGATCGAGCGCCTCTACCGGAAGGCCGGGCTGGCGCTGACGAGGGGACCGGCCGGACGCCAGATCACCTCGATCATCGCCCTGGTCGCGGCCGGCCAGGGCGTTGCCCTGGTGCCGCGTTGCAGCACCGCGCTGGCCCGGGCCGGAGTCGTCTATCGCCCGCTGGCCGAGCCCGAGGCGCTGGCCGATTTCCTCGTCTTCACCCGCCGCCATGGCCGCAGCGCCGCGGTGGAGGCGTTCCTCGCCATCCTCGGTGGCTTGGACGCAAGCGAAACACCCCGACACATTTAGTCGCGCGGGTTCGCAAGCGAGATTTCTTATCATTCGTGCCTACGTTCCGCTGACGAGGCTGTTCTTCATGCAGGCAAGCAAAGCTCTACTCGCCGCCCTGGCCCTGGGCATCACCGGCCTGGCCCAGGCCGCCGACGAAGTGGTGGTGTATTCCTCGCGCATCGACGAGCTGATCAAGCCGGTGTTCGATGCCTACACCAGCAAGACCGGCGTGAAGGTCAAGTTCATCACCGACAAGGAAGCGCCGCTGATGGCGCGGATCAAGGCCGAAGGCGCTAACACCCCGGCCGACCTGCTGCTCACCGTGGACGCCGGCAACCTCTGGCAGGCCGAGCAGATGGGCCTGCTGCAACCGTTCAAGTCGGCCACCATCGAACGGAACATTCCCTCGCAGTATCGTTCCAGCACCGATAGCTGGACCGGACTGTCGCTGCGCGCGCGGACCATCGTCTACTCCACCGAGCGGGTCAAGCCGGAAGAGCTGAGCACCTACGAAGCCCTGGCCGACAAGCAATGGGAAGGCCGCCTGTGCCTGCGCACGGCGAAGAAGGTCTACAACCAGTCGCTGACCGGGACCCTGATCGAGACCCACGGGGCGCAGAAGACCGAGGAAATCCTCCAGGGCTGGGTGAACAACCTGGCCACCGACGTATTCGCCGACGACAACGCGGTGATCCAGGCGGTGGACGCCGGCCAGTGCGACGTCGGCATCGTCAATACCTACTACTACGGGCGCCTGCACAAGCAGAACCCGAACCTGCGGGTCAAGCTGTTCTGGCCGAACCAGGCCGACCGCGGCGTCCACGTCAACCTGTCGGGCATCGGCCTGACTCGCCACGCGCCGCATCCCGAGGCAGCCAAGGCGCTGGTGGAATGGATGACCGGGCCCGACGCCCAGGCGCTGTTCGCCGGGATCAACCAGGAATTCCCGGCCAACCCGCAGGTCGCGCCGTCAGCCGAAGTCGCCAGCTGGGGCAGCTTCAAGGCCGACAGCATCCCGGTGGAAGTTGCCGGCAAGCGCCAGGCCGAGGCGATTCGCCTGATGGACCGCGCCGGCTGGAACTGACCGCCGGTTATACTCGACGCCCCGGCTCGTCCGAGCGGGGCGTCGTTCGTTCCGCACCGAGGATTTCGTGGCCCATCCCGCTCCCCGCCGCTGGTACCCCATCACCTTCACCGTTGCCGCGCTGGTGCTGCTGCCGCTCAGCGTGCTGCTGCTGAGCTGGCTGGAGATCGACCGGGAAATCTGGAGCCACCTGTGGGATACCCAGTTGCCGCGCCTGCTCGGCAACACCCTGACCCTGGTGCTCGGCGTCGGCATCGGCGTGACTCTGCTCGGGGTCAGCCTGGCCTGGCTCACCAGCCTCTGCGAATTCCCCGGGCGGCGCTGGCTGGACTGGGCGCTGATGTTGCCGTTCGCGATCCCGGCCTACGTCCTGGCGTTCGTCTTCGTCGGCCTGCTGGATTTCGCCGGACCGGTGCAGAGCCTGCTGCGCGAGTGGTTCGGCAGCGGCCTGCGGTTGCCGCGCGTACGCTCCACCGGCGGGGTGATCCTGGTCCTGGTGCTGGTGTTCTATCCCTATGTCTACCTGCTCGCGCGCAGCGCCTTCATCGCCCAGGGCAAGGGCCTGATGGAAGCCGCGCGGGTTCTCGGCCTGTCGCCCTGGCAGGCGTTCCTGCGGGTCGCCCTGCCGATGGCGCGGCCGGCGATCGGCGCCGGCCTGGCGCTGGCGGTGATGGAAACCCTGGCCGACTTCGGCGCGGTATCGGTGTTCAACTTCGACACCTTCACCACCGCCATCTACAAGACCTGGTACGGCTTCTACAGCCTCTCCAGCGCCGCCCAGCTGGCCAGCCTATTGTTGCTCGGGGTATGCCTGGTGCTGCTCGGCGAGCGCCACACGCGAGGCCGAGCCAAGGCCGCCAGCGAGCGTCCGCGCGGCGCGCCGCTGTACCGCCTGCGCGGCGCCAGGGCGCTGGCGGCGAGCGCCTGGTGCGGGCTGGTGTTCCTCTGCGCCTTCGTGATTCCCGTGGCGCAACTGGTTGTCTGGTTCTGGCGCCAGGGCCGTTTCGACCTCGACGAGCGCTACTGGGACCTGATCGGCCATACCCTGACGCTGGGCGGCATCGCCGCGCTGGCGACGGTCGCCGTGGCCCTGCTGCTGGCCTTCGCCGTGCGCCTGGCGCCGACCCGCGCTATCCGCGGCGCGGTGGGCCTGGGCAACCTCGGTTATGCGCTGCCGGGCTCGGTCCTGGCGGTTTCGATCATGCTGGCCTTCAGCTGGCTGGACAATCACTGGGTGATCCCGCTTTCCAGCGCCCTCGGCGGCGCCGGCAAGCCGCTGCTGCTGGGCAGTCTGTTCGCCCTGCTGCTGGCCTACCTGATCCGTTTCATGGCGGTGGCCTACGGGCCGCTGGAAAGCGGGCTGGCGCGGATCCGCCCGTCGCTGCCGGAAGCTTCGCGCAGCCTCGGCGTGGGCGGCCCGCTGCTGTTCCTGCGGGTCTACCTGCCGCTGTTGCTGCCGGCCTCGCTGAGCGCCGCGCTGCTGGTCTTCGTCGACGTGCTCAAGGAGATGCCGGCGACCCTGCTGATGCGTCCCTTCGGTTGGGACACCCTGGCCGTACGGATCTTCGAGATGACCAGCGAGGGCGAATGGGCGCGCGCCTCGCTGCCGGCCCTGACCCTGGTGCTGGTCGGCCTGCTACCGGTGGTCGGGTTGATTCGTCGTTCTGCCCATCATTCAGATCGCTGAGCCCAGTATCCATGCAGGTCGTAGGGTCTATGCACGGATCGCGGCACGCTTCCATGGTGTCCTGCTCCGGGGCTTGCGGCTACAATGCGCGCGATTTCGTGCCGGCGGTCCCTGCCGACGGCACCCGCTACGCCCGGAAGGAGAATACCCATGGGATTGCGCACCCCGCTTTACGAGCTGCACGTCGCGCTCGGCGCCAAGATGGTCGATTTCGGCGGTTGGGACATGCCGCTGCACTACGGTTCGCAGGTCGAGGAGCACCATCAGGTCCGGCGTGACTGCGGCGTCTTCGACGTGTCCCACATGACCGTGGTCGACGTCGCCGGCGAGCAGGCCACGGCCTATCTGCAGCATCTCCTGGCGAACGACGTGGCGCGTCTCGGCGAAACCGGCAAGGCGCTCTACAGCGCGATGCTCAACGAAGAGGGCGGGGTGGTCGACGACCTGATCGTCTACCTGACCGAGCACGGCTACCGGGTGGTGGTCAATGCTTCCACCCGCGACAAGGACATCGCCTGGATGCAGGCGCAGGCCGCCGGCTTCAAGGTCGACCTGCAGGAACGCGGCGACCTGGCGATGCTCGCCATCCAGGGCCCCAACGCCCGCGTGCACAGCTCCGAACTGGTATCCCCGGCACGCGCCGCGCTGATACGCGAACTCAAGCCGTTCCAGGGCCGTGCCGAGGGCGACTGGTTCATCGCTCGCACTGGCTACACCGGCGAGGACGGCCTGGAAATCATGCTGCCGGCCGCCGAGGCGCCGGGTTTCCTCAACGAGCTGGTTGGCGCCGGGATCTCCCCGGCGGGCCTGGGTGCGCGCGATACGCTGCGCCTGGAGGCCGGGCTCAATCTCTACGGCCAGGACATGGACGAAAGCGTTTCCCCGCTTGCCGCCAACATGGGCTGGACCGTAGCCTGGGAGCCGGTTGCGCGGGACTTCGTCGGCCGCCGCGCGCTGGAAGCGCAGAAGGCCGCCGGCGACCAGCCGAAGCTGGTCGGCCTGGTACTGGAGGAGCGCGGCGTGCTGCGCGCCCACCAGGTGGTGCGGGTAGCTGGCATTGGTGAGGGGGAGATCACCAGCGGCAGCTTTTCGCCTACCCTGAACAAGTCCATCGCGCTGGCCCGCGTGCCGGCCGCCACCGGCGACCGCGCCGAGGTGGAAATCCGCGGCAAGTGGTACCCGGTACGGGTGGTCCAGCCCAGTTTCGTGCGTCACGGCAAGCCCCTGATCTAACCTGGCAATGGCGACCGCCGTCGCCCCCGACTTCGAGGAAAACAAGATGAGCAATATTCCCGCCGAACTGCGTTACGCCCAGAGCCACGAATGGGCTCGCCTGGAAGCCGACGGCAGCGTTACCGTGGGCATTTCCGACCATGCCCAGGAAGCCCTTGGCGATGTGGTCTTCATCGAGCTGCCGGAGCTGGGCAAGACCCTCGCCGCCGGGCAGGAAGCGGGCGTGGTCGAGTCGGTGAAGGCCGCCTCCGACATCTATTCGCCGATCGGCGGCGAAGTCATCGCCATCAACGAAGCCCTGGCCGACACCCCGGAAGACGTCAACAACGACCCGTACGCGTCCTGGTTCTTCAAGCTCAAGCCGAGCAATCCGGCCGAGCTGGACAAGCTGCTCGATGCCGCTGGCTACCAGGCCGCCGTCGACGCGGAAGGCTGAGCCGCCGCGTAGTCGCGACAAAACCCGCTATCCTTGGACAAGGCCTCGATCATTCGAGGCTTTGTTCTTTTTGCAGCGGCGAAATGCGTTTTCGCCGTCGTTGCTTTCTCATTCGATATCCGTTCGGCGACGATCGCTGGCAGGGCGATGCCGCCCCCAACGAGACCGAAGCCATGTCGCAGACGCCGTCCCTCGCCCAGCTCCAGCCCGCCGATGCCTTCCTGCGCCGCCACCTCGGCCCCGATCCTGCGGAACAGCAGGCCATGCTGGACTTCCTCGGAGTTTCCACTCGCGCCGAACTGATCGTGCAGACGGTGCCGCCGGCGATCCGCCTCAACCGGCCGCTGGAACTGCCCGCCGCGCTCGACGAACAGGCCGCCCTGGCGCGCCTGCGCGGCTACGCCGGGCTCAACCAGCGCTGGACCAGCCTGATCGGCATGGGCTACTACGGCACCGTGACGCCGTCGGTGATCCTCCGCAACGTGCTGGAGAATCCCGGCTGGTACACCGCCTATACGCCCTACCAGCCGGAAATCGCCCAGGGCCGCCTGGAAGCGCTGCTGAATTTCCAGCAACTGACCATCGACCTCACCGGACTCGACCTGGCCAGCGCCTCGCTGCTCGACGAAGCCACCGCCGCCGCCGAGGCCATGGCCCTGGCCAGGCGGGTGGCAAAGGCCAGGAGCAACCGGTTCTTCGTCGATGCGCATTGCCATCCGCAGACCGTTTCGGTGTTGCGTACCCGCGCCGAGGCGTTCGGTTTCGAGCTGGTCGTCGACGAGCCGGACAATCTTGCCGCCCACGCGGTGTTCGGCGCCTTGCTGCAATACCCGGACAGTCGCGGCGAGATCCGCGACCTGCGCCCGCTTATCGAGGCGTTGCACGGCCAACAGGCGCTGGCTTGCGTCGCCAGCGACCTGCTCGCCCTGTTGTTGCTGACCCCGCCGGGGGAACTCGGTGCCGACGTGGTGCTCGGCAGCGCCCAGCGCTTTGGCGTACCGATGGGCTACGGCGGGCCGCACGCGGCGTTCTTCGCCACCCGCGAAGGGTACAAGCGGGCAATGCCGGGGCGGATCATCGGCGTTTCCCGCGACGCCCGCGGCAACCCGGCGTTGCGCATGGCCCTGCAAACCCGCGAGCAGCACATCCGTCGGGAAAAGGCCAACTCGAACATCTGCACCGCCCAGGTGCTGCTGGCCAACATTGCTTCGCTGTATGCCGTCTACCATGGGCCACAGGAGCTGAAACGCATCGCCCAACGCGTCCAGCGCCTGACCGCGCTGCTGGCGGCGGGCCTGAAAAGCAAGGGACTGCGGCGGCTCAACCGGCACTTCTTCGACACCCTGACCTACGAGGTCGGCGAGCGTCAGGCGGCGATCCTCGAACGGGCGCGGGCGGCACGGGTCAACCTGCGCGTGGTCGACGACCGGCGGCTGGCCCTGAGCCTCGACGAAACCTGTGACGCGGCGACCCTGGCGACCCTGTTCGAGATCTTCCTCGGCGCCGGCCACGGGCTGGATGTCGCGCACCTGGATGGCGGGGCGGTGGCCGACGGCATCCCGGCGGTCCTGCAACGCACTTCGGCCTACCTGCAGCATCCGGTGTTCAACGCCCACCACAGCGAGACCGAGATGCTTCGCTACCTGCGCCAGCTGGAAGGCAAGGACCTGGCGCTGAACCAGGCGATGATCCCGCTCGGCTCCTGCACCATGAAGCTCAACGCCAGCAGCGAAATGATCCCCATCACCTGGCCGGAATTCGCCGAACTGCATCCGTTCGTGCCGCGCGAGCAGGCCGAGGGCTATCGCCGGATGATCGACGAACTGGAAGCCTGGCTGCGGGCGATCACCGGCTTCGACGCCATCTGCATGCAGCCGAACTCGGGAGCACAGGGCGAATATGCCGGGTTGCTGGCGATCCGCCGCTACCACCAGAGCCGCGGCGATAGCCAGCGCGACATCTGCCTGATCCCCGCATCGGCGCATGGCACCAACCCGGCCTCGGCGATCATGGCCAGCATGCGGGTGGTGATCGTCGAGTGCGATCCCCGCGGCAACGTCGACCTCGACGACCTGCGCCTCAAGGCGGCCGAGGCGGGCGACCGGCTGTCCTGCCTGATGATCACCTATCCCTCGACCCACGGCGTCTACGAAGAGGGGATAGGCGAGATCTGCGAAGTGGTCCACCGCCACGGCGGCCAGGTCTACATGGACGGCGCCAACCTCAACGCCCAGGTCGGCCTGGCGCGACCGGCGGACATCGGCGCGGACGTCTCGCACATGAACCTGCACAAGACCTTCTGCATCCCCCATGGTGGTGGCGGGCCGGGCATGGGGCCGATCGGGGTCAAGCGGCACCTGGCGCCGTTCGTCGCCAACCATCCGGTGATCCGCGTCGAAGGGCCGAACCCGCTGAACGACGCGGTCAGCGCGGCGCCCTGGGGCAGCGCCAGCATCCTGCCGATCAGTTGGATGTACATCGCCATGATGGGCCCGCAGCTGGCCGACGCCAGCGAGGTGGCGATCCTCTCCGCCAACTACCTGGCGAACCGCCTGGACGGGGCGTTCCCGGTGCTCTACCGCGGGCGCAACGAGCGCGTCGCCCACGAATGCATCCTCGACCTGCGACCGCTCAAGGCGCAGACCGGGATAACCGAGGAAGACGTGGCCAAGCGCCTGATGGACTACGGCTTCCACGCCCCGACCATGTCCTTCCCGGTGCCGGGCACGCTGATGGTGGAGCCGACCGAGAGCGAGTCGAAGGCGGAGCTGGATCGTTTCGTCGAGGCGATGCTGAGCATCAGGGCCGAGATCGGCAAGGTGGAGAGCGGCGCCTGGCCGGCGGAGGACAACCCGCTGAAACGGGCGCCGCATACCCTGGCCGACGTCACCGGGATCTGGCAGAGACCCTACGAGATCGCCGAGGCGGTGACCCCGAGCGAACATGCGCGGGCGTTCAAGTACTGGCCGGCGGTTAACCGGGTGGACAACGTCTACGGTGACCGCAACCTGTTCTGCGCCTGCGTGCCGCTGGACGACTACCGCGAGTGACCTCGCCTCCGGGCGGAGGCGAGGTCGCCGTGGCCTACTGCTGGACGGCGGACTGCTCGCCGCCGGCGAGGATCGCGCTGGCCAGTTCCATGTCGCTGGCCTGCAGGTCCGGGTTGTCGTTGCGCAGCTTCTGCAGGGCGGCTTCCAGGTACGGCCCGCGGATCGCGCCGTCGCTGGCGATGTAGCTGCCGGCGTCGTCCTGCGCGGCGACGATCAGCTTGTGGTCGTGGCGGAAGGTCAGGTAGGTGGAGGCCGTGGTGGCACCCGAGGAAATGATGTTGCGCCAGAAGGTATCGGCCATGGCCGAGCCCAGCGGCAGGGCGGCGATGACCAGGGTGGTGGCGGCGAGTTTGACGGAACGCATGGGGGAACTCCTGATAGGGGGCTGCGTGTTACATCAGATCGCGTTTGCCGTCCCGGAGTTCCAGCGGGGATGACCGTCCGGTCGCTTTTTCCGCTGCCGTACAGCCCCCGCCGGCCGGGAGCTACAGCGATTCAGGGCGCGGCAGGCTCGACGTGCAGCAGGGCGCCGTCCTGGCCGGTGACCCGGACCAGGGCGCCGCGCGGCAGGTCGGGACCGCTGACCAGCCACGACGCGTCCTCGACGCGCAGCTCGCCGAGCCCGCCGACGATCGCCCGGTGCAAGGGAAAGGTGCGGCCGAACAGGTCGTCGCCGCGTCGCTGCAACCCTGGCGTTTCCTCGACGCTACCGGCCTTGCGGCGACGGCGCCGATGCAAGGCGGCGACCAGCCCGGAGAGCAGGACGAACAGCCCTACCTGCCAAGGCCAGGCCAGTCCCGGCAGGAGCGCGTCGAGCGCACCGACACAAGCGGCGGTGAGGCCGACCCGCAGCAGATAGCCGCCGGCACCGAAGATTTCCAGGAGCAGGAGGACGGTACCGAAGGCCAGCCAGTCCCAGAAGTCCAGGCGTAGCAGCAGGATTTCCATCGGCCGGCCCTCAGCGCCGGCTCGGCGGCCGGCCGAGCCATATCGGGCCAGGGACGCCGCTCGCGGCTCGCCGCAGGTGCGGTGCGCCACGGCTGGGGAGCGTCGGCGCGGGGACGGCGGGGGTAACGCTCGTCATCGTCTACATCCTTGTCTGTGGGCCTGGCAGGCCCGTCCGGCGTTGTGCCGTGCAACCGTCGGAACTCCGCCGACGGGATGTGCCGCTACTTCTGTTCGCTCTGCGGGGTCACCCGCAGTACTTCCTCCAGCGTACTGATACCTGCGGCGACCTTCTGCGCGCCGGACAGGCGCAGGCTGCGGGTGCCTTCCTTGTACGCCTGGCGGCGCAGGGCGACCAGGTCGGTGTCGGCGGTGATCAGTTCTTTCAGGCTATCGCTGAGCAGCATGATTTCATAGACGCCGGCGCGCCCGCGATAGCCGGTGTCGCGGCACTCCAGGCAACCCACGGCCTGGTGCGCGCCGCTGGGCGGCGGGGCGCTCCAGGGGCGGGTCAGTTCGTGCCAGTCGCTGTCCGCCAGTTGCATCGGCGCCTTGCAGTGCGGGCAGAGCGTGCGCACCAGGCGCTGGGCCATGACCCCTAGCACCGTGGCGCGGATCAGGTAGTAGGGTACGCCCAGTTCGAGCAGGCGGGTGATCGCCGTGGGGGAGTCGTTGGTGTGCAGGGTGGAGAGCACCAGGTGCCCGGTGAGCGCCGCCTGGATCGCCATCTCGGCGGTCTCCAGGTCGCGGATCTCGCCGACCATGATGATGTCCGGGTCCTGCCGCAGCAGGGCGCGTACGCCGCTGGCGAAGGTCAGGTCGATGTTGTGCTGGACCTGCATCTGGTTGAACGAGGGCTCGATCATCTCGATCGGGTCCTCGATGGTGCAGACGTTCACCTCATCGGTGGCCAGTTGCTTGAGCGTGGTGTAGAGCGTGGTGGTCTTGCCCGAGCCGGTGGGGCCGGTGACCAGGATGATGCCGTTGGGCTGGCTGGTCATGCTCTGCCAGCGGCGCAGGTCGTCGGCGGAGAAGCCGAGCTGGTCGAAGCTCTTGAGCAGCACCTCGGGGTCGAAGATGCGCATCACCATCTTCTCGCCGAAGGCGGTGGGCAGGGTCGACAGGCGCAGCTCCACCTCGGCGCCGTCCGGGGTCTTGGTCTTGACCCGGCCGTCCTGCGGCTTGCGTTTCTCCGCCACGTTCATCCGTCCCAGCGACTTCAGGCGGCTGACCACCGCCATGGTCACCTGCGGCGGGAACTGGTAGACGTTGTGCAGCACGCCGTCGATACGGAAGCGCACGGTGCCCTGCTCGCGGCGCGGCTCGATGTGGATGTCGCTGGCGCGCTGCTGGAAGGCGTACTGGAACAGCCAGTCGACGATGGTGACGATGTGCGCGTCGTTGGCGTCCGGCTCCTGGTCGGCGGCGCCGAGGTTGAGCAACTGCTCGAAGTTGCCGACGCCGCTGATCTTCTGGTCCGGCGAGGTGGCGCCGCTGACCGAGCGGGCCAGGCGGAAGAACTCGACGGTGTAGCGCTGGATGTCCGCCGGGTTCGCCACCACCCGCTTGATCGGTCGCTTGAGCACATGCACCAGGTTGCTTTCCCAGCCCTGTACGAAGGGCTGGGCGCTGGCGATGGTGACTTCCTCCGGACTCAGCGCGACGGCGAGGATGCCATGGCGCTGGGCGAAGGCGTAGGACATCAGCGGAGTCACCGCGGCGACGTCGATCTTCAGCGGGTCGATGCGCAGGTAGGGCTGGCCGGCGTACTCGGCCAGCCACTGGGTGAGGGTCTCCAGGTCGAGCTTGCGTCCGGGGCGCTTGAGATCCTCGACCTGCTGCGCGGCGAGGAACTCCAGCGGATGCTGCTGGTTGCGCACCGCGCTGCGGCGGATCGCCAGGCACTGTTCGGCCTGCTCCTGCCCGACCCGGCCCTGGGCGACCAGCTCGCGGAGCAGGTCGCCGAGGTCCAGCAGGCGGTCCTGGGCGGCGGTGGCGAACACGGACATGCAGACTCCCTTCGGATGATGGCGGTAGCGGCGAAGCTTATTTCATCAGCGCCTTCCAGGGTTTGAGCGTCAGCACAGTATGGGCCTGCGTGGCGCGGGCAGCCAGGCGCTCGGCATCGACAGGTTGCCGCAGCAGCTCCAGCAACTTGGCCAGTTCGCCGTAGAGGCGGTCGGCTTCCGGCAGGTCGAGCACGCCGCGCGCCAGGCGCAACCAGGTAAGCATGCGCTGCAGGCGCGGCGCTTGGTCGGGGAGCAGCTCGGGATGCTGGTGGGCGCGCGCCAGCGGCGTGGCCTGGGCTTCTTCGGCAAGGCTGCGCAGCAGCCACTTGCCCAGCGCGGCAGAGCCCTGGCGGTTGCCGCGCTCGTTGCGCGACTCGGTCCAGGCCTTGGCCAGCAGCCAGCGCGAGGCATTCAGGGAGAACAGGCCCCAGCGGGTCTCGTCGAGTTCGCCGCGGAACAGTTGCGGCGCCTGCTGGCGTAGCGTCTCGTCGTCACGGCCGCGCTCGATGCGCGGCGCCCAGTCGGCGAGGAGAGCGTCCAGCGCTTCGCGCAGCTCGCGACTGCTGGCGCGTGGCACCGCCTGGCCGAGGCTGCCGAGCAGGGTACGCAGGTCCTGCAGGTGTTGCAGCCAGTCCTCCAGCAGGCGCCAGTGGCCGTTGAAGCGATACTGTTCGGCCAGTCGCTGGCTGCTGCCGAGCAGGTACCAGGCGATGGCGGCGAAGGCACCGTCCAGCGGGGTTTCCGCCAGCAGTTTCTGGGCCGGGGGATCGACCTCGTAGCTGTTCGGATCGAACAGGCGGTAGCCGCGCTCGGCCTTGCTGATGTCGCAGGGCATCAGCGGCAGGTCGGCGGCCAGTTCCGCGGCCAGCTCCAGCAGCGCGGCGGCATCGCCCTGGCGCAGTTCCAGCTCCAGTTCGCAGATTTCCTCCTGGTTGTCGCCGGCGACCACCTTGCCCAGGTCGAGCGCCGCCTCCACGACTACCCTGGCCTTGCCGCGGCCCCAGGCGATCTCGGCGCGCTGGCGGACGAAGTCGGTGCTGAAGATCGGCTTGAGCTGCTTCTTGTCGAGATCCTTGAGGGCCGCCGGCCAGCACTTGTCGTCGAGTTTCTTCAGGTCGAGCTTGTTCTTTTCCAGGTACCAGTCCCACTCGTTGCGTTCGGACAACCCGGCCACGCTCTGCCCGCGGCTTTTCAGCGTCTGGATGTACTGCTCGCCGTCGCGGCGCATGCGCAGCGCGACCTTGGCCCGGGCCAGCTCGCGGCCGGGGGTGTCGTAGTACTGGTTGTACAGTTCGCGGCGCTCCCAGCCCGATTTGTTGCGCTTCTTCAGCAACGGGTGCTCCTGCAAGGCTTCCAGGGTGGCGCGGCTGACGCGGAGTTTGATTTCGGTTTCTTTCTGCATGGGGCGATGTCCGGCTCGGGACGCCAGGCGTCCGCGGGTGAAGGTGTTCCAGATCAAAGGCGCGCGGGGTGGGTGGCCTATACTTTTCGGCATTTCCACCAGGGAGGCGTTCCATGCCGACCAATCCGTTCATCAGCCTGTTCGGCCGTTCGCCGATCGGGCCGATGCAGCAGCACATCGCCAAGGCCCACGAATGCGCGGCCGGCCTGTTGCCGTTCTTCCGCGCGGTGATCGCCGAGGACTGGGCGCAGGTCGAACAGGTTCAGCAGGACATGGTGCGACTGGAGCAGGAAGCCGATCGGCTGAAGAAGAACGTCCGGATGCACCTGCCCAAGAGCCTGTTCCTTCCGGTGCCGCGCTCCGATCTGTTGGAGCTGCTCAGTGTACAGGACAAAGTCGCCAATCGCGCCAAGGACATCGTCGGGCTGATGCTGGGCCGGCGCATGCGCATCCCGTTGCCGCTACAGGGCCAGATGCTCGCCTATGTGCAGCGCTCGGTGGACGCCAGCGCCCAGGCGTTGCGGGTGGTCAACGAACTCAACGAACTGCTCGAGACCGGCTTCGGCGGGCGCGAGACCAGCCTGGTGGAGAGCATGGTGGAGGAACTCGAGGCGATCGAGAACGACACCGACCGCATCCAGGTCGAGGTGCGCCGCGAGCTGTTCCGCCTGGAAAGCGAGCTGCCGCCGGTGGACGTGATGTTCCTCTACCAGATCATCGAATGGATCGGCGATGTCGCCGACCGCGCCCAGCGGGTCGGCAACCGCTTGGAGCAATTGCTGGCGCGGTGAGCGCCGGTCTTCTTTCCGACCCTGCCTGCACACGGATACCGCCCATGTCCCTGATCGCCGACCACGGCTTCGCCTTCCTCGTACTCGCCTGCCTGTTCGGTTTCTTCATGGCCTGGGGCGTCGGCGCCAACGACGTCGCCAACGCCATGGGCACTTCGGTGGGCTCGCGCGCTCTGACCATCCGCCAGGCGATCCTGGTGGCCATGGTCTTCGAGTTCTGCGGTGCCTATTTCGCTGGTGGCGAAGTCACCGAAACGATCAGGAGCGGCATCGTCGACCCGCAGTACATGACCCCCGACCTGCTGGTCTTCGGCATGCTCTCGGCCTTGCTGGCCGCCGGGGTCTGGCTGTTGCTGGCGACGATCAAGGGCTGGCCGGTGTCGACCACCCACTCCATCGTCGGCGCGATCATCGGCTTCGCCTCGGTCGGTGTCTCGGTGCACGCGGTGCACTGGGGCGCGATCGGCCCGATCGTCGCCAGTTGGGTGGTGACGCCGGTGCTGTCCGGGCTGCTCGCCTTCGCCCTGTTCAGGAGCGTGCAGTGGCTGGTACTGCATGCCGAGGACCCGTTCCGCAGCGCGCGCCGCTACGTGCCGCTGTACATGTTCCTGGCGGGCTTCATGGTCGCGCTGATGACCGTCGGCAAGGGCCTGAAGCATGTCGGCCTGGAGCTTTCCGGCATCCAGACGCTGGGCCTGGCGTTGCTCGCCGGTGGCCTGGTGATGGGCCTGGGCATCGTCCTGCTGTTGCGCATCCGACCCACTGGCGGAGCCGATCCGCGTGGCGGCTTCGCCAGCGTCGAGCGGGTCTTCGCGGTGCTGATGATCTTCACCGCCTGCTCCATGGCTTTCGCCCATGGCGCCAACGACGTGGCCAACGCCATCGGCCCGGTGGCGGCGGTCGTCGCGGTGGTCCAGGCCGGCGGCGACCTGGAACTGGTGACCCGCTCACCGGTGCCGTCCTGGGTACTGCTGCTGGGTGCGGTGGGCATCGTCATCGGCCTGGCTACCTATGGCTACCGGGTGATCGCGACCATCGGCCGGGAGATCACCGAGCTGACCCCCAGCCGCGGCTTCGCCGCCGAGCTGGCGACCGCCTCCACGGTGGTTGGCGCCTCGGCCATCGGCCTGCCGGTGTCCACTACCCATACCCTGGTCGGCGCGGTGCTCGGCATCGGCATGGCGCGCGGTATCGGCGCGCTCAACCTGCGGGTGATCGGCTCGATCTTCCTGTCCTGGGTAGTGACCCTGCCGGCCGGCGCGTTGCTGGCGATCCTGTTCTTCCTGGTCCTGCGCGCGCTGTTCGGCGCCTGAGCTCGGTCTTCGTCGGCTGGCGCAGGCGGAACCGGAACGGACGGTTTTATCCACCGCCGCGATAGGCCATGATGGGGCTCGATCCGTGTGGAGGGTCCCATGCCGTTGCCGTCTCTGAAAGACCAGTTCGGCGCGCTGATCGCCGCGTCTTCCGTCAGTTGCACCCAGCCCGAGCTGGACCAGACCAACCGCCCGGTGGTCGACCTGCTGGCCTCCTGGCTGGGCGATCTAGGCTTCCGCTGCGAGATCCGGGAAGTCTCGCCGGGCAAGTTCAACCTGCTGGCCAGCTACGGCAGCGGTCCCGGCGGGCTGGTGCTGGCCGGCCACACCGATACCGTGCCCTACGACGAAGCGCTGTGGAGCAGCGATCCGCTGCGCCTGGACGAGCGCGACGGCCGCTGGTACGGCCTCGGCAGTTGCGACATGAAGGGCTTCTTCCCGCTGGCCATCGAGGCCTTGCTGCCGCTGCTCGACCAGCCGTTCCGCCAGCCGCTGATGATCCTCGCCACCTGCGACGAGGAAAGCTCGATGGCCGGCGCCCGTGCCCTCGCCGAAAGCGGGCGGCCGCTGGGGCGCGCCACGGTGATCGGCGAGCCGACCAATCTGCGGCCGATCCGCCTGCACAAGGGGGTGATGATGGAGCGCATCGAGATTCTCGGGCAGAGCGGCCATTCGTCCGATCCGAACCTCGGGCGCAGCGCCCTGGAGGCGATGCACGCGACCATCGGCGAGCTGATGGCTCTGCGCGGGGAATGGCAGCAGGCCTGGAACAACCCGCAGTTCAGCGTGCCCCAGCCGACCCTGAACTTCGGTTGCATCCACGGCGGCGACAATCCCAACCGCATCTGCGGCCAGTGTTCGCTGGAATTCGACCTGCGCCCGCTACCCGGCATGCAGCCCGAGCAGTTGCGCGAGGCGATCCGCCAGCGCCTGCGGCCGCTGGCCGAACGGCACAAGGTGAGCATCGACTACCAGCCGCTGTTCCCTGCCGTGCCGCCGTTCGAACAGGCGCAGGACAGCGAACTGGTACGCGTCGCCGAACGCCTGACCGGGCATCGCGCCGAGGCCGTGGCGTTCGGTACCGAGGCGCCGTACTTCCAGCGCCTGGGCAGCGAGACCCTGGTCCTCGGCGCCGGCGACATCGCCTGTGCCCACCAGCCCGACGAGCACCTCGAACTGGCGCGTATCGAACCGATGGTCGGCGTGCTGCGCCGGCTGATCCAGCATTACTGCCTGACGCCCGCCGCCGACTGAAGCGCGGCGTGGCCGGCGACCAGCTCGAAGCCGCCGTTGATGACGAACTGCACGCCCATCGCCACCAGCAGGAAGCCGACCACTCGCGAGATGGCGTCGATCCCGGATTCGCCGAGGAACTTCATGATGCGCCCGGAGCTTTGCAGGGCGATCCAGAAGATCAGCGCGGTGAGCAGGGTGACGGTGATCGCCGCGAGGTGGATGAACAGCGGAATGCTTCCGTAGGTGGATTGCAGCGTCGACGCCGAGCTGACCACCAGGGCGATGGTCCCCGGCCCCGCGGTACCCGGCAGGGCCAGCGGAACGAAGGACAGGTCGCGGAAGTGCGGGGTGATCTTTTCCTCGTCCGACAGCAGGTCGTGCTGGACTTCGGTCTCGTCCGGCGTGGTGGCGGGGAACAGCATGGTGAAGCCGATATAGGCGACGATCAGCCCGCCGGCGATGCGCAGGCCGGGAATGGAGATGCCGAACACCTGCATCACCAGGCTGCCGCCGTAGAAGCTGACCAGCATGATCAGCGCCACGTAGAGGCTGGCCTTGAATATCTGCCGGTTGCGCTCCGCCGGCGGCAGGCTGCCGCCGAGGCCGAGCAGCAGCGAGACGCTGGTCAGCGGGTTGGCTACCGGGAGCACGGCGAGCAGGCCGACCAGGACGTGATGGAAGTATTCGCTCATGGATTTTCCTCGTTCGCGTGGGTGCGCGCCGGACGGCACGGCGAACGAGGCAGCCTAGCGAAAAAGCGCTGCGCGAGTTAACCGGGGTTTTCGGATAGTTTTTTTCAGAAATAGTGGTAAAACGGTTCGTTCCGGCCCCACGCCCCGTACCATGGTCGAATCCCGCGGCCGGGGGGCCGCCGAGGGTTTAAACTCGCGCGTGATCCATCCGTCTCGTTAACCAGAAAGTGAGGAGAAGCCTGTCGATGTTGCTGCGACGACGATAACGGCGCCCTTCGGGCCGTCCCGGCCGCTCACGCTTTGCTCTCGCTCACGAAACGACAGGCTTTCCCCACCATGCCCGACTACGTCAACTGGTTACGTCACGCTTCGCCCTACATCAACTCGCACCGGGACCGCACCTTCGTGGTCATGCTCCCCGGCGAAGGGGTGGAGCATCCCAATTTCGGCAATATCGTCCACGACCTGGTCCTTCTCCACAGCCTCGGCGCGCGCCTGG